>NZ_JBNPKS010000015.1:0-64828 GCF_050313065.1 Desulfovibrio sp. SGI.230 | reverse complement strand
CTCACTCGGCGCGAAGCAGTTGTTTACGCCGCTTCGTTTTCGCTGTCAACAAGTTTTTTTTCATTTTCGCGAAAGTTTTTTTCACGGCCCCGTCGGGGCAACTCGTTGGCGCGAGGGAGACTTATGTCTCATTTTCAAACCCGCGTCAAGAACTTTTTTGCCATCCGGGAAAATTTCTTTTCCCGTCGCCCTTTCGGACGTGGCCGGCTCGTTGGCGCGAACGGCTTTATGCGCCTTTTGGACCCCACCGTCAAGCATTTTCCCGCAAAAAATTTTGTGGATTTACTCCATGCTGACTGATTATTCAATCAACATACCGAAAAGACACATAAAAATGTTTGCATTCTTTTCAAGCAACATACTGCCCCCAAAAAATCCCGCTACAGGCAATGCCGGAATGGGGCCCTCGCAATGCATCCACCTTCCTGCCTTTCCGCGCACCTCCGATACAACGCCACAAAACTGCCGGCGAAGCCTCCCTGGCAGCTACCTCTTCCAGCCCATAGATGGCGGCGAACTCCCAATGACAGCACTCTACCTCGCCTTCCTCCTGCGACGAGCGGACCTCTCGTTCGTCCGTATCCGGCTGCCCTCTTCGGCCATAAAAAAGCCGGGAAAGGTCTCCCCTTCCCGGCCTGTCATGGCTGATGCTCCTAATCCCCCACGATCAGGGTGCTGCCCACGCGCAAATTCTGGGCATCGACCCCGTCATTCCAGCGCTTGATATCCTCCACCGAGACATCGTTCTTGCGGGCGATGCCCCACAAACTGTCACCGGCCTGGATGGTATAGGTCTTGGTGCGGGAAGCACGGGAGGCCTTGCCCTTCGGCGAAGCCTGCCGCTCGGAAGAAGCCGGACGCGACGCCGCGGCGCCGCCTTTGCCGGGGATGGTCAGGCGCTGGCCCACCTGCAACTGGCTGGGGTCGTCGATATTGTTACAGGCCTGCAAATCGCTGACCGAAACGCCGAACTGCCGGGCCACGCCGTAGAGGGTATCGTTGGGCCGCAGCACGTAGACGCCGCCCGAAGGTTCGGGCCTGTTGCGCTCCTGCCTGTCCCGACCGGACGAGCGTTCTTTCCGCGAGGGCTTGTTGTCGTCCGCCGCGGCCACGGCCGAAGGCGACATGGGCACACCACGCGGCAACAGCAGGGTATCCCCGGCGTAGATCTTCTTCTTTTCGGGGTTGGCGGCCTGGATGCGTTCCAGGGGTACGCCGCTGCGCTTGCTGATCCGGGCCAGGGAGTCGGACGAGGTCTGCACTTTGGTGGGACGCCAGTTGGCAAAGGCCGAGGCCGATGACGAACGCAGGAAGGCCTGGGCCTGGGCCTCGTTCTGGACCGGCACATAGACGAAGGTGGAACGCTCGGTGGACGAGATGGTCCGCTTGTGGTGCAGGTTGTAGTTCTGGAAACTTTCCCAGCTCAAACCACAGGCACGACTCAGGGCGATGAGGTCGGTACCGGGGCGAGCCGTCAGACGACGGACCGGGGCGGGCTTGTCCTGATCCACGGGCGTGAAGCCCAGCTGGGGCAGGTTGCGCATGATCTTGCTCATGGCCAGGAAGCGCGGCACATACTGCACGGTCTCGGGCCGCAGGCGGGCTTTTTCGTCCAGCTTGTGGTTGCGTTCCACCACTTCGTAAAAATTCCGGGCGCCCGTCCCTTCCTTGGCCCGGCTCATCTTGCCCTCACCGGCATTGTAGGCGGCGATGGCCGTGGGCCAGTCGCGGAAGTCCCCGTACAGTTTCTGGAGATAGTCGGCGGCGGCTTCGGTGGCGCGGTAGGGGTCCAGGCGTTCGTCCAGCCACCAGTCCTGGGTCAGGCCGTATTTCATACCGGTATAGGGCATGAACTGCCAGGCGCCCAGCGCCCCCACGCGGGATTCCGCATCGGGCCGGTAGCCGCTCTCCACCAGGGCCAGATAGGCCAGTTCCTCAGGCATGCCGCGCGAACGGAAGACCTTGCGGGCATAGCCCAGATAGGGCTCGGCATTGCGGGAAAAGACGCTCATGGTCCCGCGCCCCTTGCGCAGGAAGTGCTTGTATTGCAGGACGACGTCCGGCATGGAGGCCTTGTGGATGTCGCGGTCGATGCGGGCCGTGTTCTGGAAGGCGGCCAGTTCCGTAGGGGTCAAAGGCTCGCCGCCCTCGTCGCCGGGGATGATGAGGGACGGCATGGAAAGGGGCTGTCCTTTTTTCTGTTTGCTGCCGCAGCCGCCTGCCAGCAACAGACAGAAGGCCAGAATACAAAGCACCCCCAGACGTGCGCGGCCCCTGCCGGACCAATCAGGAAAGAACATGCTTACTCCCGTGCCCCCGGCTTGCCATGTGCCGGGAAGCTGCGTACACAAAAACGGATCGGGACCTCTTCCCGGTCCCTCCCAGTAACAACGCCCCCAATCATGGAGACGCCATGAATCAAACTTCCGAGACCCCGCTCCTGCCGGGCATGAAGCCCGTGCTGGAACTTTTGCGGACCGACCCGCAACGCATCGACCTCGTCTTTTGCAAAAAAGGCCTGCGTACCCGGGATGCCCAGGACGTGCAGCAGCTGTGCCGCCAGAGCGGCGTGCGCTTCAGTCTGGTGGATCAGGCGGCCCTGGACAGGCTCTGCCGCGAGGCCGCCCAGCAGAACGGCAACGATGCCGCGCCGCTCAACCATCAGGGCGTGGTGGCGCGCCTGACGGCCACGGATTTCCGTGATCTGGCGGACGTGCTGCAGGCCGCGGCCGAAGCGCCCCTGCCGCTGGTGGTGGCCCTGGACCAGGTCCAGGATCCGGGCAATGTGGGCACCCTGTGCCGCACCCTGTATGCCCTGGGCGGCGCGGGCGTGATCCTGCCCCGCCACAACAGCGCCTATCTGGGCCCTGCGGCCCATCGTGCGGCTGCCGGGGCCCTGGAACGCCTGCCCGTGGCCCGGGTGACCAACCTGGCCCATGCGCTGGACGAAGCCGAAGAGGCGGGGTTCAGCATCTACGGCGCGGGCTGCGGCCCTGACGCCGCCGACGCGTTCGAACACGCCATGCAGCTGCCCGCCGTGCTGGTGCTGGGCAATGAAGACAAGGGCCTGCGCCCCGGTGTGGCCAAACGCTGCGGCCGGATGCTGCGCATCCCGCTGGCGCGCAAATTCGATTCGCTCAACGTGGCCCAGGCAGGCGCCATCCTGCTGGGTCTGGCCGCCATGCGCCGCCAGGGATAACAAAAACAAGCCCCTGCGCCGCATGCTGGGGGAAAAATAGCTTGGCCGCCAACATGCGTCAACAGGAAAGGCCGCCGGCAGCGCGGCCGGCAAGGGAGTTCCCCCGGGAGCTCCCTTGTTTTTTGGGCTGCCGCCGGAAGAGTGCCTCTGTCGCGTATGCCTTGACTTCCCTGCCGACAGCGATATTTTGAAATATATTTCAAATCAAGGATGTCCCATGCGACCGCAAAAATTGCGCCTCATCGCTGCCAAGCCCGCGTGCCGACGCTTCTCCCCTGACACAGGGAACGACGCGCCCGCCATGACGCTGGGCCTGGACATGCTGGAGGCACTGCGCCTGGCTGATGCCGAAGGGCTGTCGCAAGAAGAGGCCGCCCGGCAGATGGAGATCTCTCCGCCCACGTTCTGCCGGCTGCTGGCCGAAGCCCGCCGGCGTGTGGCCCAGGCCCTGACCCGGGGGCTGCCCCTGGTCATGGAGGGAGGTCCCGTACGGCTGCGTTGCCAGCACCACAGCGGAGGAGAGGGCCCTCACGGCGGACACGGACAGCAGCCGGATGGGGCGACGCGGACGCCCGGGACAGCAGATCAGACAGAGGAGCCGTGTCCTCCTGCCCGTCCGCGTGGCGGGCACGGCTTCGGGCATGGCAGGAGAGGCCGGACATCACGCTGATTTCCGGTCCGACGACGCACACCGGCGCAGGCGGCATGATGCCGTTCAGGGGCGGCGCAAAGGAGCGACAGACATGCTCTGGACGAAACTCGGCATGGGCCTGCTGGGCATGGCAGGCAAGGGACTGGCCGGCAGCGGCCTTTTGCAGACCCTCAGCCAGGGGCTGGGCAGCGGTAAAGGCGGCGGCTCCGGCAAAGGCATGGGATGCGGCAGAGGCGGCTCCCTGCACGGCAGCGGCATGAAGGGGAGCCGTAGCGGCAAAGACGGCAAGGGCTGCCGCCAAACGGACGCCCCGGCCCTTGATGAGCTGCTGACCGGCCTCCTGCAACGCCAGACCACCGTGGGCGAGACCGTACGTACCTTCCTGCCTGCCGCGTCTCCGCACGAGGCCGGAGCGGAGACCATCGACGTGCAGGCCCTGCCCGCAGGCGCCGCAGCATCGACGGCCGTGGACAACACGGATATGGAAGCCGCCATGCGTGCCCTGCTGGGGAGTATCCACCATTTCAGCGACGGACGTGTCCGCCTGCGTCACCCCCTGTTCCGGGAAAGCAGCACGTTCGGGGCCCTGCACACGCTGCTGTGCGAGGGGACCGGCATCCGGGACGCCACATTCAACGCCGTCACCGGCTCCGCGCTGCTGACCTATGACCCCGGCCAGACGAGCCGCAAGGAGTTCCTGCAGCAGGCCCTGCCCCTAGGGGCCTGCCTGCTGGAATGGGAGGCCCGGCACTCCTGATCTTGCCCGGGCCTGCCCCGTCCCGGCGGACAGGCCTGCCCTACGGCCCGATGATGCGGCATGGCGGCAAGGTGACAACGTATGAAGTCACAGCCTGCTCCCTGCCCTCTTCACCGCAAAAGGCTGCAGCTCACCACCTCCCCGCTCCGGCCCAACACCATGAAATAAAAAAGGAGCCTGTCAGTGACAGGCTCCTTTCATATCCTCGTGATGATCCGTTACGCGGGGACCTTGGGCGGACGGGGACCGAAGATGTCCGTGCCGATGCGCACCAGGGTGGCCCCTTCGGCCACGGCGGCGGCAAAGTCGCCGGACATGCCCATGGAAAGATGGGGCAGCGGCAGGCCGGTACGCGCCCGCATGTCCTCACGCAGACGGTAAAGGCGGGCAAAGTAGGGCCGGGCGGCCTCGCCCGCGTCGAAGACGGGCGGCAGGCACATGAGCCCCTGCATCTCCAGATGGGGGCAACGGGCCAGCACATGCTCCTCCAGCTCGGGCAGGGCATCGGCCATGATCCCGGCTTTCTGGGGCTCCTCGCCCACATTGATCTCGCACAGCACGGGCTGGACCACGCCCAGCGCGGCGGCGCGCTTTTCCAGGGCGTCGGCCAGCTTGACGGAATCCAGGGTGTGCACCAGGGCAAAGGCCCCGGCCACCTGGGCGGCCTTGCGGCTCTGCACATGACCGATCATGTGCCAGCGGATGTCACGGCACTGGGGCTGCGCCACCAGATCCTGCCGTTTCTGCAGGGCCTCCTGCACATAGTTCTCGCCAAAATCCACCTGTCCGGCGGCGGCCACACAGGCCACGTCCTCGACCGGATGCAGTTTGGAAACGGCGATCAGGCGCACCTCTTCCGGCTTGCGACCGGCACGGGCAATGGCCTCGCCCAGCCGATCCAGCACGGAAAGATAGCGCTCACGCAAGGCGGAATCATCCATCATGCATTCCTCTACAGGGATTCGGCCCCCATGCCCAGCTCGCGCAGGAAGGCCGTATCTTCCGTCCAGTTCTCGCGGACCTTGACCCACAGTTCCAGGTGCACCTTGCCGCCGATGAGCTCGCGGATGTCCTGACGGGCCTCCATGCCCACCTGCTTCAGCACCGAGCCGCCGCGGCCGATGACCATGCCCTTGTGCATGGGACGGGCCACATAGATGACGGCGTGGATGATGGTCTGCTCACGTTCGGGGTCTTCGTCCCAGTTCTCCACTTCCACGGCGATGCCGTAGGGCACTTCCTGACGCAGGTGCAGGAAGAGCTTTTCGCGCACGATCTCGGCGGCCATGAAGCGCACCGGCGCGGTGGAGATCTGGTCTTCGGGGAACTGGGCGATGCCCTTGGGCAGCTGCTTCTTGATGAGCTTGGCCAACTCGGGCAGGCCGTCCTTGTTCAGGGCCGACACCGGGAAGATCTCGGCGCGGGGCCACATCTCGTTGAGACGGGTCAGCAGGGGCAGCATGCGGCTCTTGTCGGCGAACAGGTCCACCTTGTTGGCCACCACCACCATGGGGCGCTCGTCACTGGCCAGGGCCTCGGCCACGGGAGCCAGGTCGCGGTCCAGATATTCGGGATGGCGGATGTACAGGTGGGCGTCCAGCACGGGCATGATGACGTCGGCCTGGCCAAGGCTCTGCCACACGGCCTGGATCATGGTCTTGCTCAGACGGCCGCGCACCTGCGACAGGCCGGGCGTATCCATGAAGATGGCCTGGGCATCGTCGTCCGTCAGGATGCCCACGATCTGGTTGCGGGTGGTCTGGGGCTTGGGCGTGACGATGGTCACCTTCTGGCCCATGAGCCCGTTCAGCAGCGTCGATTTGCCGGCATTGGGCGGGCCCATGAGCGCCACCCAGCCGCAACGGTAATTCTGACCGTTCATTATTTTTCCTCGTATATATGTAATGTTTCAATCCACAGTCGCCCCATCCGCCGACTGAGCTTTAGCCGTTGCGACGCAGGAAGCTACGGATAAAGACAGCAATGTGTTACGCGGCAAGACAGCCCATGAAAGCGCTGTCGCTATCCGTAAGCCCGCTGGTGCGGGCAACGGCTACCGCCTCCGCGGCCGACGGATAGGGGCCGTGCGGATCGGCCCTCCCTGAAGGGAGGGGGTACGAAAAAGGATTTCATCGGCTTCGCCGTCTTGTCGATCCCTCTTTTCCCCCTGAAGGGGGAGGTCTCAAACCACAAAGGAATTTTTGATGAAAAATGAGTGTCTGAGCCCTGTCTCCCATATCCGGCGCGCCTGGTCAAGCGCGGCGAAGGCCCGCCCGGCCATCAGGAGGGCAGCCCGCCGCAAGGCGGGACAGCACATGACGGGGCAGCTGCAAGGAGCGGCAAAAGAGAGCGATGCCACCGGGACCGGGCAGGGAGACGGCCCGGCGCCCCCTCACGCCACAAGGGAAAGGACGGACAGGGAACCGGCACAGGAAAAGACAGCCCCGCCGCAAGGGAGAGGCCGCACGCCGCACAGGCACGGCCGGACATCCCGGCCCCGCGCGCTGCGGCAGGAGCTAGAGCCGGGGATCGTCCACAGGGACCTTCCGACCCGTGCGGGCTTCCAGCCAGGCCCGGATGCGGGCATGGGAGGCGGCCCGTACCCGGTTCTTCTCCTCCATCATGCGGGCATCGGCCTGACGCAGCAGCACCTCGGGCGCCACGGAACCGTCATCGGAGCCTGCCAGCCCGAAGGAGAGCTCCAGCGGCAGGCCGCCGGCGGCATTCCACGCCTCCAGGGCCTTGCGGATGGTGGACAGCCGCTCGCGCACCACACTGCCGGGACAGGACAGCACCATCACGAACTCGTCCCCGCCCAGACGGGCCAGGCAGTCTTCTTGCCGGATATGCTTCAAAAGCTGCTGTGCCGCGGTACGCAGCAGTTCGTCTCCGGCGTGGTGTCCAAGATGGTCGTTGATCATCTTCAGGCCGTTGACATCGGCCATGAGGACGCTCAGGGGCCCCCTGTCCTTGTGTACCTGCTGGAGCAGCCCGTCCAGATGGTAACGGTTGTACACCCCGGTCAGGGGGTCGAGGCGGATCTTCTTTTCCAGCACGTTGCGGTCGTGCTGGAGGGAGCTGATGTCCGTGTGCATGCCCACGATGCGCAGGGCCCGGCCCTCGCTGTCCCTGCTGGTCACGCAGCCGCGCCCCAGCACCCACAGCCAGGTGCCGTCGGCACGCCGGATGCGGTAAGTACAGGAGAAGGCGTCCCCCTCCGCGGGGGAAGCCGCGACCCGCATCTGCATGTTCACGGTCTTCTCGTAATCGTCGGGGTGCACGGCGCGCACCCACGAGCCCAGCTCGGCGGGATAGGTCTCGGACGTATGCCCCAGCATGGACAGGTAGTTCTGGCTGTAATAGACCTTGCCGGTGGTGGCGTCCCAGTCCCAAAGGCCGTCGCTGCAGGCATCCATGGCCAGCAGCAGACGGTCGGCACCGCCCACGGGAGCGGCCTTGCCCGCCAGGAAAGGCGCCAGACTGCCCGATACCACCAGGGCCCGCCCATCCCTGTCACGGTGCAGGACCGAGGCCGTCAGCAGCAGGGGGAGCTCCTCGGAGCGGGAAGGCATCAGCAGCAGGCTCTGCCGTCCCGAACACAGGGGGATGTCCAGCCAGCGGCGCAAACGGGCCAGCGACCCCGCCCCCCGGTACAGGCGGCGCAGACGGCGCAGGGCGGCCCTGTCCAGCGGCCCGGCCCCGGCCCCCAGCCCCAGCAGACCGGCACAGCGGGCATCCAGCAGCAGGGCCCCTTCCTTGCGGACATAGGTCCAGTAGCCACCGTCTTCCCCTGCCGGCAGGGAGGCCTCATGACGCACGTCGAACGTGCCGAGGATCGTCTGCGGCCTGCCGTCGGCATCGCACTGGATGATGCTCAGGTCTTCGCGAACATGCCGCCCGTTGTAGGTATAGGCACAGCTCAGGCAGCCGGGCCCCTGCCCCGCCAGGGCCATCTGGCGCTGGCGTTGCAAAAAGCGACGCTGCGGTTCCGGCAGCCGGTCCAGAAAATCCGCCATGGTCCGCGGCGCCGTCTCCGGCGTCAGGCCCAGCAGGAGCAGGGCCGGCGCGCAAAAGACGAGGCTGTCCGTCGGCAGATGCCAGGTAAAACAGGGGGTGGAGTGAGTAGGAAAGGACACGATCCCTCACTTGTGTTCGAATGCGAAGAGTACCGTCATCCTACCCAAAAGTGATATTAAAAATCAACTTTACTATATTCCCCTGTACTGGCGGACTGTTATCAAAGGCCCCGGCCCTGGGCCGCCTCATCGGGATAGAGGCTTTCCATATGGGCCAGGAAGGACGCATAGCGGTCCTCCAGGATGGCCTGGCGTGCCTGCCTGACCACATTGAGGAAGTAGGTCAGGTTGTGCAGGGAGTTGAGGCGGAAGGCCAGCAGCTCCTTGCTGACGTACAGATGCCGCAGATAGGCACGGGAGAACGTCCGGCAGGTGTAGCAGTTGCAGGCCGGATCCAGGGGGCTGTCGTCCTCGGCGTATTCCTTGCGCTTGATGTTGACCTTGCCCAGCGAGGTATAGAGCGTGCCGTTGCGCGCATTGCGGGTGGGCAGCACGCAGTCGAACATGTCGATACCGGCATTGATGCCGTGGGCGATGTCCAGGGGCGTGCCCACACCCATGAGGTAGCGGGGCTTGTCCTTGGGCAGCTGGGGCGCCACTTCGTACATGAAATCGTAGAGCATGTGCTTGCTCTCGCCCACCGAAAGGCCGCCGATGGCGAAGCCGTCGAAATCGTGGCAGCACAGCTCCTCGATGGAGCGCTTGCGCAGATCCTTGAAGAAACCGCCCTGGGTGATGGCGAACAGCAGGTTCTGGCCGCTGCCCTGCGGATAGGCCGCGCGGGCGCGCAGGGCCCAGCGCGTGGTCAGGGCCAGGGACTTTTCCGTATAGGCATAGTCCGCGCCGTAGGGCACGCACTCGTCCAGCACCATCATGATGTCGGAATTGAGGTTGCGCTGGATGCCCACCACGCTCTCGGGCGTGAACAGATGCTTGGAGCCGTCCAGATGGGAACGGAACTCCACGCCTTCCTCCCGGATCTTGCGCAGGGAACTCAGGCTGAAGACCTGGAAGCCGCCGCTGTCGGTGAGGATGGCGCCGGGCCAGGAGGCAAAGCCGTGCAGGCCGCCGTGCCGGGCCACCAGCTCGTCACCGGGACGCAGGTAAAGGTGGTAGGTATTGCCCAGGATGATGGGCGCGCCGATGGCGGCCAGGTCGTCCGGCGCGATGGCCTTGACCGAGCCCACGGTGCCCACGGGCATGAAGATGGGGGTGGGGATGACGCCGTGTGCCGTGCGCACCTGACCGGCGCGGGCCGCATTGTCGCTGTGTTCGAGTGTATAGACGGATTGTGTCATGGCGGGCAGACTAGCCGGATGGGCGCGGAAAGACAAGCCGTCCGGGGCCGGGATTTTTTGCCTGTGAAACCCGGCCGTTGCCGGAATCACGGCAGACTTTCCTTGTGCCTGCCGGGCAATATTGCTATGCTGCCTCCCTGTTTTTCATCCGAGGAGCCGTCATGAGCTGCACTTTTACCCCTTCCCGCTGTCATATCCGCCTGGGAGCCCTTGTCCGCAACTTCAGCCGCATGGGCCGGCCCGACAGACTCATGCCTGTCATCAAATCCGATGCCTACGGTCACGGCATGACCGAAGTGGCCCACGCCCTGGACGCCGCCGGCGCCCGCCATTTTGCCGTGGGCACCGTGGCAGAGGGCATCTGCCTGCGCCAGGACGGCCTGGCCCAGACCATCCTGCCCCTGCTGGGCTGCCAGAACGACGAAGACTGGCAGCAGGCCAGCGCCTGCGGCCTGACGCCCCTCATCACCGGTTTCGAGGCCCTGGAAAAGGCCGCCGCCCTGAGCAGCCCCGCCGATCCCTGGGGCGTGGCCATCAAGCTGGATACGGGCATGAGCCGCCTGGGCTTCAGCGCGGAAGACATCCCGGCCCTGCTGGAACGCCTGCGCGCCTGCCCCGGCCTCAAGCCCACCCTGGCCGTCTCGCACTTCCCCTGTGCCGACATGCCGGAAAAGGAAGATTTCACCCGCCGCCAGCTGGAAAAGTTCACGGCCATGACCGACAGCCTGCGGGCGGCCTACCCGGCCCTCAAGCGCTCCCTGGCCAACTCGGCCGGGACCATGGGCTGGCCCGAGAGCCGCTTCGAGCTCTGCCGCCCGGGCTTCTCGCTCTACGGCGGCAATCCCTTCCGGGGCACGGCCTGGGAGGAACGCGGCGCGGGTCTGGAACCCGTCATGGAAGTGAGCGCCCCCTTGCTGCAGGTGCGCCACCTCAAGCCCGGCGAAGGCATCTCCTACGGCCAGACCTTCATCGCACCGCGCGAGATGAGCGTGGCCGTGGTGGGCGCGGGCTATGCCACGGGCTATCCCCGCGGCGCCTCCGGCCGCATCCATGTGCTGGTCAACGGCCGCCGTGCGCCCCAGGTGGGCCGCATCTGCATGGGCATGTTCATGATCGACGTCACGGGTCTGTCGGCCCGCGCCGGTGACCTGGCCTGGCTGCTGGGCGGCCCTGCCGCACCGGGCGAGACGCCCGTCAGCATCGACGAACTGGCCGAAGCCTGCGGCGGGTTCTCGTACGAGCTGCTTTGCCTGCTGGGCCAGGGCAGCCCGCGCGTGTACCACAAGTAAGCCGTGGCGCAGCGCCCGGCATACGGCACCCGTCCCGGATATGCGGGCAAACCTTCCCCTGCCCGTGACGGACGGCGCAACGGCCCCGCAGCCGCTCAAAAAAAGATTTTTCCGCCGCTTTTGCGGCCAAAAACTTGACAGACGCGCCGCTTGCGGCTATAGAGCGTCTTCCCTTGCTCGTACCAGAGGGGTACGGGCTGTCAGTCCAAAAGGAGATAACCATGCGGAAATTTGAAACCCTGCTCCTCCTTTCGCCGGAGCTGTCCGCTGAGACCCGTGAGGGCATCCTGACCGCCCTGACCGGCGTGGTGGAACGCGAAAACGGCGTGATGGAAGAAGTGGATCACTGGGGCATGCGCGATCTGGCCTACCCCGTGCGCAAGCAGATGCGCGGCTACTATGTGCGCCTCGTGTACCAGGCTCCCGCCGAACTGGTGGCCGAACTGGAACGCAACGTGCGCATCACCGACGGCATCTTCAAGTTCGTGACCGTCAAACTGTCTGAAGAAGTGGAGGTCGCGTAATGGCTTTCAAGAAGAAGTTTGCCCCCCGTCGCAAGTTCTGCCGCTTCTGCGCGGACAAGGATCTGCCCCTGAACTACAAGCGCCCTGACATCCTGCGCGACTTCATCACCGAACGCGGCAAGATCATCGCCCGCCGCATCACCGGTACCTGCGCGCACCATCAGCGTCTGCTGACCCGCGAAATCAAGCGTGCCCGCCAGATGGCCCTGCTCATCTACACCGCCACGCATGATTCCACCGTCAAGAAAAAGAGCATGATCTAAGGAGGCGCACATGAAACTGATACTCCGCGCCGACGTGGAAAATCTCGGCAACCTTGGCGACGTCGTCACCGTGAAGCCCGGCTACGGCCGTAACTTCCTGCTGCCCCAGGGCCTGGCCATGGTGGCTTCCGAAGCCAACATGAAGGCCTTTGAACTGGAACGCAAGAAGCTCCAGGAACGCATGGATGCCCTGCGCGCTGACGCCCAGGCCCTGTGCGCCAAGCTGGAAGCTCTGGAAGTCGTCATCCCCATGCACGTGGGCGACAACGACAAGCTGTACGGCTCCGTGACCAGCAGCATCATCGGCGATGCCCTGGCCGCTCTGGGCGTGGATGTGGACCGTCGTCGCATCCTCATGGACGCCCCCATCCGTACCCTGGGTGATCATCCCGTGCGCGTGCGCCTGCACGCCAGCATCGTGGCCACCGTGCCGGTGAAGGTCGTTTCCGACCATCCCGTGGTGGAAGAAGAAGCCCAGCCCGAAGCCGAAGCTGAAGCTCCCGCCGCCGAAGCCGAATAAGGCAGGCGTCGGCCTTCCGGCCCAATGCTGATCGAAGCCCCGCTCATCGAGCGGGGCTTTTTTCATGCCTGTCGTCTGCATCCCTCGCGTCGCGGCATGGGGCATCACCTTCCGGCCCATGCACGCCCTGTCCCGCGGCAAGGCCCATGTGCCCGCGGGCAGCCTGCCCCCAGGTTTGCCCGATGGCGCCGTTCCCGCGCTCCGTTCCGTCGGACGAAGGCGGGCGACGGCCCCGGCATCCCTGCGCGCCCGTCGCCCGCAAGGCCCTGTCCGGCTACGCAGCGGATGCAGGCACGTCCGCCGCACGCCGGAGCGGACAGGCGCGGAGCCCGGCCCTTCCCGGACACGAGCACCGCATTGACAGGCACCAGCGCAACCCGTATGCCTTTCAGGCAACATCACTCATCCCGAACCCGCGAGATCATCATGGCCAGCAACGAACCTTTCGGCTCCGCCTCTTCCCCGTCCCCCCGCCAGTCCGGCGCGCCCCGCACCAGCGAGGGCAACGACCGCGCCCGCACCGCGGAGAACGACCTGCTGCGGCGCGTGCCGCCCCACAGCCCCGAAGCCGAACAGGCCGTGCTGGGCGGCATCCTCATGCGGCCCCAGCTCATGCACGTCATCGTGGACCTCATCGCGGACACGGACTTCTATCTGCCGGCCCATGCCACCATCTTCCGGGCCTTCCTGGACCTGTACCGCAAAAGCGCGCCCATCGACCTCATCTCCACCGCCGAGCAGCTCAAGAGCAACAACGCCCTCGAAGAGGCCGGCGGGGCCGTCTATCTGGCCGACCTGGCCCAGGCCGTGGTCTCCGGCGCCAATGCCGAATATTACGCCACCATCGTGCGCGACAAATCCCTGCAACGCGGCCTCATCAATGCCTGCTCGTCCATCATCAGCAACTGCTACGATGCCTCGCGCGAGGTGGGCAGCCTGCTGGACGAGTCCGAACAGGCCGTGTTCGCCATCTCGCAGCGCACCACGGGCCGCGACTTCACCGGCGCCCGCGAACTGGTGGACAGCGTGTTCGAGAACCTGTCCAAGCTGGCCGACTCCCGCGACGTCATCACCGGCGTCACCACCGGCTACACGCGCCTGGACAAGCTCACCGCCGGTCTCCAGCCCTCGGACCTCATCATCGTGGCCGCCCGTCCCAGTATGGGCAAGACGGCCTTCTCGCTCTGCATGGGCCTCAATGCCGCCATCCGCCAGGGCGTGCCCGTGGCCGTGTTCTCGCTGGAAATGAGCAAGGAACAGCTCATGCAGCGCATGCTGGCCGTGTGGGGCAAGGTGGACATGTCCAAGCTGCGCCGTCCGGCCCTGCTCACCGACGCCGACTGGAGCAACCTCTACGCCGCGGCCGACGTCATCTCGCGCGCGCCCATCTATATCGACGACACCCCGGCCCTGACCACCCTGGAGCTGCGCGCCCGTGCCCGCCGCCTCAAGGCCGAAAAGGGCCTGGGCCTGGTCATCGTGGACTACCTCCAGCTCATGCGCACCAGCCGCCGCACCGACTCGCGCGAACTGGAGATCTCGGACATCTCCCGCTCCCTCAAGGGCCTGGCCAAGGAGATGAACGTGCCCGTGGTGGCCCTTTCGCAGCTCAACCGAAAAGTGGAAGAACGCGGCGACAAGCGTCCCATGCTCTCGGACCTGCGTGAATCGGGCGCCATCGAACAGGACGCCGACGTCATCATGTTCGTCTATCGCGACGACGTGTACAAGTTCACCAAGCCTGCCGACCGGCCGGTGCAGGGCATCGCCGAGATCATCATCGGCAAGCAGCGCAACGGTCCCGTGGGCGTGGCCGAGCTGCTCTACATGTCGCCCTATACGGCCTTCGAAGACCTGGCCCCCGACTGGGCCCCCTCGGAAACGCCGCAATAACCAGTCACGGATCGAGGAGCCCCGCCCGCATCACTGCCGATGCCCGCGGGGCTCCTTTTGTCACCGCCGGCGCGGACCGTGCGGAGCGGCCCGGGGAGGGAGCCCTCACGGCGTCGCTGCCGCCGGCCGCAGGTCCCCTTGCCTCGCCGGCAGGAACGACCAGCGGCCCGTTTGGGGAAGGTCCCGTGGGAGCTGTCCCCTTCTCCGTCACGCGCCGTCCGTCGTCGGGGCTGCGGCTGTGGCGCTTTCCGCTCATACCGGCCCCAAAACCGCCTTACCCCGCGCCCATCCCCGGCAAGGTGGTTGGGGCAAAAGCACGGCCACAGCCCCCCCATCCCCGCCAGGGTCCCGCTATGGCTTCCCTCCCCTGCCTGGGGAGACACGCATCCTTCCTGCCCTGCCCCCTCTCACGGGAGTATCGCTCCCGGTGTCTTCCTGCGCCCCCTGTCGCAAGCGATCCTCCCCCTGTTTTTCCCCTGCCGGACCTCCTTCGCAGCGGTGCGTCCGTCCCGCTCCTTCCAGGCCAGAAGATTGTGCGCTCAACCAGCATTTTTCCAGCCATCCCGGCACCTTTGTGCAAAGAAAAATGATTTTGTGAAAAAAAACGCGAACACTGGCCTATCCCCCCCTTCTTTGCCTGATAAATCAGCCTGTTCGCCGCCCGAAAGCCCCCCGAAAACAGGGCCAAAAAATCGAAAAAATCAAGAAATAACGGACTTTTTCCGTCAGTCTGCGTTGACAAGCCCTGCAAAGCATGTTTCTGTTTTCTCAATTGCCGCAGGTCTTCAAGCTGTTTTGGGGATCACATGCGGTGTGTCTGTCACTTTCGAGAGGGTGTTTTTTCATGTCCAAGTCCATCTATGTTGGGAACCTCCCCTGGGCCGCTACTGAAGAACAGGTACAGGATCTTTTTGCCGAATACGGCAAAGTTCTGTCGGTGAAACTGGTCAGCGACAGGGAAACCGGCCGTGCCCGTGGCTTCGGCTTCGTGGAAATGGAAGACGGTGAAGCTCAGGCTGCCATTGAAGCTCTGGATAACTACAGCTTTGGTGGTCGCACCCTTCGCGTCAACGAAGCCAAACCCCGCGCCCCGCGTCCTCCCCGCTACTAGGGAATTCCCGCGGACATAAGAAACGCCCCGGGTGCATCGCTTCCGGGGCTTTTTTTATTGGCAAAGGACCATGACGGACACCGGAAAAAACAGCCCATCCTCCCCTCCCGCAGGGCACGGGACAGGCTCCCCCGCCTTGCCGAGCGCGGCAAATTCTGCCATGATGTGAAAGACGTGCCGGGAGTACCGCACGAAGCAATCTTAATGAGGAGGCTTGCATGCTCAATCCCAAACAGTGTGTTCTCTACAGCGGCGGCGCTGCCGGGACCGAACAGTTTTTCGGCGCTCTGGCCGAAGGCTGGGGCATCGAAGAAGTCAACTACAGCTTTGAAGGTCATCAGATCGAGCGCAAGCGCGGCGTGCGCGTGCTTACCTCCGAAGAGCTGGCGCTCAAGGACGTGAGCCTGACCTACGTCTCCAAGCTCATGAACCGCGAGTATACCCGTGCCCCCATCTTCCGCAAAGTGCTGCAGTCCATCTGCTGGCAGGTCAGCAGCGGCAACCAGGTCATCGTCATCGGTGCCATCCAGCCCGACAACACCGTCAAGGGCGGTACCGGCTGGGGCGCCGAATTCGCCAAGATCTGCAACAAGCCCCTGCTGGTGTTCGACCAGCCCAAGAACGGCTGGTTCACCTGGGACAAAGAAGTCTGGACCCCGGTGGAAAAGCCCGTCATCGAGTATGCCCACTTTGCCGCTACGGGCACCCGCTTCCTGGAAGACAACGGCCGCGACGCCATCCAGGACCTCTTCGCCCGCTCCTTCAACCGTTAAGCCGCGAGCAGCCCAGGCTGCCGGGCCTTTTCGGGCGCATCCGCCGCGCTTTCACAGGCGCGGCGTTTTGCGTCCTGTGAGGAATCCATGGCCCAGCAATTCACCGAAACAGAACGTGCCATCCTGCGTATCGTGCAGGCCGACCTGCCCGACTCCCTGACCCCGTATGCCGACATCGCCCGCACCGTGGGCTGCACGGAAGAGGAGGTCCTCGACCTGCTCTCCCGCCTCAAGCAAAGCGGTGCCATCCGCCGCTTCGGGGCCAGCATCAAACACCAGAAGACCGGCTGGAACCACAATGCCATGGTAGGCTGGAAAGTGGCCCCCGAGCTGGTGGAAGAATGCGGCGCCATCGCCGCCCGCCACAGCCACATCTCCCATGTCTACTACCGTCCCAGCGCCGCTCCCGACTGGCCCTACGAGCTGTACACCATGGTGCACGGCCGCAGCGAACAGGAATGCCTCGACGTGGCGCAGGAACTGATCGCCACCACGCCCCTGCGTGAGTACGCCATCCTCAAGAGCTTGAAAGAGCTCAAAAAAATCTCCATGACCTATTTTTAGGAGCCTGACGCCAATGGACGACAAATCCCGCGCGCTTTTTGACAAAGCCTGCCAGCTCATCCCCGGCGGGGTCAACAGCCCCGTGCGCGCCTGCCACAACGTGGACAGCCTGCCCCTCTTCATCGCCGAAGCCCACGGCAGCCACATCATCGACGTGGACGGCCGCGAGTACATCGACTTCATCCTCTCCTGGGGCCCCATGATCCTGGGCCACGATCACCCCGCCGTCACCGCCGCCGTGCGTGAGGCCGCCGGTCGCGGCACCAGCTACGGCGCTCCCTGCCCCGACGAAGTCACCCTGGCCGAAGAAGTGGTGGCCGACATGCCCAGCCTGGAAATGGTGCGCATGGTCAACTCCGGCACCGAAGCCACCATGAGCGCCCTGCGCCTGGCCCGCGGCGTCACCGGCCGCGACAAGGTGCTCAAGTTCGTGGGCTGCTACCACGGCCATGCCGACCCCTTCCTGGCCGCCGCCGGTTCCGGCCTTGCCACCTTCTCCATCCCCGGCACCCCCGGTGTGCCCGCCGCCGTGGTGGCCGACACCCTGCTGGCCCCCTACAACGACCTTGAGGCCGTGCGCGAGATCTTCCGCCAGCATGGCGAAGGCATCGCCGCCATCATCGTCGAACCCGTGGCCGCCAACATGGGCCTCGTCCTGCCCAAGCCCGGCTTCCTCGAAGGCCTGCGCGAGATCACCCGCCAGTACGGCGCCCTGCTCATCTTCGACGAAGTCATCACCGGCTTCCGCGCCTCCTTCGGCGGCGCCCAGGCCCGCTTCGGCATCGATCCCGACCTGACCACCTTCGGCAAGATCATCGGCGGCGGCCTGCCCGTGGGCGCCTTCGGCGGCAAGCGCCAGTACATGGAAAACGTGGCTCCGCGCGGCGCCGTCTATCAGGCCGGTACCCTTTCCGGCAACCCGCTGGCCATGGCCGCCGGTCTGGCCACCCTGCGCCAGCTGCGCCAGATGGACTACGATGCCCTCGAACGCCGCGTGTCCGCCTTTGCCGGCGAACTGCGCGCCATCCTCAGCGCCAAGGGCGTGCCCATCCAGATGCCCACCATCGCCTCCATGTTCTGCCCCTACTTCAGCGAGCAGGAAGTGGTGGACTTCGCCACCGCCAAACAGTGCGACCAGCAGCTGTTCACCACCTTCTACAAACAGATGCGCCAGCAGGGCATCTTCCTGGCGCCCTCGGGCTTCGAGACCGGCATGGTCTCCTTCGCCCACACCGACGACGACTTCAACAAGGCCCTGGACGCCGCCCGCAAGGTCAGCTTCTAGGCTGCCATTGAAGTTTGAAGATTAAGCGAGGGGGAGAGGGAGAACCTTTTCGGGGCAGATTGTAAATTGAAACGCAACACGGGGCTTGCGTAAAACAGGAAGACCCACAACAGTCAAGGTTGGAAAAAAACAAACCTCACAATGAGGAGACTGTCGTGGGTCATCACCAGCTTACACAAACACATCGGGAAATACTAGCCAGCCTCATTGCCGGGAATCTTTCCATTCGGAGAATAGCGGGGATCTTGGGCTACGCGCCTTCCAGCATCAGCAGGGAGCTGAAACGCAACAGCGGGAAAGACGGGAAATATCAGGCGGATATGGCGCAACGCAAGGCTGTCTGGCGGAACACGAAGGACAAAAAGGCTTCCAGGCGTACACCCGAGCTGGTGGCCTACGTCCAGGAAAAACTCCGGGAACGCTGGTCTCCCGAACAGATCGCGGGGCGCTTGCGTCTGCAGGCCGCCTGCCTCAACCTTCCCTTGATAAGTTTCAAGACTATTTACCGTTGGATACAGAAAGACAGCGATTCCAGCAAGGTACGGCCTTTCAAGGGGTATGGGAAATATCTTCGTCTGAAGCGGCCAGGAAAAGTCTTTTCCAGGCGCACCAAGTCCGCTGTTCGCTATCTGCCCGATTTGCCGGACATAGACGACCGCCCAGGCGCCAATATTTATGGTCACTGGGAATGCGATCTCATACATGGTCATCGGCATTCAGGCTATATCCTGACGGCTGTGGAACGCAAAAGCGGCTTTCTCATGGCTGCATTTTGCCGGACACGAAACGTGGAGTGCGTCTCTTCCTGCCTGAAGGAGCTGTTTTCCTGCGTCCCCGCACGCTATCGGCATACCTTGACCTATGACAGGGGCAAGGAGTTCTTCGGCTTCCGGCAGGTCGATGAGGCCCTTCAGGTAAAAAGTTACTTCTGCCATCCGGGCTGTCCGGGGGAACGTGCGCTGAACGAACAGAGCAACGGCCTGTTGCGGCAGTTCTTTCCCCGAAGGAGGGATTTTTCCCGGCTGACCAATGAAGAGATAGCAAGGGCGGTGGCTCTCATAAACCACCGCCCAAGAAAGAAGTTCGGTTATCTTTCGACTGTCGAGCAGCTGCGGGAAAAGGGTATCCTGCTTGCGGTGCAATTCATTTGACAATCTGCCGGCGAAAAGGTTCTCCCTCTCCCCCTCGCAGCGTTGCTCTCGATGCCCGTAACTCAGCGGCAGCTATCACATCAAAATTATTGATAAAACAGCAGTAGGCAGCGTCTGTCTCGTTGCCCCTCCTATCCTTGGCCATAGCTGCCGTGTCGTAACGGGCACGGCCTGCGGCCGCCTTCGGTCGGTCCCCCTCTCCTTTCCAAAACCTTTTCATCAGGTCCCTGACGGCCTGCCCGACACGCGGGCCTGCTCCCTGATGCCGGTCTCCCGGCTTTTTGGCGGGCTGTTTTTTTACGATGAAGAGGACAGCAGCCGGTACGCAGCGTCTGTCGGGTTGCCGCCTCCGGTCTGTTTCCCCAACGGCTACTTTTGTGTGTCGCTGCATGGCAGACAAAAGCCCTCTTCTGCCAGTCTTCCTTCCATTTTTCTCTTTTGAAGATTCCCCTGAAGCCCCCGCGGTCATCCGTACCCTGTTGCCTGTCGGGCATCTGCCGCACCGGCGGCGCTCTTTCTCCGCCTGCCTCACCCGCTCCTTTCCCAGTCTGGGGAGATGACAGGCCTTGCGTCCGGCGACGGGGACGTGCCATACCGACCTGAGTAAAAGTTTTCGGCGGGGATGGGGGAGCGCGAAGGGGAAGGGGGGCCCTTTTCCAAAAGGGCCCCCCTTCCCCTTCGCCCCTCTTCCACCACCAACCCCACCGAAATCCCATGCATTGTATCTGTCATGTCCTGAGCAGCGCGGCCTTGCCGCTGGCCCGACGCCTGCGGGAAGCCATGGCCGCAGCGCCGTGGCGCGGGCCGTCGGGCGAGACGCTGGCGGAATGCCGCCTGTCCGCGCCGCAACGTTTTGCCCCGGAAGACTGCCTGCCGTTTGCCGGCATCATGGATGCAGCCCGGCAGGCCGCAGAAGTTCCCCAGATCTTTATAGGCGCAACAGGCATCGCCGTGCGGGCCGTGGCGCCCCTGCTGGAACACAAGAGCACGGACGCGCCTGTCCTGGTCATCTCGCCGGACGGCCGTTTCGTCATCAGCCTGCTGGCCGGACACTGGGGCGGCGGCAACAGCCTGTGCCACCATGTGGCCGCCCTGCTGGACGCCGTGCCTGTCATCACCACGGCCACGGACTGCGGCGAGCGCCCTGCGCTGGACCTTTTCCTCCAGACAGCGGGCCTGCGCATCCTGGACTGGGACCAGCTGCCTCCGGCCCAGGCCTGCTGGCTGGAAGGGCGGCCCCTGCCCTTGTGGGACCCCTGCGGCGCGGTGACGGACGGCGAAGGGGGAGGATTCCTGCGGCAGGAGCATCTGCCGGAACAGGACGGGCCCGCAGTCTGCGTACACTGGCAACGTCTGCCCGCACGGCAAGGCCGCCTGCGGGTGGCCCTGCCCTCGCTGGTACTGGGGCTGGGCTGCCGCAAGGGTATCCCTGCGCCGCTGGTGGCCACAGCCGTGGAAGGCCTGCTGCTGCGCCACGGACTGGAACCCCAGGCTCTGGCGGCCCTAGCGACCGTGACGGAAAAGGCCCGAGAACCGGCCTTGCAGGAACTGGCCCGGCGTCTGGGCCTGCCCCTGCTGACCTTCGATGCCGCGGAACTGGCCGCCGTCAGCACACCGCACCCGTCCACGGCGGCAGGGGAACGCTTCGCCTGCGCACCCTTCAGTGTCTGTGAGGCGGCCTGCCTGCTGGCGGCCCGGCGGATGGCCGCGACCGGTATGATGAAGGCGGATGGCGGGGGGGCGTCGCCTGTGAGCCGGAGTGCGCTGAAGGACGGCCCGCCGGCGGGAACAGAAAACGGACAGCAAACAGACGGCACGGACGCTCTGGCCGCCCGTCTGCTGGTGGAAAAAACCAAGGTGGCCGGCCAGCTGACCCTGGCCGTGGCCCTGTCGAACAGCATTTTACGGAGGGATGATGTCTGAGATCGTCATGAACGAAGGGCGGGACGCGGTCCTGCTGGTGGGCGGCGGCAGCCTGTGCGCCGCGGCCGTACCGCTGTTGCAGGCTGCCGGGCTGGTCCCTGCGGGCGTCATCCACGGTCCGCACTGTGACTTCGCGTCAGAGGCGGGCGTGCCTCCGCTGGGCCGGGACGCCGACCTGGCCCGCCTGCGGCCGGACTTCTCCCGGGCCGTGGTCACGGCCCCGCACAAGCAGGCTGCCAAACTGCGCCGTCTGCTGCACGACGCCCTGCGGGAACTGGGCTTCACTCTGGTCAGTGCGGTCCATCCTGATGCCCACAGGGAGCGGGATGTCCTCGTCGGCGCCGGGAACCTCATCTTTGCCGATGCCTCGCTGGCAGCGGGTTGCCGTACCGGTACGGGCTGCGTGCTGCGGGCCGGATCGCGTCTGGAGGCAGGCTGCCGTCTGGAGGACCATGTCCATCTGGGGGAAGGCGCGCACCTGGGTGAGGGCGTCATCGTGGAGGAAGGGGCCCATCTGGGCCGGGAGGTACGCGTGGATGCGGGCCTGCGGCTGGAAAAAAATATTTTTGTGCCGGACAATGTCCACCTGACGCACCGGACCCTGCCGCTGTTCAGTGCGGGCGGGGAACGGGAAGGCAGCGCGTAATCTTTCGATTTTCAAGAAAAATTTTATAAAATCGCGCTACAACTTCACGGCAGGCGGACGTTTTTCCGGCGTTCCCGCCTGCCCGAAGGCCGTGCGGATTTTCCGCCACCCACGTTGACACATTCTGCAAACCGGCGTATTGATTTGTTATCTGTCTGTGACGTCCCGGAGCCGTTCCGCGCGTCCCAAGGTTCGACTAGCCTGTGAGGAGGTTGTCATGAAGTTCGCCCTGTTGTCTGCCGGTGTCCTGGCTCTGGCCCTGTCCGTGCCCGCCATCGCGGCCCAGCCCCCTGTCCCGGCTGACGGTCTCGTCCTGCAAGGTTCCAATCCCAAGAAGCCGGTGACCTTCAACCACTCCACCCACAAGACCGTGGAATGCGTCGTCTGCCACCACCCTGTGGACGGCAAGGAAAGCTATGCCAAGTGCGCCACCGCCGGCTGTCATGACAACCTGAAGGACAAGAAGGGGACCAACAGCCTGTACTATGTGATGCACGCCAAGGAAAAGGCCGATGCCCCCCTGAAGCATCAGAGCTGCCTGTCCTGTCACGTCAAGGTCGTGGCCGAAAAGCCTGACCTGAAGAAGGACCTCACCGGTTGCGCCAAGTCCAAGTGCCATCCGTAGGCCGTCATCCATTTTCGCATTGCAAGCCGCGGGAAACCGCGGCTTTTCTTTTTGGCGGTTTGCCTTTTGGAGCATGAGCTGCTATGCAGGGCAAGCCGTTGAGGAACCGGATCACCAACCATCCTGCATGAGAGGCGCCCATGGCCGCATCTGCCGAGCAAAACGAGATCATCGAACTGACGGACCTTATCGAAAAAGGCCCTGACCTGCCGAAAAACAGCCCCAAAACGCCTGAGCCCCTCCCCTTGCCCGACGAGGCTCCGGCAACGGCCGCCCCGGCTCCTGACGACCTGCTCCTGCTGCCTGTCCAGGATCACGAGCCCGTGCCGTCCCCCGCGCCCGCCGTCGAGGACGTGCCCCCCGCCCGGGACTGGGAGGCCCAGCTGGATGCCTCCGCGGCCGTGATCGGCGATACGGGCCTGCATCTGGCCGCTCTGGCAGCGCAGACCGGCACCGAAAGCCCCCTGCTGCCGGAAAGCCTGGAGCGCATCAGCAGCCTGGAAGAAAGCTGCCGCCAGCTCGACCGTCGCCTGAGCGCCCTGGAAGGCCAGGCCGGGAACGGCCACAGCGACGCAACCCTGCTCATGGAGACCGTGGAGCGTCTCACCCATCTGGAAGAGCAGGTGCAGGCCCTGCCCGCCACGGAAGACACCGCCTCCGGCAGCATGGCCGGAGCGCCCGACAGCGTCCTGCTTATGGAAAGCATGGAGCGCCTTTCCGCGCTGGAGGGCGAACGCCAGGAGATGCTGCAGCGTCTCGACAGTCTGGAGAGCCAGACCGGGGGCAGCCACAGTGACGGCACCCTGCTCATGGAGACCGTGGAACGCCTCACCCATCTGGAAGAACAGGTACAGGCCCTGCAGGACGCTCCGGCCGCTTCCGGAGAGGCCCCGGCCACTGCGGACAGCGAACGCGTGGCCCGTCTTGAGGAAGAGCGGCGGATGCTGGCACAGCGGGTGGAAGCCCTGGAGCACCAGCTTGGCGACCTGATGACGGATTTTGACAAATACGTGGAAAAGGCGGCCGCCGCCGCTGCGGCGCGGATCCTGCATGAAGAGATCCGGCGCCTGATGGGGGACCAGGCCTGAGCGGCCTTTTTCCCTGCGCGCACGGCCTTTTCCGCCCCCGCTCCCGCGGGGGCATCGACTTGCCAAGCGCACCGTTAGCGCATATGCTGACGGACGGCCTTTTGCAGGCAGCAGTCCTGTACAGGCCCGAATCAAAAACAAAAGGGGCGGGGGCCGCCGTTTCCGTTCCTTTACCCGTCCGGCGTTTTCCCGTTGTGGGTCAAGGCCATTCCCCAGTGGACGGGTTTTTCATTTTGTATGCCACGAGGCCAGGTATGGACAAAGACAGCAAGGAAGCCCTTCAGGTCGCCAAGGAGCTGACCGCCAAATTCATCGAGACGCGCACGGTTTCGCCGGGCAACTTCGCCGAGGTCTTTCCCGCCGTGTACCGCGTGGTCTGCGAAGCCATCCGCCAGGGCAACGCGCCCAGGGAGGCCGGACGTGACTGATCCCCGCCCCCAGCATGACGCTGCCGTCTCCGGCATGTTCGGCCGCATCGCCGGCTTCTACGACCTGCTCAACCATACGCTGAGCCTGGGCATCGACTATTACTGGCGCCATGTGCTGGCCAAGAACGTGCGCGTGGGCAGCACCAACCGCGTGCTCGACCTGGCCGCAGGTACCCTGGACGTCTCGCTGGCCATCCGCCGCAAATACCCGCATGTGCAGGTGCCCGCCATGGACTTTTGCCCGCCCATGCTCCAGCGCGGCCTGCACAAGCTCAAGGGCGACAACGCCCGGGCCATCATGCCCGTGGCCGCTGACGCCAAAAAGCTGCCCCTGCCCGACGCTTCGGTGGACTGCGTGACCATGGCCTTCGGCATCCGCAACATCAAGCCGCGCTCCGAGGCCTTTGCCGAGATGCTGCGCGTGCTCACCCCCGGCGGCCGCGCCTGCATCCTGGAGTTCGGCTCCGGCAGCGAACGTATCTGGGGCGGTCTGTACAATTTTTATCTGGACAGGATCCTGCCGCGTATCGGCAAGATGGTCTCCCGCGACCCGGGCGCCTATGAGTATCTGGCCGAGACCATCCGCAATTTCCCCACGGCCCCGGCCCTGGAAAAGGAAATGACCGATGCCGGTTTCGCGCGGGCCTGGCATATCAAGCTCACCTCGGGCATCGTCTGCCTGCATGTGGGTGAAAAGGCCCTCTAGCGGGCCAGCGCGCTGCGATAGCGCCGGCTTCCCCGCCGCAGGCGGGACGACCCGGCGCCATCCTCCGGCACAAAAAAACGGCGCCCCCAAGGGACGCCGTCATGCATGCGGAAAAAAGCCTCAAGCTCAGGCGCTGCGGGCCAGCCATACAAGAAAGAGGCCCAGAGCCAGCGCCGCCAGCCCGAGGACCCGTATGGAGCTTTTGGGCATCTGCGCGATGAGGATCACTGCCCGTCGCATGGCGTCGGGAGCCAGAGCCCAGACCAGGCCTTCCAGAAGGATGGCCAAACCCAATGCCGCAAGAAATGGTTTCCAGTCAAAAGTCATGTCTTTCACATGGCGGAAACAGGCATTTTTGTAAAGGATAAAACGATGGTGGATTTCGCTGCCCTGCAGAATCGTGAACAGACCCTGGCCGTGGTGGGCCTGGGCTATGTGGGCCTGCCCCTGGCCGTGGCTTTTTCCCGCCACATGAACGTGCTCGGTTTCGACATCAACGCCGGACGCATCGAAGAGCTGCGCAAAGGCCATGACCGCACCAACGAAGTGACCGACGAAGCCCTGGCCGCCGCCACGATCGAGTACACCTGCGACCCTGCCGACCTGGCCCGGGCCGCCGTGATCATCGTGGCCGTGCCCACCCCCATCGACGAACATCGCTCCCCCGACCTCACCCCCGTGGTGGGCGCCAGCCACACCGTGGGCCGCCACATGCCCAAGGGCTGCGTGGTGGTCTATGAATCCACGGTCTACCCCGGCCTCACCGAAGAGATCTGCGTGCCCATCCTGGAGCAGGAATCCGGCCTGACCTACGGCACGGATTTCACCGTGGGCTACTCGCCGGAGCGCATCAACCCCGGTGACAAGGTCCACACTCTGGAGACCATCAAAAAGATCGTCTCCGGCTCCGACCAGGCCACGGCCGACCTGCTGGCCCAGGTCTACGGCTCCGTGGTCAAGGCGGGCATCCACCGCGCCTCCAGCATCAAGGTGGCCGAGGCCGCCAAGGTCATCGAGAACACCCAGCGCGACCTGAACATCGCGCTCATGAACGAGCTGGCCATCATCTTCGAGCGCCTGGGCATCGACACCCTCGAAGTGCTGGAAGCCGCCGGTACCAAATGGAATTTCCTGCCCTTCCGTCCCGGTCTGGTGGGCGGCCACTGCATCGGCGTGGACCCCTACTACCTGACCTTCAAGGCCGAGGAGATGGGCTTCCACCCCGAAGTCATCCTGGCCGGTCGCCGCACCAACGACAACATGGGCAAATATGTGGCCGAATGCCTGGTCAAGCGCCTGATCAAGAACGGCAACGTGGTCAGCGGCGCGCGCGTGGGCATCCTGGGCTTCACCTTCAAGGAGAACGTGCCCGACCTGCGCAACACCCGCGTGGTGGACGTGATCCGCGAACTCAAGGAATATAATGTGGTCCCGCTGGTGCATGACGCCGAGGCCGACCCGGCCGAAGCCATGCGCGAATACGGGCAGGAGCTGGTGGATCTGGACCAGCTGCGCGACCTGGATGCCGTGCTGCTGGCCGTGAGCCACAAGGCCTACGCCGCCCTGACGCCCGAAGACATCAAGGCCCGCTGCAAGGACGGCAACAAGGCCGTGCTCATGGACGTGAAGGGCTTCTTCGACCCGCAGGCCATGCGCGCCGCGGGCATCGACTACTGGAGACTGTAAGCGCCGTGCTGCTGGTCTGTGCCGCCACCGCCCGCGAACTGCTGTCCGCCTTGCCGGAACAGGCCCTGGGGCCCGCTCCCGGAGCGGCATGCGGCCCGGCGGCGCAGACCGGCCTGCCGGAGCAGGAATTGCTGCCCCTGCACCTGGGCCTGCCGGCCCTGGCCTGCATCACCGGCGTGGGGCCCGTCAACGCCGCCCTCGGCATGGGGCTGGCACTGGCCGGGGCCCGACAGGCCGGACATGCGGTCTCACTGGTGCTCAACGTGGGCGTGGCCGGCAGCATGGACCTGCAACGGGCGCCCCTCCGTTCGCTCTGGCGGGTGGAGGAAGAGATCTGGCCGGAATACGGCCTGCACGACGGGACGGCTGTGGACGGCCCGTCGTTCGGTTTTCCCCAGTGGGAAGGGCCGCACGGGCCGGTCTTCGACCGTCTGCCCCTGGCCGCTCCCGCGCAGCTGCCCGCCTGCCTGTATGGGCTGCGCTCCCTGCCCGCGGCCACGTCCCTGAGCGTGGCGGGCGTCAGCGCTTCCCGGCAGCGTGTGGGACAGCTCCGGCAGGCCCATCCCGGGGCCCTGCTGGAAAATATGGAAGGTTTTGCCGTGGCGCTGGCCTGCGCCCGCCAGGGCATCGCCTGTGTGGAGGTACGCAGCGTTTCCAACCGGGTGGGGCCGCGCGCACCGCATGAAACGGATTTTCCGGGAGCCATGCGCCGTCTGGCGGATATCTGGCGCCCCGCACCATAAACCGAGATGTCGCTATGCTGCTTCTGAAAGCCCGTCTGGCACTGGAACTGCCCCCCATCAACAAGGCTCTTTCCCGGGCCGCCGAGGGCCTGCCCCATCCCGTGCGCCCCATCGCCCGCCACATTTTCGAAGCGGGCGGCAAACGCCTGCGCCCCCTGCTGACCATCCTCATGGCCCGCCTGCTGGGCTATGACAAAAAAGACATCTACGATCTGGCCGTCACCATGGAGATGCTCCATGCCGCCACGCTGCTGCATGACGACGTGCTGGACAATGCCGATACCCGTCGCGGCAAACCCGCCGCGCACACCATTTTCAACGCCACCAGCACCATCCTGGCCGGCGATGCCATGCTGGCCCATGCCAATGCCCTGGTGGCCCAGTGCGGCGACCCGCGCCTGTGCTTCTGCTTCTCCGAGGCCACCAGCCGCACCGCCGCCGGCGAGATCCTGGAGATCGCGGCCCAGCATCAGGTGGAGACCACCGCCGAGGAATACGAGGAGATCATCCGCGGCAAGACGGCCTGGCTGATCCGGGCCTCGTGCCAGCTGGGCGCCCTGCGCGCCGGTGCCGACGATGCCCTGGTGGAAGCCGCCGCCGCGTATGGCGAGAACATCGGCATGGCCTTCCAGATCGTGGACGACGCCCTGGACTTCGCCCCCCAGAGCGTCACGGGCAAACCTTCGGGCGGCGACGTGCGCGAGGGCAAGCTGACCCCGCCCCTGCGCATGTACCGCGACAGCCTGGACGATGCCGCCCGCGCGGCCTTCGACCAGGCCTTCAATGACGCTTCCTTCACCGACAGCGACGCCGAGCGCATCGCTGACGGCATCCGTGCGGCCGGTTTCGACCAGGCCACGCGCATGGCTGCCGAAGGCTATCTGGACAAGGCCCGCGCGGCCCTGGCCACCCTGCCCTCGGGACCGGAACAGGACATCCTGCAACAAATGGCCGACTACGTTCGCGACCGCAAAAAATAATCGCCTTATTACGGAGAACCGGCGGGATTCCCGCCGCCAAAGCGAGGACCGTATGCTCTATCGTGTGGAAACCGGGCTTCATGCCAACATTACCGATACCCAGGGCCGCAAGACGGCGCTGCATCTGCTCAAGGCGCTGCAGATCCCCGTTGCCGCCATCCGTCAGATCAAAGTCTACACCGTGGACGGTCTGGATGCCGCCCAGGTGAACCGTCTGGTGGACGAAGGCATCTGGCACGACCCCATCCTGCAGCAGGCCTCGCTGGAGCCGCTGCCCTTCGTGGAACCCGCCCCCCACTGGATCGTGGAAGTGGGCTACCGCCCCGGCGTCACCGACAACGAAGGCCGCACCGCCCGTGACACCGCCGCCATGGTGCTGGGCATCGCCCGTGACAGCCTGCGCGTCTACACCTCGGTGCAGTACCGCATCACCTGCACGCCCGACCGCATGCTCGGCCGTGAAGAGGTGGAGGCCCTGGCCCGCGACCTGCTCTGCAACACCCTGATCCAGCGCTTCCGCGTCAAGAGCGCCGAAGAATGGCAGGCCCAGCCCGGCTTCGAAGCCCAGGCCGCCAAGGTCACCGGCGAAGCCAACGACACCGTGGACGTGGTGCCCCTGTCCAGCATGGACGACGAGGCCCTGCAGAAAGCCAGCCGCGACAACACCTGGGCCCTGACCCTGCGCGAGCTGCACTGCATCCGCGACCAGTTCGCCACCCCTGACGAACAGGCCCGCCGCAAAGCCGCCGGTCTGCCCGCCGACCCCACCGACGTGGAAATGGAAGTGCTGGCCCAGACCTGGTCCGAACACTGCAAGCACAAGATCTTCGCCTCCCGCATCCATTACGAGAACAAGGAGACCGGCCAGCGCGAAGAGGTCAACAACCTGTACAAGACCTGCATCCGTGACGCCACGGCCGCCATCCGCAAGCGCCTGGGCGACGACGACTACTGCAAGTCCGTGTTCAAGGACAACGCCGGCGTCATCGCCTTCATCAACGGCTACGACGCCTGCATCAAGGTGGAGACCCACAACAGCCCCTCCGCCCTGGACCCCTACGGCGGCGCCCTCACCGGTATCGTGGGCGTCAACCGTGACCCCATGGGCACCGGCATGGGCGCGGAACTGGTCTGCAACACCGACGTGTTCTGCTTCGCCTCCCCCTTCTATGACAAGGAACTGCCCCCGCGCCTGCTGCATCCCCGCCGCGTGCTGGAAGGCGTGCGCGAAGGCGTGGAACACGGCGGCAACAAGTCCGGCATCCCCACCGTCAACGGCTCCCTGGTCTTCGATGAACGCTACCTGGGCAAGCCCCTGGTCTACTGCGGCACCGTGGGTGTGATCCCCACCGACGTCAACGGCCGCAAGGGCTGGGAAAAGAAGGCCGAAGTGGGCGACATCATCGTCATGACCGGCGGCCGCATCGGCAAGGACGGCATCCACGGCGCCACCTTCTCCTCCGAGGAACTGCACGAAGGTTCCCCGGCCACGGCCGTGCAGATCGGCGACCCCATCACCCAGCGCAAGATGTACGACTTCATCATGCGCGCCCGTGACCTGGGCCTGTACAACGCCATCACCGACAACGGCGCCGGCGGTCTTTCCTCCTCCGTGGGCGAAATGGCCGAAGACACCGGCGGCTGCGTGCTGGACATCGCCAAGGCCCCCCTCAAGTACGACGGCCTGCGCCCCTGGGAGATCCTGCTCTCCGAGGCCCAGGAACGCATGACCCTGGCCGTGCCGCCCGCCAAGCTGGACGAGTTCATGGAACTGGCCGCCCGCATGGACGTGGAAGCCACCGCCCTGGGCCACTACACCGACAGCGGCTTCTTCGACGTGCGCTACAACGACCGTCCCGTGGCCTCCCTGCCCATGGAATTCATGCATGACGGCGTGCCCCAGCTGGAACTGGAAGCCGTGTGGGAAGCCCCCAAGGTGGAAGACATCCGCGTGGACATGCCCGACAGCGAACAGGGCGCCTTCCTGCGCCGCATGCTGAACCGCCTGAACATCTGCTCCAAGGAATACATCATCCGCCAGTACGACCACGAAGTGCGCGGCGGCAGCGCCATCAAGCCCCTGTGCGGCGTCAAGAACGATGGTCCTTCCGACGCCGGCGTCATCCGTCCGCTGCTGGAATCCGATGCCGGTCTGGTCATCTCCCACGGTATCTGCCCCAAGTTCAGCGACTACGACACCTACTGGATGATGGCCAACGCCATGGACGAAGCCATCCGTAACGCCGTGGCCGTGGGCGGCAACCCCGATGCCCTGGCCGGTGTGGACAACTTCTGCTGGTGCGACCCCGTCCAGAGCGAGAAGACCCCCGACGGCCGCTACAAGCTGGCCCAGCTGGTGCGCGCCTGCAAGGCCCTGCAGCAGTTCTCCCTGGCTTTCGGCGTGCCCTGCATCTCCGGCAAGGACTCCATGAAGAACGACTACACCGGCGGCGGCGAAAAGATCTCCATCCCGCCCACGGTGCTGTTCTCGGTGATGGGCGTCATCAACAACGTCATCGCCACCCAGACCTCGGACTTCAAGGCCGCCGGTCACCACATCTACATGCTGGGCGGTACCTGGCGTGAAATGGCCGGCAGCGAAGCCTGCTCCGAACTGGGCCTCACCGGCGGCCGCGTGCCCAATGTGGACGCCTCCACCGCCATGCCGCGCTACCGCGCCGTGCACGGCCTCATGGGCCAGCGCGCCCTGTCCGCCTGCCATGACTGCTCCGACGGCGGTCTGGCCGTGGCCCTGGCCGAAATGTGCATCGGCGGCCGCCTGGGCGCCAACATCGACCTGGACGCCGTGCCCGCCATGGAAGACATGACCCTGACCGAACTGCTGTACAGCGAATCGGCCAGCCGCCTCATCGTCAGCGTGCGCCCCGACCTGGCCATGATCCTCGACATGCTGGGCAGCTGGCAGATCTGCCGCCGCATCGGTACCGTCACCGACGACAACACCCTGACCATGACCCGTGGCGGCGTCACCGTCCTGCAGGAAAGCGTGGACGACCTGACCACCGCCTTCAAGCGCACCCTGGACTGGTAAGTCCCGGCCCTGCCGCGAACACCTGGGGCGCCCCGCAAGGGGCGCCCTTTTTTGTTGCCCGCACCGCTGCTGCGGTCCTGTCGGCGACCCGTCGGCAACCAGCCTTCCACGGCAGGTGCCCTGACGCCGCTCTGTGGTGGCCATGATATCGAAGGCCCCGAAAAGCCCCTGCCGAAGGCCGGATCCGCTCCGGCCCGGACAGTCCTTCTGTCCTCTCCTCCCACCTCTCGCATGCGTGTTCCCAAAAGCGGAATATGCAATTCAGCCCCCCCTGACAGCCCGTGCAGGGGCCTCTTGCCCCCTTTCACAATATACATAAGAATTGCAGAAACTTTTAACTTTATATCAACTTTATATCTGCAAAAACTAACTTTATATATCAAAAAATAACAGTCGATATAAAGTTACCGGCTAACTGCATATCAACTGTTAATTACTCATCTTGGACAGGAAATTTTCCAGACTTTCTCTTGCAAAATTTGCCTGGTTTGACACAGAGCTTTTTTTCAGGCATCATGCCTCAATCTTTTTGTTTGGCGTTTCAGGCAAGCCCCGTTGTGCAGCCTTGACGGGGTGGGTCGTCCGACGACCTGCGCCGCGTGGGCAACCACGCCGCGTACCTGCTTCAACCAAGGAGTTTCTATGACCTCACATTCTTCCATGGGGATGCTGGCGCTGCTGCTGGCCTGTCTGCTGCTGGCCTCCCCCATGTCCGCCGCCTATGCCGGCGATGCAAAGACTGCTTCCTCCAGCCGTGATGTCTGGCTCAAACGTGCCCAGAGCAACGCCGATGCCTTCATGACCGGCATGGCCTCCTGGTACGGGGCCGACTTCCACAACAAGAAGACCGCCAGCGGTGAAGGCTATGACATGTACACCTTCACGGCTGCCCACCGCACCCTGCCCATCGGCACCGTGGTGCGCGTCACCGACAAGAGCAACGGCAAGAGCGTCATGGTCTGCGTGACCGACCGCGGCCCCTACGTGCGTGGCCGCATCATCGACCTTTCCTATGCTGCCGCCCAGCAGATCAACATGAACGACCGCGGCGTGGGCAAGGTCGATCTGGAAGTGGTCAGTGACCCCAGCGGCACCCCCCTGCAGAACGGACAGGCCTATTTCGTGCGTTACAAGGATGACCAGGTGGGCCCCTTCTTCGCCTTTGCCGACGCGGCCGCCATGCATGAAGCGCTGCGCCAGGGCCACCCCGAGGCCGAGGTCGTCCTGGACGATGCCGGCAACTAGCGCTCTGCCGCTCCCTTTTTTCCGGGCGCCCCGAGCGCCCTTTTTTTTGGCCTTCGATCAGCCCCAACCCCTTGTATTCCCGTTTTCTTTGGGGCAATGTCGAAAATCGTGAGTCATTTGGAAAACCGCAAATCCCTCGTCATGGAGAGCTGTCATGGGTTTTGTGCTTGCCCTTATTTCCTCCGCCGCTTTCGGTCTCATCCCGCTGTTCAGTCTGCCCCTGCTGCATAGCGGCCTGTCCGCGGACTGTGTCCTTTTTTACCGCTTCCTCTTCGCCTCCATAAGCCTGGGGCTCATTCTCATCCTGCGCCAGGAGCGCCTTGCCGCGCCCGCGCGCGACCTCGGCCTGCTGGCCCTGTTCAGCGTGCTCTACGCCCTGGCCGCCCTGCTCATGATCTGGGGCCTGCTCTACCTGTCGGGCGGCGTCACGGCCACCCTGCAATTCCTGTATCCGCTGATGGTCATGCTCATCATGACCATCTTCTTCCATGAAAAATTTTCCATCATCACGGCCAGTTCCGTGCTGCTGGCCATCCTTGGCGTGGCCTTGCTGGGCAGCGGCGGCGGTGATGACGGCGGCAGCCTTGACCCGCTGGGCGTAGGCCTGCTGCTGGCGTCGGCCCTGTGCAATGCTCTCTACATCTCGGGTCTGCATGTGGCTCGCATCCACAGCATCTCGGGCCTGAGCATCACCTTCTGGGTGCTGTTCTTCGGTACCGGCGTGTCCCTCGTCAATGCCCTGATCTCCGGGACCTTCGAGATCATCGGTACCTGGGAACAGCTGGCCCTGAGCCTGCTGCTGGCCATCATCACCGCGGTCATCTCCAACCTGACCCTGATCCTGGCCATCCAGCGCATCGGTTCCACCCTGGCCTCCATCCTGGGCGTGGGCGAACCGCTCACCGCCGTCACCGTGGGCATCCTCGTCTTCGACGAGCCCGCCACATTCGCCGTCTTCAGCGGCGTGGCCGTCATCTGCGCCGCCGTGGTCCTGGTCATGACCGGGCCGCAGATCCAGGCCTGGCTGCAGAAAAGAAAGCATGGGGAGTAGATACGAGGGGGAGAAGGCCATCTTTTTGGACACCTCTCCCCCTCAAACTCCCCTTCTCCCTGCCCAAATGTTTTTTTCAGGGGCAGTGGCGGTCCTCATGGCACGCAAGCCCGTCTCCTGCTGACCGTCTCCGACGACTCTTCCCGTCGGCCTGCACGCCCCGATCTTTCCCCGCAATCCCCATCCCGGGGCATGGCGTGCCGTATGCGCCTGGCTCACGGACGCACGACGCCTAGCTGCTCCTGGGCCCCTTCTCGTGCCGCTTCCCTTCCTGCCGTGGCAGAGGCCTGTTTCCTGCCATCGCCCCTCTCCCGTCCCCCTCCCTTCCCGCCATCGGTCGCTGTCGTGACCAGAGGCCTGGCCTTCCCTTTTGAGCACCGCCGCAGCAACGCTTTCCCCCTTCCCTCAAAAACAAAAAGCGGAGCCGCCCCGCAGGGCAGCTCCGCTCCATTCCGGAAAAACAGAACCAGAGACTACAGGCGTTCGGCCACCAGACGGCCCATCTCGGCGCAGCCCACCAGGGTGCAGCCGTCTTCCATGATGTCGCCGGTACGGAAACCGTCACGCAGGGTCTGGCGCACGGCATTCTCCACGGCGTCGGCTTCTTCGGACAGACCGAAGGCCAGACGCAGCATCATGCCGGCGGACAGGATGGTGGCCAGAGGATTGGCCTTGTCCTGACCGGCGATGTCGGGCGCGGAACCGTGGATGGGCTCGAACAGGGCCGGAGCCTGGGCGCCCATGGAGGCGGAAGGCAGCATGCCCAGCGAACCGGTGATGACGGAGGCCTCGTCGGAGAGGATGTCACCAAAGATGTTGCCGGTGAGGATGACGTCGAACTGCGAAGGATCGCGCACCAGCTGCATGGCGGCGTTGTCCACGTACATGTGGCTCAGTTCCACGTCGGGGTAGTCGGCGTGCACTTCCTGCACCACGGCCTTCCAGAGGCGGGAGGTCTCCAGCACGTTGCTCTTTTCCACGGAGCAGACCTTCTTGCGACGCTGGCGGGCGGTCTCGAAGGCCACCTTGGCGATGCGGCGGATCTCGTTCTCGTCGTAGATCATGGTGTTGTAGCCCACGCGCAGGCCGTTACGTTCTTCGATGGCGCGGGGCTCGCCGAAGTAGATGTCACCGGTCAGCTCGCGCACCACGATGAGGTCCAGACCGCGGGCCGCGATGTCGGAACGCAGCAGGCAGGCGCCGGCCAGTTCGGGCAGCAGCAGGGCGGGACGCAGGTTGGCGAACAGGCCCAGGGCCTTGCGGATGCCCAGCAGACCCTTTTCAGGACGGCGGGCAGGCTCGATATTGTCCCACTTGGGGCCGCCCACGGCGCCCAGATACACGGCGTCGGCCTTCTGGCAGGCTTCCACCGTGGCGGCGGGCAGCGGCTCGCCGGTGGCGTCGATGGCCGCGCCGCCGATGAGGGCGGGCACGAAGTCGAATTCATGGCCGAACTTTTTGGCCACAGCTTCCAGGACGGCCACGCCCTGGGCCACGATCTCGGGACCGATGCCGTCACCCGGCAACAGACAAATGGTCTTTTTCATCTTGATATCCTCATGCAGCGCCGCAGCACTGCGCTTGTGTGCAAAAACTGTCCTTGCTCCCCAGAAAGCCGCGAAGGGCACGCCTTCCGCAGCCTCCGCTCTTGCCCTGCCTCCACGGCACGCTCTCCCAAAACCACCGGGGGACAGGTACTCAGGGCACGATCACCGTCCTGCCCTGCCCCGTTATCGACCGGAACAAAAGTTTTCGGGAGGAGAGGGGGAGTTTGAGGGGGAGAGGGGCCCCTTTTCCAAAAGGGGCCCCTCTCCCCCTCAGCCAGCAGCTGTCCGCCTAGCCCTTGGCGGCCAGACGTTCCTTCACATAGTTGACCAGGCCGCCCTTGGCCAGGATGGCGGCCATGGAGGCCGGCAGGGGCGGGCACTGGATCTCGGCGCCATTGGTCAGGTCGCGGATGACACCGGTGGCGGCATCCACTTCCAGCTCGTCGCCGTCATTGATCTTGTCCACGTCGTCGCCCACTTCCATGAGCAGCAGGCCCATGTTGAAGGCGTTGCGGTAGAAGATGCGGGCAAAGCTGTGGCCGATGACCACGGGCATGCCCGCGCCCAGGATGGCGATGGGGGCGTGCTCGCGGGAGGAGCCGCAGCCGAAGTTGCGGCCGGCCACCATGATGTCGCCGGGCTTCACGCGCTTGACCCAGTCAGGTTCCAGACCGGCCATGCAGTTGGCGCCCAGTTCCTTGGCGTCAGAGGTCACCAGGAAGCGGGCCGGGATGATGGCGTCGGTATCGATATGTTCGCCCACCTTGTGGGCCGTACCTTTGTAATTCATGACGTGATCCTTTCTGAAAAAACGGCTTAGAGCTGGTCAGGGCCGGCGATGCAGCCCGCCACGGCACTGGCGGCCGCCACCACGGGGCTGGACAGGTAGACTTCGGAATCCAGGCTGCCCATACGGCCGCGGAAGTTGCGGTTGGTGGTGGCCACGGCGCGTTCGCCGTCGCCCAGGATGCCCATATGGCCGCCCAGGCAGGGACCGCAGGTGCAGGGGCCCACGATGCAGCCGGCATCCATGAAGACTTCCATCAGGCCTTCCTTGAGGCACTGCTTCCACACGGCGGGGGTGGAGGGCAGGATGATGCAGCGCACGCCCTTGGCCACCTTGCGGCCGCGCAGGATCTCGGCGGCATCGCGCATGTCGCTGATGCGGCCGTTGGTGCAGGAGCCCACCACCACCTGCTGCACGGACAGGTCCTTGAGCTCGGAAACGTTCTTCACGTTGGAGGGCAGGTGCGGACAGGCCACCACGGGCTCCTGGCCGGTCACGTCGATGTCCACCACGCGCTCGTACACGGCGCCTTCGTCAGCGGCAAGGCTCATGGTCACGCCGGGACGGCCGTGCTCGGCGCAGTACTGGCGGGTGAGCTCGTCCACGGCGAACAGGCCCACCTTGCCGCCGGCTTCGATGGCCATGTTGGCCATGGTCAGACGGCCTTCCACAGGCAGGGCATCGATGACGGAACCACCGAATTCCAGGGCCTTGTACAGGGCACCGTCCACGCCGATGGTCTTGATGAGCAGCAGCATCAGGTCCTTGCCGCGCAGCCACTTGGGCATCTGGCCGTTGATGTTCACGCGGATGGTCGGGGGCACCTTGATCCAGGTCTCGCCAAGGGCCATGCCGGCGGCGATGTCGGTGGAGCCCATGCCCGTGGCGAAGGCGCCGATGCCGCCGTAGGTGCAGGTGTGGCTGTCCGCGCCGATGACCACGTCACCGGGGCCCACCAGGCCGCGTTCGGGCAGCAGGGTGTGTTCCACGCCGCAGTCGCCGCCTTCGTAGTAGTGGGTGATGCCCTGCTCCTGGGCGAACTGGCGGCTGATCATCACCTGGTTGGCCGAGGCGATGTCCTTCTGGGGCGTGAAGTGGTCCATGACCAGGGCGATCTTGTCCTTGTCGAACACGCGGCTGGCGCCCATGCCCTTGAAGGATTTGATGGCCAGGGGGCCGGTGATGTCATTGGCCAGCACCAGGGACAGGCGGCACTGGACGATCTGTCCGTCGCGCTCGATGACGTCGTCGGTGTGGGCTTGCAGGATCTTTTGCGCAAGCGTCTGAGGCATGATGGTTCTCCTTGATACGGAATGCGATTGCGGGGGGAAGGAACCCCCTTTGACTAGCGCCCAAGGGGGTTCCTTCCCCCCGGCCCCCCCATCCTCCCCCAAATGCGCTTTATTCAGGAGGATGACAGACGGGGCGATGCGCCAGCTTTTCCCTGCTGAAGGTCTCCCGGCACCACCCCGGAAAGATCCGGGAGGTGGGCAGAGCTCCCACAGGGGCGGTCATAAAATATGCAGGGCTCTCCTGCTGGCTGCCTTTTCCTCTCCCCGGCGGGTCATTCCCGGACAGGGACACAGGGCGTACCCACGGGGCCTTGTGGCCCAAGAGCCACCTAGCCCCAACTAAAGCGCGCTGAGGAGGGGAGTTTGAGGGGAGGGGGCACCTCTCTCGCGCTAGGCGAGGGGTGCCCCCTCCCCTCAGGAACACTCGCTAGCTGTGCTGGCAGTGCAGACGCTCGCCTTCCTTTTCCTTCTTGGCCAGATGGTTGAGGGCGTTCACATAGGCACGCGCCGTGGCCACCAGGATGTCGGGATGGGCGCCGCGGCCCACAGCCGAGAACTCGCCTTCGCGCAGGCGCACGGTCACTTCGCCCAGGGCGTCGGTGCCGCCGGTGACGGCGTTGACCGCATACTGCTCAAGCTGAGGTTCACGGCCCAGCATGTCGTTGATGACATTGAAGATGGCGTCCACGGGGCCCACGCCGAAACCGGCGCCGCTCTTTTCCATACCATCCACGTCCATGAGCACGGCCGCCGTGGGCGGCACGCCGCCGGCGTCGGAGCTCTGCACGCTCACATGGCGCAGGCGGTACAGGTCGGGCATGCGGTAGACTTCTTCCTGCACCAGGGCCATGAGGTCATCGTCGTGCAGGGTCTTCTTGCGATCGGCCAGGGCCTTGACGGCCTCGAAGACGATCTGCAGCTGGTCGTCATCCAGACTGTAGCCCAGGCTCTCGAACTTGTTGCGCACGGCATTGCGGCCGGAATGCTTGCCGATGACGAGGTTGCTCTCGTTGCGGCCCACGGACTGCGGGGTCATGATCTCGTAGGTCTCGCGGTTCTTGAGCATGCCGTCCTGATGGATGCCGGACTCATGGGCAAAGGCGTTGGCGCCCACGATGGCCTTGTTGTTGGGGATGGGCTGACCGATGGTCATGGAGAGCAGGCGGCAGGAAGGATAGAGCTGCTCGGTGACGATGCCGTGCTCCAGACCGTAGTAGTCCTTGCGCACGCGCAGGGCCATGGCCAGCTCTTCGAGGGCGGCGTTGCCCGCGCGCTCGCCGATGCCGCTGATGGTCACCTCGGCCTGACGGGCACCCACGCTGAGGGCGGCCAGGGTGTTGGCCACGGCCAGGCCCAGGTCGTTGTGGCAGTGCACGCTGAAGATGGCCTTGTCGCTGTTGGGCGTGTTCTCGATGACGTAGCGGATGAGGTCGGCGAATTCCTGCGGCTGGGCATAGCCCACGGTGTCGGGCAGGTTGATGGTGGTGGCACCGGCCTTGATGGCGGTCTCCACCACGCGGCAGAGGAAGTCACGTTCGGAACGGGAGGCGTCCTCGGCGGAGAACTCCACGTTGTCGGTGTACCCGGCGCAGCGGCGCACCCCGGCTTCGATCATCTGCAGCACCACTTCGGGGTCCTTGCGCAGCTTGTACTTCATGTGCAGGGGCGAAGTGGAAAGGAAGGTATGGATGCGGGGATTCTTGGCGTCCTTCACGGCCTCCCAGCAGCGGTCGATGTCGCTGTCCATGCAGCGGCACAGGCCGGCCACCTGGATGGATTTCGCCTGCCGGGCGATACGCTGCACGGACTCGAAATCCCCCTGGCTGGAGGCGGGGAAACCGGCTTCCATAATGTCCACGCCCAGCACTTCGAGCTGGTGGGCAATACGGAGCTTTTCCTGAAGGTTCATGGTCGCGCCCGGCGACTGTTCGCCGTCACGCAGGGTGGTGTCAAAAAAGAACACGCGGTTGGACATGGATCTGACTCCTCTGATCGGACACCCGCGAAGGGTGCTTGTTTGTTATGCTACTGCATAACGGCCGCCCTGCCGGCGGCGATCAGAAGGTTCTCGATCCGCCCCCGCGGGGCGACAAACCGTTACGCAGCTTTCTCCTCGTCCTGCAGATTCAGGGCGCGTAGTAGCTGACGGTTACGACGGGGCAGAATGACAAAAGAGTAGTAGAGGCCGCCACAGATGTAGACGGCGCAGAGCAGGAAGCCGAACAGGCGCGGCTGGGCGTAGACCAGGCCAAAGATGACCATGACGGCCAGCAGATAGCGCACCGGATGGGCACGCAGGAAATCATACTCCTTGAAGGAGAAGTAGCGCACGCGGCTCACCATGAGCACGCCCAGGCCCAGCGCGATGACGATGCTGACATAGGGCAGGGCGGGCAGGAAGAACTCCGGCAGGATACCGGCGAAATACAGGAACGCCACCACCGTACAGCCCGCGGCGGGGATGGGCAGGCCGATGAAGAAGCGTTTGCCGGTCACGGCCGTGCTGATGTTGAAGCGGGCCAGACGCAGGGCACCGCAGGCGGCAAAGAGGAAGGCCACCACCACGCCGAAGCGGCCCAGGCTCTCCAGCTGCCACTGCCAGAGCAGGAAGGCCGGAGCAAGACCGAAGGCGATGAGGTCGGCCAGGGAGTCATACTGGACACCGAATTCGCTGGCCGTATGGGTCAGGCGAGCCACCTTGCCGTCCATGCCGTCCAGCAGAGCGGACAGCACGATGGCCAGACCCGCTTCTTCAAAACGGGACTGCACAGCCCAGACCATGGACAAAAAGCCCATGAACATGCTCAACGACGTGATGAGGTTGGGCAGGAGGTAGATGCTCTTGTGTACGGGCAGTTTTTTTTCTTGCGGCTGGGTGTCCACAACCATGCTCCACTTGACTCGAAATCAGTTTCTGGTGGCAAGCGTGCTCTGGCCTGCAAAGACCTGCTCGCCGATGTTCACAGAGGGAACATAGCCTTCGGGCAGGTAAAGGTCAACACGCGAACCGAAGCGGATCATGCCGTAGCGCTGGCCGCGCTCCAGGGCATCGCCTTCGGACACGCGGCAGACGATGCGGCGGGCGATGAGCCCGGCGATCTGCACCATGGTCCAGGCGGCGCCGTCTTCGCCGCGCAGCAGGTAGCCGCAGCGTTCGTTGTCGGTGGCGGCCTTGTCGTAGGCGGCGTTGACGAACTTGCCCGGCCAGTAGCGGATCTGCTCCACCACGCCGGTCACGGGCGAGCGGTTCACATGCACGCTGAACACGTTCATGAAGATGCTGATGCAGGTGCGTTCGTCACCGGTCAGGGGATCGGGCTTGCGCTCGATGCGGATGACGCGGCCATCGGCGGGGCTGACGGCCAGGCCGGGCGCGGTGGGCACCACACGTTCGGGGTCACGGAAAAAGTGGAAGGCGAACCAGCACAGGGCCAGAGCCAGGACAGCGGGGACCGGCCAGCCGAGGCAGGCAAAAACAAGGGCCGTCAGGGCCGTGATGCCGATGGTGGGCCAGCCTTCGGGGGTGATGCCGCAAGAAGCAGGGCGCATGCATTATCTCCTGATGGAATGGAAAACTGAGCTATAGCCTGTCGCCCGCCGCAAGGCAAGCGGACTTTTTCACGAGCTCTCCGGCAAGGTGGACCCTGTTGCGGCCGTGTTCCTTGGCGCTGTACAGGGCGCTGTCGGCGGTCTCCAGGAGCCGGGGCAGGGTCTCGGGCGTCAGCATCGCGACGGCGGCCACGCCCAGACTGATGGTCACATGCCCGGAGGGATTGCCGGGATGGGGGATGCCCAGCTGCTCCACGGTCTGGCGCAGGCGCTCGGCCACATGCAGGGCATGCTCCGGCGACACCTCGTCCAGGACCACGGCGAACTCCTCCCCGCCGTAGCGGAAGATCTCGCGGTCGCCGCCGCGCAGGCCGTCGCGCATGGCCTGGGCCACCCGGTGCAGGCAGGCGTCTCCTTCCTGATGTCCCAGCGTATCGTTGTAGATCTTGAACAGGTCCACATCCAGCATGATGAGGCTGGCCGCCTGCCGCAGCTCCGCCAGATCCGCCAGCCGCATGTCCAGGGCGCGCCGGTTGGGGATGCCCGTCAGGCTGTCCATGAGGCTCATGCGGGAGTAGGCGTCCTTCTCCTCTTCCAGACGGCAGCTGCGTTCCCTGAGGGAGCCCAGGTAGCCGCCGATGTCGGGCACAATGTCCACGACCTCCTGCAATTCGGTGATGCGGACAGCGGGGATGGGCTCCGGCTGCATGCCGTCACGCAGGCGGGAGAGGTTCCCGGCGATGCGCACCAACGGCCGCAGCAGGTCGCGCCGCAGCAGCAGGAGCAGGACAAGCAAAAAGGCCAGCAGCCCCAGCGTGAAGAGGAAGATGCTCCAGACGATGTAGTCCGTGGCTTCGGAAAGGGACTCCGCCTCTTCCAGGGAGCGCTGCAATTCGCGCGAGGAGACCTCATTGACCAGACGCAGCAGCTCGTCTTCCAAAGACTGCCAGAGGGCGCGGGCCTGGGCGTCGATAGCGAGTTTTTCCCGCCAGGCCTCGCCCAGAGCGCGCTTGTGCTTCCCGAACTGGTCGCAGATGTCCCGGAACTCTTCCGATCCTGCGCACATCTGCTCTACCGGAGCCATCAGGCGCTGCATCTTTTCAAAGGCCATCCGGCCATGACGCACGCCGTCCCGGCCGGTATGGGAAAAGATCACCTCCCCGGCCATCTTGCGCCCCGTGGCCTGTTCCAGACTGTTAAGGGCGAGCATCATCTCCATCTCGTGGCGATGGAGCCGGGAAAGGCCCTTGTCCGCCTCCATGCAGCTCACATAGAGCTGCCGGATGCGCGGCCCCAGCGCCAGGACTTCAGTAGCCACGGGCGAGGGATCATGGGCCATGCCGGCCAGCAGGGCCTGGGCATGCAGACGGGCCCGCCGCCGTTCCAGAGGGGCCTCGGCCAGATAGATGATGGCCAGCTGCTTGCGCAGCATGTTCAGATTGGTCCGGGTGCGCTGGGCTTCCAGGATCCCGGGCAGCTGGACGTCCTGCAAGGTCTTCACAGTAGTGCGGAAGCCGACAAGATAGGGCCAGAGCACAGCCACCGTCAGCAGGAGCATCAGGCACCAGGGCAGCACCAGCAGGACCAGGTAGCGGCGGGCCGGCAAAGATTTGTTGCGGATAAAGCCGATCATGGCAAAACTTTGGAAAACTCCCCTCCGGGAAAGATATCATGGAGATCCGGCAGCGTACCGCCGCCCGGTGTCAGTAGATGATATACTGGAAATAACTGCGGCTGCGGTTGTGGAGCTCCCCGCTGTAAAGCAGGGCCTTCAGCGCCCTGTTCACGGCATCCAGCAGTTCGGGGCGCCCGGCCCTGACCGCCACGCAGCTCCCCGTGGCTCTGGTTTCGGCATCGAAAGGGACATCCAGGCGGTCGAATTCCAGCCCTTCGTCCGTCAGCAAAAAGGCATAACCGGCCAGATCATTGATGAACAGCACATCGATGCTGCCCTGCCGCAGGCGCCTGATGAGCTCCTGCACACTGCCGGTGACGATGTCGGCCTCCGGCCAGAAGCCCCGGGCCCGCTGCACCAGCACGGAGCCCTGATAGACACCGATGCGGGCCCCCGCCTCTTCCGGACCGCGCCCGCCGGGACGCCCGATGCACATGGCCCGGGAGTGGTAGTACGGGGTACTGTAGAGCAGCCCTTCCTGCTTCGGCTCCAGGCGCTGGGCGAAGATCAGGTCAAAACTGCCGTTCCTGAGGCCCTGCACCAGGTCCGCCTGCGTGGTGAACGTCCAGACGCAGGTGCGCCCCAGACGTCGGCACAGGGAATCCGCCAGCTCGTATTCGAATCCCCGCCGCTGCCCGTCCTCGTCGATATACGACAGCGGCGGATACTCATCGCTGAGGCCGACGCGCAGGTCCCTGCCTGACGCAGCGGCAGATGTGGCGGCAAGGCACAGGCATAAACATAGGGCCGAGATAAGAAATTGTTGCATACGCAATTACCAATAATAATTTTTTGCACCCTACACTATTTTACGGTAAAAGCTAGTCCCCAGTGCGGTTGCCAGCCACGCCGCCAGTCCGTATAGTCGGGCCGAGGTGGAATATGAGACATTCGCCCCTTTTCCTGTTGGTCATCTGCGTCCTGGCGGCCCTGCTGGCCGCCTGCGGCCCCAAGGATATCGGCACCGGGACCTCGGAGCCCGACACCGTGCCGGCCGGCGTCAGCGGTGCGGACAGCATGCGCCAGCCCATGACCGGCAACAACAGCACCCAGACCATGTTGTATTATTTCAACCGGCCGGACGTCATGCAGTCCATGCAGCGCAGCCAGTTCAACATGTACATGCGCCACATGGGCCGGGACATCTCGCCCGAAGATCCCGCCTACCGGGCCGTCCCCCGGCAGCGCAGCCCCTTCCGTCAGTAGAGGAACATCATGGATCCTGTCACCCATGCCGCCAGCGGCGCCCTTGCCATGCTGGCCATGCCGCAGCGCCCCGCCACCCGCTGGGCCCTGCCCCTGGCAGCCTTCGCGGCTGCCTCGCCCGATCTGGACATCCTGGCCGCCAGCGGCCCCCTGCAGACCCTGCTGCTGCACCGCGGCATCACCCACGCCCTGGCGGCGGCACCGCTCATGGGCCTGCTGCTGGCCATCCTGGCCCGGCCCCTCTGGCGCTACGATACCCGCAACGCCTGGTCGTTCGGCGGGGTCTGGGCCTTCATGATGCTCATGGTCCTGCTGCATATCTGGCTCGATGCCCTGACCACTTACGGCACGCTGGTCTGGCTGCCCTTCTCCGGGGAGCGCCTGCGCCTCAATGCCGTCTATATCATCGACCTGCTCATGACCCTGCCCCTGCTCTGGGGCATCTGGCACGGCCTGCGGCAGGAGAAGAAGCGTGCCCAGGCCCAGGGGGCCATCCCCTTCCCCTTCCAGGATACGGCCTCGCTCACCGTCTCGGACGGCAAGCCCGGCGTCCGGCTGGCCCTGTTCTGGAGCATCCTCCTCTACCCGGCCCTGGCCCTGGGATGCCAGATCTGGCACACGCAGCAGATGCAGGCCTCCCTGGCCGCCCAGGGACGTGACATCCGCCAGCTGGTGGTGCTGCCCGATGCTTTCGCCCCCCTGTTCTGGCGGGCGCTCTATCTGGAAAAGCTGCCCGCCCGCCCCGCTGACGCCCCGGCCTGGCAGACGCAGCTCGATCCCCTGCTGCCCCCGGCGGACAGGCAGGAAGAGCTGGTGGTCCGCATCCAGGGGCTGGATGCCCTGGGCCGTCCCCATGGTCAGGAAGAGACCCGCGTGGCCGCGCCCTCCGGCCTGATGACCGCCCTGGCCCGTCAGTCCGTGGCCTGCCGGACTTTCGATCAGTTCCTGCTGCTGCCCGTCATCACGCCGCTGCCCGAAGGCCAGCGCACCACGGACATGCCCGGCGCCAGCCAGTGGCTGCTGCATGACGAGCGCTTCGGCTCGCAGCTGGAACTGGTACAGAAGATCATGGCCATGCGCCCCAATGCCGGCATCCCCTTCCAGCTCATGGTGCAGATGGAGCCCGGCAACATGGGCCCGCGCCTGTTGCAGGAGCGCCTCTATTTCTCCGACAGCCGCCGCGATTCCGGCTGGCAGGCCCCTCGTCGTCCGTCCCAGCCCGCCTTCCTGCCCTGGCTGGCCGGATTGCGTTAGGAGGGCGGATACGCCCTGATGACAAAGGAGCCTGCGGCCTCGGGGCCTGTTCCCATCGCGCTGCGACGAACGGACACGGCCCTGAGATACACCCGGCAGCCCCGTCCCTGCTTTGCACAGTGAACAAAAACGCGCCTCTTCCTTTTGGGATGAGGCGCGTTCCTTTTTTGTCCTGCAACGATTCGGATACGGGATACCAGCGCCGTCGGACGGCCCGGCATACGAAAACAGCCGGGGCAAGGCTGCTGCCTGCCACCGGCCGTCATCCCTGACCGGCACAAAAACTGCCCGGCCCCAGAAACAGGAAAAGGCTGGTATTTCTACCAGCCTTGCTTTCCATTGGTGCCGAAGGGGAGAGTCGAACTCCCACTCCGTTGCCAGAACTAGACCCTGAACCTAGCGTGTCTACCAATTCCACCACTTCGGCGCGAAAATCTGTCTACAGGATTCGCCCCCCGCTGGCAAGCTTTTTTTTCGATTTTTCCCATTTTTTTATTTTAACAAACAAAATCAGGATGATAAAAGGCAGCGCTCACAGGCTCTCGGAGACTGTTGCCCCTCCTGCAGGCAGAGGAAACGCAACACTCGCCGCCCTGCGGACAGCGGACGAGATGGCTGCCGTCCGCGGAACAGCCCCGCAAGCAGGCACAGGGGGCGTCCGGCCATGTACCATGACGGGATCTGCGCCATCCGGCGGGTGCCGCCTTTGCGGGAGATATGCTGGACGCGCGGGATGGAGGCGGACAAGAGCGGATGGCACCTGCCCTCCCCTTGCGCAGGCAGCCGATTTTTCGCAGACTGGCGGCCCGGCCAAGGCCGGAAAAACGCAAGGAACCCACATGCGCAGCACTGCCCCCCAGCCTTCCCGGCCCACGTTTTATCCTGTCCCTGCCCTCCGGCACGGGGAAAACGGCATCTCTTTCCGCCCCCAGCCCCGGAAGCAGCCGCTGTCCGGCTGTAGCCCTTCCCGCGCCGCTGCTGCGCTGGCGACGCTCTCCCCTATCTCGCCGGCAGCGGCCACGGGGACATCAGGAGCATGGCGATGAGCGCACTGGCCGCCTTCCTTCTCCTGCCCGCCGCCCTGCTGCTGGACCGACTGCTGGGGGAACCCCCGGCCCGCATCCATCCCGTCTGCGGCATGGGGGCCCTGGCCGCCATCATGGAACGTGTCTTCCGCCGCGGTCCCAACGGGCCACGCATGACACTGGCCGGTCTGGCGGCCTGTCTGGCCGTGGTCCTGCCGGTGGGCCTGCTGGCGGCACTGCCTGTCCGGCTTGCCGGAGAGATGCTCGGCGGCGCGGCCGCCTGGAGCGTCTGTGTGGTCGTGGTCTCCCTCTGTCTGGCGCCCCGCTGCCTGGACGAACACGCCCGCCGTGTGGCCCTGCCGCTGGAACAGGGCGATCTGGAGGCGGCCCGCCGGGCCGTGTCCATGCTGGTGGGACGCGACCCGCAACAGCTGGATGCCCACGGCGTGGCCCGGGCCTGCGTGGAGAGCGTGGGCGAGAACCTGACCGACGGCATCCTTTCCACCCTGTTCTGGGCGGCGGCGGGCCTGCTGCTGGCCGGACTGCCCGGGGCCGCTGCCCTGGCCGCCTGCCACCGTGCCGCCAACGTGCTGGATGCCATGTGGGGCAAGCTCAACGAGACCTATCGCTGCTTCGGCACAGCCGCCGCCCGCCTGGACGACGTGCTCAACTGGTGCCCGGCGCGGCTGGCCCTGCCCTGCATCGTGCTGGCCGCGGCCCTGCTGCCCGGCCTCGATGCCCGTGCCTGCCGCCGGGTGGGCTGGCGCGACCGCCATGCCCACGAGAGTCCCAATTCCGCCTGGAGCGAAGCCGCCTTTGCCGGGGCCTTGGGCCTGCGTCTGGGCGGCCCGGCCTGGTACGGCCCCCTGTACCGCGATCATCCCTGGCTGGGCGACGGCACCCCGCTGGCCACGGCCCGGCATATCCGGCAGGCCGTGCGCCTTATGTGGGGCTCCCTGCTGGTCTTCGCGACGCTGGCTTCCCTGCTGCCGGCGGCAGTGGCCTGCATCTGAGGACGACGACTTTTTTCCTTCAACCTCCAGCAAGGCGATACCGCATGTCCATCATCACCTCATTCCGCGCCGGTCTGGCCTTTTTTACCCGCATCCCCGTGGGCTCCGCCCCTCTGCCCCCCACGCTCTCCGGTGTGGTGGCCTGGCTGCCCGCCGTGGGCCTGCTGGTGGGCGCTCTGGCCGCTCTGGCCCTGCTGCTGGCTGCCCGGCTGGGCCTGCCCGCCGCGCTCTGCGGCATCGGGGCCGCCCTTGTCTGGACCGTCATCACCGGCGGGCTGCATCTGGACGGGGTCGCCGACTGCGGCGACGGCCTGCTGGTGGAGACCTCGCCCGAACGCCGTCTGACCATCATGAAGGATTCCCGCCTGGGCAGCTTCGGCGCCCTGGCCCTGTTCTTCGTCCTTTCCACCAAGGTCGCGGCGCTGGCGGCACTGGCCGGGACGGCGCCCCTGCATGCGCTGGGGGCCTGCTGCCTGGCCGGTCTGCTGGGCCGCTGCCAGGTCTTCGTGGGCATGCGTCTGCCCTCGGCCCGGCCCGGCGGTCTGGGCTCCATGATGCACGACGGCATGAAGCCCCGCTACGCCTATACGGCCCTCGGGCTCTGCCTTGCGGCCTGTCTCGTGATGGGACGGCATGGCCTCTACGGCCTGCTGGCGGCCGGACTGGTGGCCTTCCGGCTGTTGTCCGCGGCCCGCAAGCGCATCGGCGGCGTCACGGGCGACGTCTTCGGGGCCCTCATCGAGACCACGGAGTGCGCCGTGCTGGCGGTCTGCTGCCTGCCGTAAGGATATGACGACCGCCCCCTGAAGGAGGAAGCCCTATGGAAGATATTGACCTGACCCTGTTCCTGGGCGGGACCCGCAGCGGCAAGAGCGCGCTGGCCGAGGCCCTGGTCTCGGCAAAGGCCCGGGGGCCTGTCTGGTATCTGGCCACGGCCCGGCCCCTGGGAGACGATCCTGCCATGGCCGAACGCATCCGGCGCCACCGCAGCCGCCGCCCCGCCCACTGGCACACGCTGGAATGCCCCCGGCATCCGGGCCGGGAGCTGGCGCCCCTGCTGGCCGCACAGGCCGCGGATGCCCCCGTGCCCACCATCTTGCTGGACTGCGTGACCCTCTGGATGAGCAACATCCTGTTCGCGCTGGACGATCCGCAGGATGCGGCGGCCTTCGAGACCAGCCTCACGGAAGAAGTGGACGAATTGCTGCACACCATGCGGGCCTTCCCCTGCCGCTGGGTGCTGGTCTCCGGTGAGACCGGCCTCGGCGGCATACGGGCGGAACGTCTGGCCCGTGTTTTCGACGATGGCCTGGGCCTGGCCAACCAGATGCTTGCCGCACAGGCACGGGAGGCTTTCCTTGTGGTGGCCGGACGCTGCCTGCGGCTGGAAAAGCTGGAATTTTGAGCCCCGCCCTTCCGGGAGCCTGCAGCCGTCGTGCACAGTGCCGCTCCCGCTCCGTACGCCAAAACAGAAGACGCGCCCTTTCCTCCACGGGAAGAGCGCGTCTTTTTGTTTCCATGCTGCCGGCAACAGGCAAGCACGCTGTCTTCTGTTTCCAAGGAAGACAAGGGGGCATAAAAAAAGCCGGGGCAAGGCTGCTGCCTGCCACTGGCTGTCATCCCTGACCGGCACAAAAACTGCCCGGCCCCAGAAACAGGAAAAGGCTGGTATTTCTACCAGCCTTGCTTTCCATTGGTGCCGAAGGGGAGAGTCGAACTCCCACTCCGTTGCCAGAACTAGACCCTGAACCTAGCGTGTCTACCAATTCCACCACTTCGGCGCGGAGATGTATGTAGCGGATTTGCCTCTGCCTGGCAAGTGTTTTTTGCAAAAAAAATTTCCGGCCCGCCATTTTCCGCTCCCGGCCTGCCCGGCAGGCCCCGGCCGCCTTGCCTTGCGCCTGTCCATGCGCTACACAGCAAGGCACACTCTTAATGCAAGGATACGCCTCATGCAGGACAATTTTTCCCATCTGGACAAGGACGGCAACATCACCATGGTGGACGTGGGCGCCAAGCCCGACACCCAGCGTGTGGCCATTGCCGAAGCCATCGTGGAGCTTTCGCCCAATACCCTGAAACTGCTCAAGGAATGCGCCCTGCCCAAGGGCGACGTGCTGACCTGCGCCAAGGTGGGCGGCATCATGGCCGCCAAGCGCACCTCGGAACTGATCCCGCTCTGCCATCCCCTGAACCTGAACCTCGTGGACGTGCGCTTTGAGGTGCGCGACACCCCGCCCAGCGTGCGCATCGAGGCCGAGACCCGCACCACCGGCCCCACGGGCGTGGAGATGGAAGCCATCATCGCCGCCCAGACCGCCGCTGCTGTCATCTATGACATGTGCAAGGCCGTGCAGCGCGATATCGTCATCAGCCGCGTCCGTCTGCTGTTCAAGGACGGCGGCCGCAGCGGCGCCTTCCACGCCAAGCCCCTGGACTAAGACGGATGCAGTTCCCTGCCATCGATCCCGTGGCCTTCAGCATCGGCTCCCTGCAGCTGCGCTGGTACGGCCTCATGTATTTGCTGGCCTTTTTCGTGGGCTGGGGCCTGGCCCGCTGGCGGGCCTCCCGTCCCGGTTCCGGCTGGAAGACCGTGGATGTGGACGACCTGCTGACCTTCGTCATGCTGGGCGTCATCCTGGGCGCGCGCCTGGGCTATGTGCTCTTCTACGATCTGCCCGCCTACATCGACGACCCCGGCGAGATCCTGCGCATCTGGAACGGCGGCATGTCCTTCCACGGCGGCCTGCTGGGCGTGCTTTGCGCCTTCTGGTATTTCGCGCGCACCCGCAAGAAGTCCTTCCTCGAGGTCTCGGACTTCATCGCGCCGCTGGTGCCGCAGGGCCTGTTCTGGGGCCGCATGGGCAACTTCATCAACGGCGAGCTCTGGGGCAAGGTCAGCGACATGCCCTGGGCCATGGTCTTCCCCACCGGCGGGCCCTGGCCGCGCCACCCCTCGCAGCTCTATGAAGGCCTGCTGGAAGGGCTGGTGCTGTTCGTGGTGCTCTGGATCTTCTCCACCCGGCCGCGCAAGGCGGGCGCCGTCTCCGGTCTTTTCGCCCTGCTCTACGCCGTGTTCCGCTTTGGCGTGGAATTCGTGCGCGTGCCCGATGCCCAGCTGGGCTACCTGGCTTTCGGCTGGCTGACCATGGGCCAGCTGCTCTGCCTGCCGCTCATGGCCGCGGGCCTGTGGCTGCTGTGCCGCACGCCGCGGGAACGGGCCGCCGTGGAGCCCGCGACGGCTCCCCGCAAGGCCAAGAGCGCACGAAAGCGTTGACAGACCTTGTCTCTTCTGTGTAGATATTCGCCGCTTATCTGAATTTTTCTGGAGGAAATATGGCTAAAGAAGGTTCCATTGAAGTTGACGGCGTGGTGCAGGAAGCCCTGCCCAATGCCATGTTCCGTGTGGAGCTGGAAAACGGCCACGAAGTGCTGGCGCACATTTCCGGCAAGATGCGCAAGTTCTACATCCGCATCCTGCCCGGCGACCGCGTGAAGGTGGAGCTCTCTCCCTACGACCTGACCCGCGGCCGCATCACCTACCGCATGAAGTAGCCCGCACCCGCCCCGCCTTTTCAGCGCACCCCTGACTGTACTGACAGAGGTGCGCTTTTGTTGCGTCCTGTGGATGGCGGAGAAGTATCACCGTCCCTCCCGCAGCCGCACAGCCCCGCCCAGGCAAACATGGGAGCTCAGGAGAAATCGTCTTCCCCCTTTCCCTGCAACAGATACGAAAAAAGGACGCCGCAGCGTCCTTTTTTTGTTTCCTCCAAGAGTACAGCCTCCCCCTATCCGACCTGAGACGGGCCTGCCTTTTTCCTCTCACCCTCCCGCATCAAACGCGCGGAGTGACAGGAAGGCGCAAAGGAAAGGGGCTTTTTTTCGCGCTGCCCGGCCGCTGAAAGCAGTTCCTCCGGCCCCATACCCGTCGCGCCGAAGACAGCCGCGGGCAGCGGCGGCAGCGTGCGAAGATGTTCTCTCCCCTCTTGCTAGACCCAGCCCAGGGCCCGCAGCACCAGCATGCAGCACATGGCCATAAGACCGGCCAGGATATCGTCCAGCATGATGCCCCAGCCTGCGGGCAGCCAGTTTTCCGAGGCGTGCACGGGCCAGGGCTTCCAGATGTCGAACAGACGGAACAGGGCAAAGGCCCAGACCAGACCGGGCCACGACCACTGGCCCGCGCCCAGGGGCAGCAGGGCGATCCAGACGCCCACGAGCTCGTCGATGACCACTTCCCCGGGGTCGGTGCGCCCCAGCAGGGTCTCGGCACGGGTGGCGGCCAGACCGCCGGTCACGACGATCACGGCCAGAAAAAGCAGACGGCCCCAGAGCGGCAGGGGTAGAAAAAGCAACGGCGCCAGCAGGGCGGCCAGAGCCGAACCGGCCGTGCCCGGAGCCTTGGGCGAAAGCCCGGCGATGCCCAGACGGCAATAGGCCAGGATGCAGGTATTCCAGAATGACATATCTTTCCTCCACGGCTCCGCGATACAAGGGACACAGGGGCACAAAGGCATCCATCCTCAAAGCCGTCCACGGCACGGCGAATGCCTCACAGATGCCGACGTCCACGGCCACGCCCCCGAACACGGGCGGCCACGGCCATGGACGATAGCGGACTGAGCCCAAACGAACTCCCGAGCGGATGCCTTGCCTCGGCACCGGCACGGCGGTCTGTCGCGAACGGGATACCGCGCGGGCGACGCGCTCCAAAGCGCGGCTGTTCCTTCGCAGCTGTCTGACAGTCCGTGACGGCCTTGGCGCGTGTCCCGATGAGCTTTCCCTGCCTTCCGCCCCGACAGGAGCGGGCGTGCGGCACGACCCGGACAAAGCACTGTCGTACGAAAACGTGCCCCCCTGCCGGGCCTCACCTGTGACGGCGGAGCCTCGGGCAGTGTAGCGGCTCGGCCCCCGTCTGGCAACGCCCGCCCCTTGACGCCGCAGGAGCTGCCAGCTAAAAAGGAGCCCACGCCCGGATGGTGGAATTGGTAGACACAAGGGACTTAAAATCCCTCGGCCACCGGCTGTGCCGGTTCAAGCCCGGCTCCGGGTACCAGAACAAAAAAAGCCGTCGCAGACCTGTCTGCGGCGGCTTTTCCTTTTTCTCAAGCCCCCCATCCACCGGCAGGACAAGCCCGCAGCCGGGAGGGGAAGCCGGGCAGGCCCGGTCGTCTCTTCCGGGGGATCGTCCAGGCCGGAGCGGGGCCCGGCATCAATAAGAGATGGCCTCGAAAACGCCCTCCACCCGGCAGGTGCCGCCATGCAGATGCAAGATGCCGGAAAGGCTGTCCTGCATCTCCAGTACGGCCTCGTCCCGCAGGGCCAGCGTGGAGCAACGTGACGCGAAGAGCAGCGTCTCGGAGCCCGCCAGGCTGTAGATGCCCTCCTCTTCACGGGTGACGGTGACCTTATGGGTCCCCCACCGCAGACGCTTGCGGACATAGACCGTGTCCACGCTGCAACGCGTGCCGTCCATGAACACCAGTTCGCCAAAGAGGTCCGAGCGCAGCAGGGCTTTTTCCTGAAACGCCCGGACGGAACAGAACTTCGTCTTGATGAGGATGTCCCGGTCGAACGCGGCATAGAAATCGTCGCCAGTCCGGGTCACGGTGAGGGGATGCTGCCCGGCCGGGCAGGCAACAGCGGTCAGAAGCAGGAAGATCAGGGCCAAAAAGGTCCGTGTCATATCGTCTCCAGTAAGATGTTCCGGCGCCGCGGCATCTTCCCGTCCTCTTCCGGGACCTTCCCCATGCCGCCGGGGAACGGAGCAACGCCCGCTGTCCACCGGAAAAACGGACACGAAGGAAAAATGCATCAGAAGCATGGCGGGGCCGCCCCACAGGCAGCGCCTTTCCTGCGCTGAGTACGGGAAGCGCGGCGCAATGTCCAGCGCCCGGTACAGGCCCCGCCCACTGCCTCCGGGGATGTCCGCCACACACCGCCTGCGGAGACCCCTCCGGCTCGACCTTTGCGAGCCCCCGCGCTATACTGGCAGGGTGTCCGCGCAGTCTGCGGACGTTCCCTTCCTTTTCCGACCCGGGAGGTCTTTCATGGACGCCCTGCAATGCATCCTCACCCGCCGTTCCTGCCGCTCCTATGAGGACCGGCCCATCCCCAAAAAAGAGATCCTGGAGCTGCTGACCGTCGGCACCAAGGCCGCCACCGGCTCCGGCATGCAGCCCTGGGGTTTCGTGACCCTGGAGGGACGGGAAAAGATCGCCGCCCTTTCCGACGAGATCAAAGCCTGGCTCAAAGAGAACTTTGCGGACTTTCCCTGGCTGGCCCAGTACAGGGAATGGCTGGACAACCCCAATTACAACATCTTTTATGACGCCAACAACGTCATCTGCGTCTACGGGGACACGACCTCGCACTGGTACGTGTATGACGGCACCCTGTGCACGGCCAACATCATGCTGGCCGCCCACGCCAAGGGCATCGGTTCCTGCTGGATCGGCTTTGCCCAGGACTTCATGGACCGTCCGGAGATCAAGGCCCGCTACAAGGTACCGGAGCAGTGCCGCTTCGTCAGCGCCCTGAGCCTGGGGTACGCCAAGGGGCACCTGCCCGAAGCCCAGCGCAAGGAGCCGGTCATCTTCAACGGCTAGATCCCCGGGACGGGCAGCCGCCGGAGCAGACCGTCTGCAGGATGGCCTCCGCGCCATGACGGCGGCAACGCCGAAGCATCACCATGCCACGAGTCACCATCCTGCCGGGCGGCCCCGGCACGACCGGCAGACATCAGAACGTGAAAAGGCGGATCCACGGATCCGCCTTTTTTATCGTGTACCGGGGCAGGAGCGCAGCTCTTCAAAGGCAGCTCCGCCCCCGCCAGCCTATTGAGAGAAAGACCGGTCTAGGCCTTTTCCGCCGCAGGGCGCCCCTTGCGGCGCAGGGCCTGCCAACCTTCGTGCACCAGCACCAGCGACAACGCCAGCAGCAGCACGGCGATGACCAGTTGCAGGGCCGCCACGGCCCCGCCCGTCCCGGCCAGCAGGGCACGGCCCTGGGCCACGATGCCCAGCACCAGGGCGGAGAGCGTCACCAGCAGCATGAAGAGCATGGGCAGCAGGAACATGCCGTTGCGGCGGGCAAGGTTCTGGAGCCAGCAGGCCACGGCCAGCAGAGCCAGCGCGGCCAGCAGCTGGTTGGCCGCACCGAACAGGGGCCAGATCTTGGCATAACCGCCAAAGCCCAGGCTCATGCCCAGGCCCACGGTCACCAGCGTGGCCACATATTTGTTGACCAGCACGGCCCGCCAGCCGCGCACGTCCTTCACGCTCTGGCCCGGGGCCAGCCACAGTTCCTGGAACATGTAGCGCCCCAGACGGGTGGCCGTATCCAGCGAGGTCAGGCAGAAGGTGGACACGGCCAGGATGATGAGGCCGTAAGTGACGCCGCGGGCGCTCTCGCTGCCCAGGCCCACACAGGCCAGCATCTGCGACAGGCCGTCGGCCAGCACCTGGGTGGGCGTCTGGCTGGTGAAGGCATGGCCGTTCTGGGTGAAGATGTAGCCCACGGCGATGAGCGAGGCGATGCCCAGCGCGCTTTCGATGAGCATGGAGCCAAAGCCCACCAGGCGGGCGTCACGCTCGCTGCTCAACTGTTTGGACGTGGTGCCCGAGGCCACCAGCGAATGGAAGCCCGAGATGGCCCCGCAGGCCACGGTCACGAACAGGGCCGGGAAGAGATACTGGCCGTTGACCTCGAAGGAGGTGAAGGCGGGCAGCTCGATGACCGGATGCGCGGCGACGATGCCCACCACGGCGGCCAGCATCATGGCGTAGAGCAGGAAAGAGCTGAGGTAGTCGCGGGGCTGGAGCAGGATCCAGACGGGCGTCACCGAGGCCACGAGGATGTACAGGCCCAGCAGCCACATCCAGGTATCGTAGCCCGCGTAGAGGGGGAAGCGCAGGCCCAGGGCGATGACGCCCACGATTCCCGCCACGCCCAGCAGGGTGGCCCTGCCCAGGGGCATCTCGAAACGGTAGACCAGCAGGCCGAAGATCACGGCCAGCACGATGAACAGCAGGGAGATGGTGGCCGTGGAGCCGTTGACGTGGTTGTGGACCAGCGCGCCCGAGGCATCGGTCATGAATCCGTTGAAGGTGCCCGCCACGATGGAGGCGAAGGCCCCCACCACCAGCACCAGGGTCAGGAAGGAAAAGATGACGAACAGGCGCTTGGCCCGCAGACCGATGCTGCCGGCGATGACCTCGCCGATGGAGCGGCCCTTGTTGCGCAGGGAGGCGAACAGGGAGCCGAAGTCATGCACGCCGCCGAAGAAGATGCCGCCGACGACGACCCAGATGAAACAGGGCAGCCAGCCGAAGACGGCGGCCTGGATGGGGCCGTTGATGGGCCCGGCCCCGGCGATGGACGAAAAATGGTGGCCCAGCACCACCGGAGCCTTGGACGGCATGTAGTCCACGCCGTCGCGGAACTGGTGGGCCGGTGTGGGCCGGGAGGGATCGACGCCCCAGACCTTTTCCAGCCAGGCGCCGTAAACGAAATAGCCCAGCCCCAGCAGGGCCAGGCCGCCAAGGAGCAGATACAGGGAATTCATGATGCACGCTCTTGAGGAAAATGGGACGGGAACGCCCTGCGCGCCAGCGGCAGCAGGGTGGCCCGGGCTGCCTTGTTGCAGACGCAGGCGGCATCGGGGGGGACGGTGTCGCGCCACGGCGCGGAAGGCAGGATGAGGGCCAGCGCGCGCAGACGCATCCAGCCGCGCAGGCCCAGCCAGAAACTCTTGCAGACACGGCAGCGCTCCACGGCGGCCGCCGCATCCTGATGCCATGTCCGACAAAGGATGATGACGCTCACATACGAGGCCATATGCTCGTCGTGGGGCCGGATGCGCTCCTGCCCCCAGGCCAGGGCCCCGTCACGGATGCGCTCCCAGGCGGCCATGTCCAGCCGGGGCAGACAGTGGACCTGCACGTATTCGTGCGTCTCCGCCGCCCAGAGCGTGGCCTTGCGGTGCAGCACATAGGCCTCGTCACGACGGTGGAAGGCGCAGGTGGCGCGCAGGCTGCCGGGCCCGTCCTGCCGCTCCGCATCGAAGCTCGCGGCGGCCAGGGTCGCCAGCAGGGCGTCCAGCTGTCCGTCCGGGGCGCTCTCCTCCCCGGCGGGGCGGGACTGGTCCGCGCGGGTCCCCGCATCTGAAGGGGCATCCTTCTCCATGGCAAAAACTCCCGTCTCCCGGCTGTCCGCTGCCTGTGACGGGCAGACGACGTGCCGGGGACGCCGGGGACGGCCGCCCTGCCGGGCACCTCCCCGTCAACGGTATCAGGCCCTGTCCAGGGGCCAGGGTTCCACTGAAAAATCCAGGCTCTCGGCCATCTCGGCCAGGGCCCGGCGCAGGGCCTCTTCCCGGTGCGGCGAAAAGACCAGCTTGAGCAGGGCCGTGCGCGGCTCCAGCACGGTGAAATAGGCCGTGTTGTCATAGCCTTCCAGCAAAAAGCGGAACAGGGCCGTATCCTCCGCGGCCAGACGCACCAGCAGCCGGGCGCTGCGGGCCGGGGGCGGCAGGGGCGGCGCGGGCTTGCGCTGTTTGCGCAGGGCCGGGGGAAGATGGGCCTCCCGCAGGTGGAAGGGACAGTGCGGCCGGGACTCGTGTGCCATCAGTACCACCCCAGGTAGCGCATCAGGGCCACGAAGCCCATGGAAAAGGCGATGGTGCCGAAAAAGCTCTTGCTCCACCAGGCCACCAGCAGGGCCGGGATGGCCGTCATCAGGAAGAGGTTGTGATGCGTGGGCATGAACTCTCCCTGATAGATGAAGACGTCCGGGCCCAGCAGGGCCGCCATGACCGCCACGGGCACGAAGGAGAGCCAGTGGCGCAGCAGGTCGGGCAGGCTCTCGGCATGCAGATACATGACCGGCCCCACACGGGGGATGACCGTCACCAGCATGCAACCCACCAGGCAAAAAAGCAGTTCCGCGTGCTGCTGTATCCAGATCATGCCGCGTCCTCCTCTTTCTTTTCCGGCAGGGCGCTCTTGTTGCGGTGCAACAGGATCACGCCCAGCGTGGCGCCCAGCACCGTGGCCACCACCACGTTCCACTGGCCCATGCCGGCCAGCTTCAGGCTCAGGGAAAGGATGGCCGTCACGATGGCCACCAGCACATGCAGGCGGCTGACGCACTGCGGCACCAGCAGGGCCAGGAACATGGCCGTGAGGGCATAGTCCAGGCCCAGGGGCTTCACGTCATGGACGAGGCCGCCGCAGAACACGCCGATGACCGTCCCCAGTACCCACGAGGCGTGGGCTGTGAGGTTGCAGGTAAAGAGCGTGGCCGTGCACAGCTTCCAGCCGCGCTGGAAGGCCGTGATATGCACGCCGAAGGTCTCGTCCGTCATCTCGCAGCCGAACAGAAAGCGCTGCCAGCGCTTGAGCGGCGCCAGCGGCTCGGCCATGGCGGCGGACATGAGCAGATGGCGCAGGTTGACCACGAAGACCGCCACGATGACGGACATGGCCCCCACACCGGCTCCCCACAACCCCGCGCAGACGAACTGCCCGGAACCGGCGAAATGGAACACCGACATGGCCACCACCAGAGCGGGCGGGATGTTGCTCTTGACGGCCAGCACACCAAAGGCGAACGCCACCGGCACATAGCCCAGCACGATGGGCAGGGCCCGGCGCACACCATCCATATAGGGAGATGCCACAGCAGCCTCCTCTCCTGAAAATGTTTCAATCCACAGTCGCCCCGTCCGCCGACTGGCTCCGCGACCGACGGATGGGGGTCGCGCGGATCGCCCCTCCCTGAAGGAAGGAATTGCGGAAAAGGCTTCCATCGGCTTCGCCGTCTTGTCAAGCCGCTCTGTTCTCCCTGAAGGGGAAGGTCTCAAACCACAAAGAAATTTTTGATGAAAAGCGATCTGTTATCCCTTTTCCTCCCCCTTTGGCAAGGGTCCCCGGCATGAAAGAATGCCCCCTCCGGCCAGCGCGCCGGCACACGGACCGGCCGGAGACCCGGGCAGCGCGTCCCCCGGCCCGTCACCGCCGCTCTCCTTTTTGCGGACGGATCCCGTCATGCCGCCCTGCGCCCCCTGCTCTTGCCAACGCGGGACTTTTTCGGAACAATTTTTGTTTTCCAACCTTCAGTCTTTTACCGAGGCCGCATGTCCGCCCTGTCGTTCTTCGCTCCTCGCTCCCTGCCGCCGGATCTGGCGACCAAGACGCGCTCCCTGACCTGTCTTTCCCTGCTCTGCTTCGCCCTGGCCGACGTCCGCGACGGCCTGGGGCCCTTTCTGGGCATCTTCCTGCAAAGCCACGGCTGGACGCCGGACAGCATCGGCTACGTCATGACCATCGGCGGTCTGGCGGGCATGGCCGTCACCGCGCCCCTGGGCGCCCTGGCCGACGCCACCCGCCGCAAGCGCCTGCTGCTGGCCCTGGCCTCGCTGGGCATCGTGGCCGCCCTGGCCCTGATCTTCCTTTGCCAGCATCCCCTGCTGGTGGGCGGTGCCCAGATCGTCCAGGCCGTCTGCGCGGCCGCCATGGCCCCCACCATCAGCGGCCTGACCCTGGGGCTGGCGGGCCAGTCCCACCTGCCCGCCCAGCTGGGACGCAACGAGGCCTGGAACCACGCGGGCAACGGCCTTTCCGCCATGCTGGGCGGGGCCATCGGCTACTGGTACGGAGTGCCCGGCGTCTTCGTGGTCATGAGCGGCATGCTGCTCCTCAGCCTTTATGCCCTGCACGGCATCGCGCCCCGCGACATCGACCATGCCCAGGCGCGGGGGCTCGCCCCTGAAGCGGAACACGCCACGCCCGCACAGCGCGCGGCCCTCTGGCACGGCCCCGCGGCCCTGCCCGTGCTCTGCGTGGGGCTGGTCATGCTCTTTTTCCATCTGGGCAACGCCCACATGCTGCCCCTGCTGGGCCAGTCCGCCGTGGCCCGCTTCGCCATCAACGGCGCGGCCTATACCGCCGCCACCGTGGTCATCGCCCAGGGCACCATGATCCTCGTGGCCCTCTGGGCCGCCCGTCTGGCCCGCAGGCGCGGCTACGGCATCCTGCTCTGGTGCGCGCTGCTGGCCCTGCCCCTGCGCGGCTGCATCGCGGGCTTCTGGCACAGCCCGTGGAGCATCATCCCCGTCCAGATGCTGGACGGCGTGGGCGCGGGCATCCTGGGCGTGGTCACGCCCGGCCTTGCCGCCCGGCTGCTCAACGGCACCGGCCACGTCAACCTGGGCCTGGGCGTCATCATGACCCTGCAGGGCATCGGCGCTTCGTGCAGCGCCTCCTACGGCGGGCTGGTGGCCCATCTGCTGGGCTACGGCCCCGCCTTCCTGGCCCTGGCGGCCGCCCCCTGCGTGGCCCTGGGCATCCTGCTGGCGGGCGTGCGCCGGCTGCCGCGCCTGCACCACGCCCTGCAACCCCTGGAGGACGGCTAGCCCCGCGGCCCTCCCGGCGATGCATGTCGAGAGGAAAAGACAATGACACCTTTGCAGCAAACATGTTACTCCCCACATGTTGCTACAGGCCGCAGGCGATGCTATACAGCCATCCTTCACAAGCGGTTGCGCGGAACACATCATGCATGACAAGGAGGTCACACCATGAAAAAAGCTCTTGGTCCCGTCACCCTGGCCTACCCCATGCCGGCCTTTCTGGTGGCCGCCTATGATGAAGAAGGCAAAGCCAATATCATGACCGCCGCCTGGGGCGGCATCTGCTGCTCCAACCCGCCCTGCATCGCCGTCTCCGTGCGGCCCGAACGCTGGACGCACAAGGCCATCGTGGCGCGCAAGGCGTTCACGGTCTGCGTGCCCTCGGCGGCCCAGGCCGCCATGGTGGACTTTGCGGGCATGGTCTCCGGTGCCAGGGAGGACAAATTCTCCGCCACCGGCCTGACCGCCGTGCGCAGCAAGGTGGTGGATGCCCCCTATGTGGACGAGTGCCCGCTGGTGCTGGAATGCGAACTGCAGGCCACGCTGGAACTGGGCAGCCATACCCAGTTCGTGGGCCGCATCCTCAACGTGGGCATCGAGAGCGACTGCCTCAACGAAAGCGGCCAGCCCGACATGTACCGCATCGATCCCCTGCTCTACGACGGCGGTCAGAAACAGTACTGCCGCGTGGGCGAGCCGCTGGGCAAGGCCTTTTCCCTGGGCCGCCAGTACGGCCTGTAACATCCGAACGTCCGCGCCGTCCTCCGGGGCGGCGCTCAACACCTCTACGCTGGAGAACAGACGACAATGAGCGCTTCCAAAGTCTATTTCACCGACATGCGCTGCCCCGTGGGCACCGGCCTGCTGGACAAGCTGAAAAAACTGATCGAAAAGGCCGGCATCGACAGCATCGACATGGACAGCAAGTTCGTGGCCATCAAGATCCATTTCGGTGAGCCGGGCAACCTGTCCTTCCTGCGTCCCAACTTTGCCAAGGTGGTGGCCGACAAGGTGACCTCCCTGGGCGGGCGCCCCTTCCTGACCGACTGCAACACCCTGTATGTGGGCCGCCGCAAGCACGCCCTGGAACACCTGGCCGCCGCGCAGGAAAACGGCTTCTCGCCCCTGAGCACCGGCTGCCAGATGATCATCGCCGACGGCCTCAAGGGCACCGACGAGATGGAAGTGCCCCTGGAAGGCTGTGACCACTTCCAGAGCGCCTTCATCGGCCGCGCCATCATGGACGCCGACATCTTCATCAGCCTGACCCACTTCAAGGGCCACGAGCTGACCGGCTTCGGCGGCGCCATCAAGAACATCGGCATGGGCTGCGGCAGCCGTGCGGGCAAGATGGCCATGCACAGCATCGGCAAGCCCGGCATCGACGCCGAAAAGTGCCGCGGCTGCAAGACCTGTACGCACTACTGCGCCCAGTCGGCCATCAGCATCGGCGAAGACCACAAGGCCCGCATCGACCATGACCTGTGCGCCGGCTGCGGCCGCTGCATCGGCGTGTGCAACTTCGACGCCATCAGCAACACCTTCGACGCCGAGAGCACCATCCTCAACGAGCGCATGGCCGAATACACCAAGGCCGTCATCCAGAACCGCCCGCACTTCCATGTGAGCATCGTCAACCAGGTCTCGCCCTACTGCGACTGCCACGCCGAGAACGACGCCGCCGTGGTGCCCGACATCGGCATGTTCGCCGGCTTCGACCCCGTGGCCCTGGACCACGCCTGTATCGACGCGGTCAACGCCGCGCCCGCCATCAGCACCAGCGTGCTGGGCCAGTGCGCCCACGAGCACAACGACCACTTCACCGATATCCATCCCAAGACCAACTGGCGCAGCCAGATCGAGCATGCCCGGAAGATCGGCATCGGCAACGTGGATTACGAGCTGGTGACCGTGAAGTAAGGACGGCCCCCTGCCCCGCAGCCCGGGGACAGCTCATGCACAACAAAAAACGGCGTCTTTCGACGCCGTTTTTTTTATGGCCTTCCGTCCGGCCGCCATCCGTCCCCGCAAGGGACGTCTCAGCGGTAGAGCAGTTTTTTCCAGAAGAATTTGATGTTGCCGTCGGCACTGGGAGCGGGCTCCCAGCGCAGGATGGTGTCCGCCATCTTTTCCAGCCCCCGGCAGACCGGGCTTTCCGGCAGGCAGCGGCAGAAGGGCTGCTGGCGCACCACGGCCTCGTGCACGCCGGGGTCGCGGGGCAGCACACCGGCCAGATCCAAAGAGACCCCGCCCAGGAAGTGGTCGCAGACGTCCGTGAGCCGCACGAACATCTCGCGGGCGCTCTTCATGTCCTGCGCCATGTTCACGCAGACCTGGAAGCGGTCCACGCCGTGCTGCGTCTTCAGCACCTTGATCAGGGCATAGGCGTCCGTCAGGGAGGTGGGTTCCGGGGTCAGGACGAGGAGGCGTTCCTGCGCCGCCACATTGAAATAGAGCACGCTGTCGTTGATGCCCGCGCCCGTGTCCACGATGAGGAAATCCAGATCGTCCTCCAGCTCGTCCATGGCATCCAGCAGCTCCAGCTTCTGCCCCGGATTGAGCGCCAGCATCTCGCTGACACCCGACGAGGCGGGCAGGATGGAGAAGCCGTATTCCGTGGGCAGCAGGATGTCCCGCAGGGACGCCCCCTCATGGAACAGGTGGAAGATGTTCTTTTCGGGATGCAGGCCCAGCAGCACGTCCACGTTGGCCAGTCCCAGGTCGGCGTCCAGAAGCAGCACGCGCTTGCCGCGCGCCGCCAGGGTCAGGGCCAGATTGACCGAGATATTGGTCTTGCCCACGCCCCCCTTGCCCGAGGTGACGGAAAATACCAGAGGATAACTGCTGTTCATGCGCGCTCCAGATGTCAGGTCTTGCCGTTCTGTTATACCTACTTAAATCTATTCATAACTAGACAAATAGATTCAATGCTAACTTCCTGCTTCATCGAGGCCGGTTTCACTTTCTCCGAAAAGAAAGCCAGAGCCTTCCTCTCCACAGGCTTACACCGTGGAACTCACGGCATTGTTTCTTAAATTGATGGCAGCATTGACGTCACGATCATGGTATGTCCCGCATTCGGGGCATACCCAATGACGCATGGACAGAGGCAAGGCTTCCAGCCGGTGACCACAGTCGGAACATGTTTTGCTGCTGGCGAACCAGCGGTCGGCCACAACAACTGTCCCGCCATATATGCCGCTTTTATATTCCAGCTGCCGACGGAACTCATAAAAGGCGCCATCTGCTATGGATCTGGATAAACGTCTGTTTCTCAGCATCCCGCGTACATTCAGATCCTCGATGCCTATGATGGAGAACCTTCTGGCAAGCGATGTCGTAAGCTGGTGCAGTCCTTCCTGCCTGATATTGGCGATCCTGGCATGGAGCCTGGCGAGCTTCCGTCGTGCTTTTTCACGATTGTTCGACCCACGCGCTTTTCGCGAAAGACTTCGTGAGAGTCGCACGAGCCTTTTGACAAGCTTGCTGTAAGCTTTCGGCCCCTGTACCACTTCCCCGGTGGAGAGCGTCGCAAGGGCGGATACCCCAAGATCGACACCAACAGCTTCTTGGTTCTCGTTGTGCTGCTGTCGTCTGTCTTCCGTATCCACCGTGATGCTCACGAACCATCTGTCGGCCATGCGGGAAACAGTGATCGATACGAGCTTTCCTGAAAATCGCAAAGCCTCACGCATCCTGACCCATCCAAGCTTGGGGATCCGTATGCGTTTTCCCTGAACGGCGAACTGGTCATTGGAGATGCTGAACCTGTCGTGCACGCCCTTCTTCCTGAATTTCGGATAGGCGGCACGATGCGCGAAGAAGTTCTTGAAGGCTTCTCCAAGCTGGATGATCGCCAGTTGAGGGGCACACTTCGTCACCTCGAGCATCCAGGGGAAGCTTTCCTTTTTGATCTCGTTCAGCTGTTTGCGGAGGGAAAACTGGGAAGGCTTTGGAAGCGTGTCGTCTTCGCGCCATGCCCTGTACTGGATGCCCCATTGTTCAAGAGCCCAGTTATACGCGAACCGGGCAACACCAGTCGCACGCAGCATGTACGTCCGCTGATGATTGTTGAGGTCAAGGGCTATCTTGTGGGCCATCAGCACAGGGCATTATCCTCGACTGCTTTTTTGACGTCTTCAAGAAGCTTTTTGTTTTTATGGGATCGACTGCCGTAGAGCCGGGCGGAAAAGACCGTGATGATCTCCAGGACGTCTTTGGCAAGATCTTCTTCAAAAGAGCATTCCTCCCCCTGGTTGAGGATGACGACTTCAACATTTTTTGCTTCGCAGATGGCGAATACGAGCTCAGCACCGAATCTGAGCAGCCGGTCTTTATGGGTTATGACCAGCCGTCCGACATCCCCGGAAAGGATGGCATCCAATAGACGGCGCAATCCTTTTTTGTGGTAGTTCATTCCTGAACCGAGATCGGAAAGCAGCGTAAAGTTCCAGCCGTGTTGTGCACAGTAGAGTTCGAGCACCTGCTTCTGCCGCTCAAGATCTTCCCGCTGGTCATGACTGGAGACCCGGGCATAGGCAATGGTCGTACGGGTCGTATCTGCGATCGCCAGCTCGGGCTTGAGTTTTGTGATGTCATATCGACGGTGTTTGCCGGCTGTACGCTCGGGAACCAGTTTTCCGCTCTCTTCCCATCTGCGAAGGGTGGGAATGGATACTCCAAGCAATCGCGCTGCTTCACCTATTGTGCATAATCTGCTCATAAAGAGTATATTTACATATTTCTTATCATATTTCAAGCAATCAGTTTAAGCCCTGACAGAGTACGATATCTGCCTGTCCCGTCAAGAGCATGGGGCAGGCCCTGTCCGTGAGCAGGCATGCAGGAAAGCGGGCATGCCTGCAGCAACGGCCGCATGACAGAAGGATCTTCTGCCTAGGTCCTGTCCGTCTTGCAGCTTTCCTGCAGACGGTTGCAGCGCATGCCGTGGCGGGAAACAGTCAGGGCTGCCGTCGTGTCTTCTCCCGATGCACGGGCGTTCACGCGGGCCATCTCCTGTGACTGTTCCAGGCGGGCAAGCCGTTCGCCAAGATCGGCATTTTTTTGCCATAACAGCCTGTTTTCCCTGTTCAGATCCCGGCGCTCCGCTTCCAGCTGGTCCAGGCGCTCCTGCAACCAGCGGCAATGGGCCCGCAAGGCGTTGTTCTCTGCCTTGCAATCCTGGCCGGGCGCCATCTGGCAGGACAATTCTCCGGCCGTCCGGCTTCCGTCTTCCAGGGGGGCAGGTCTGTTTTCCGGCTGGCCGTCCTCATCAATGTTGTCCGGGGCATGCATGGCCCCGGCTCCAGACATCAGCCAGGATACATTGATTTTACATTTATTACAAATAGTTAAGATAACATCAGCATTGGGACAATTTTCCCCACGTTCATAACCGCCCAGAGCGCCCTTGCTGATGCCCAGCAGGCCGGCAAAAGCCTCCTGGGACATTCTGCCCCGTGCATGACGGATGCGTTCTCCAAGTTTCTGCATATGTTTTCATCCTTGACCCACCCCAAAAAGAATAGAAAATCAGCTGT
>NZ_JBNPKS010000014.1:0-72820 GCF_050313065.1 Desulfovibrio sp. SGI.230 | reverse complement strand
GGGCGTCAGGAAGGGCGTAGGGCGTCAGGAAGGGCGTAGGGCGTCAGGAAGGGCGTAGGGCGTCAGGAAGGGCGTAGGGCGTCAGGAAGGGCGTAGGGCGTCAGGAAGGGGGGAGGGGATGCGGGATGGACTGGGGAAGGGGGGGCCGGTGTTCGATGCCGCCCGTGCTGGTCATAAAAAAGCGCTCCGTCCTTCAAGGAGGGAGCGCTTTGGCTGTTTGCATTGAGGCACAAAGGAAGTCCGCCAGGCCTGTGACGGCATGGGACCTTGTGCAGGGCTGCTCCGGTAGGGGGACAGGCTATTTCTTGTCCGGGTCTTCCGTTTCGGCCTTGCTCACCCAGTCCACCAGACGGGCCATGCGGGCCAGGCTGTAATGGCCGGGTTCGGGCTGCTGGCCGATCTCCTGCAGGGTGCCGTTGAGGCGGTAGATGCGCCAGTCCCCGGCGGGCAGGGCACCGTTGTCCATGGCGGTCTTCAGACCGGCACGGGCTTCTTCGGGCGAGCAGAACAGGGGGAAGTCCTGCACGGCCGGGTCGAGGACGACCATGGAGCCGCCCGCGATGTCGATGATGTAATTGCCCGGAGCCACGGTGTAGACTTCCTGGCAGTCACGATCGGGCGGCAGGGGGGCCGTATTGGGGCCTGTGGTGGCACAGCCGCCCAGCATCAGAAGGGACCCAAGCAGGGCGGGGGCAAGGATCACGGGGAAACGTTTCATGTCATTCTCCTGCCGGGCGTACCGGCATCAGATTCGCCCCCGGGCACGACAAAAGCGGGCAGGTGGCGTCATTGCTGACTACACACCAAGCCCGCTTTTTTGTCAAAAGGTTCGTATGCCGGAGAGGCGGGGATGGCCGTTAGCGGGCCTGACGGCTCATCTCCTGCAGACGGGCGATGCGTTCTTCCAGCGGCGGGTGCGTGCTGAACAGGTTGGCCATGCTGCCGCCGCCGAAGCCGAACAGCGGCGAGACGATGAACATCTGCTCGGTGCTGGGGTTGCCGTTCTGCATGGGGATCTGTCCGCTGGCCACGCCCAGCTTGTGCAGGGCACCGGCCAGGGCCAGGGGCTGGCCGCAGATGCGGGCGCCGGTCTCGTCGGCCAGGTACTCACGCGAGCGGGAGATGGCCATCTGGATGATGCTGGCGGCGATGGGGGCCAGGATGGCCAGCAGGAACGCGGCGATGGGGTTGGTGCCGCCTTCCTCGTCATTGCTGCTGCCGCCGAAGATGGCGGCGAACTGCATGAAGTTGGCGATGCTGACGATGACCGAGGCCAGCACACCGGCGATGGTCTGGATCAGGATGTCACGGTTGGCGATGTGGCCGATCTCGTGGGCGATGACGCCGCGCAGCTCTTCGGGGCTGAGGATGCGCATGATGCCGTCGGTGACGGCCACCACACCGTGCTCGGGGTCGCGGCCGGTGGCGAAGGCGTTGGGCGCGTCTTCGGGGATGACACAGACGCGGGGCTTGGGGATGCCGGCATTGGCGGAAAGCTCGGCCACCATGCGGTGCAACATGGGGGCTTCGTCTTCGGACAGCTCGCGGGCCTGGTACATGGAGAGCACGATCTTGTCCGAATACCAGTAGGAACCCACGTTCATGATCATGGCGATCACGAAGGCGATGATGATGCCGGTGCGGCCGCCCATGATGCCGCCCAGGCCGATGATGATGGCGGAAAGCAGGGCGAGAAGCAGCACGGTCTTGATCTGGCTGGTCATGGTATCTCCTTGATGTGCGAGGTAGGGATTCGCTCACTGTAGATAAGCATGCGTCAGCAAAGTGGCAAGAGGTGGGAAAAAGTCAGGATGTCCGAAGCAGGGAAGACGGAGAGGCTGCTGCCTAGCAGTATAGGAGGATCGCTTGTACGGCAAGCCCGATTGGCGGGGAGGAAGCTGGGGAAGGGCGGCAGGAATGGCCGGAGAAATAGATGTCCCTGCGACAGAAAAGGAGAGGCGGGGAAGCACGGCGATGCCGTGTTTCTCCGCCTCTCCCTGATAAAGCGCGTTTGGGGAGGAAGGGGGGAGTTTGAGGGGGGAAGGAGGCCCTTTTGGCGCTGGCAAAGGGCCTCCTTCCCCCCTCATAAAAAAACTTTCTCGCTTACGAGCGGTAATCGGCGTTGAGGCTGACGTATTCGTGGCCGAGGTCGGAGGCGCGCAGATCGTAGCAGCCGTCGCCCAGACCCATATGGATCTCCACCGGGATGTCGGTGGCCTTGAGCAGCTCGGAAAGCTCGGCTTCCTTGTCGCCGTTGACGGGCTGGCCGTCGCGGAAACGCTCGATGCCGCAGAGCACCAGGCGCACGCGGCTGGGGTCCACCTGGGCCCCGCTGCGGCCCACAGCGGCCACGATGCGGCCCCAGTTGGCGTCCTGGCCGTAGATGGCTGTCTTGACCAGCTGGGAATGGCCCACGGTGCGGGCGATGCGGCAGGCGTCCTCATCGGAGGCGGCGCCGCTCACGGTGATGTGCATGACCTTGCTGGCACCTTCGCCGTCCTTGACCAGCATGTAGGAGATCTGGCCCAGGATGTCGGTAAGGCCCTTTTCCAGCAGGGCGGCGTCCTCACCTTCGGCACGGATGCCGGAAGCGCCGTTGGCCAGGCCGAGGATGGTGTCGTTGGTGGAGGTGTCGCCGTCCACGCTGACGCGGTTGAAGGTCTTGTCCACGGCGCGGGCGAACATGGCCTGCCAGGTCTCGCGGTCCACATCGGCGTCGGTGAGCATGACGGCCAGCATGGTGGCCATGTTGGGGCAGATCATGCCAGCGCCCTTGGCCATGCCGGTAAGGCGCACGGTGCCGCCGGACAGGGGCACGGTGATGCTGGCGAACTTGGGAAAGGCGTCGGTGGTCATGAACGCGCGGGTAAAGCCTTCGGCATCGCGGCTGCCCAGGCTTTCCACCAGGGAGGGCACGGCCTCGCGCCAGCGGTCCATCTTGAGCTGGTCGCCGATGACGCCGGTGGACATGGGCATGATCTCATGCGGGGCCAGCCCGGTGAGGGCGGCGACCATGCGTCGGGTCTCGAGGCAATTCTCCAGGCCTTCGTCGCCGGTGCAGGCATTGGCCTGGCCGGAGTTGGCCATCACGGCGCGGCAGGTGCCGTACTCGCGCAGGGTCTGCTGGCAGACCTGCACGGGGGCGGCCTTGAAGGCATTGGTGGTGAACAGGCCCGCCAGTACGGCGGGACGGTCGGAAACAATCAGCCCCAGGTCGTCGCGGCCGGCTTTTTTGAAACCGGCGGCAGCGGCCCCGGCGGAGAAGCCGAGGGGCAGGTCGTTGCGCGTATCGCTCATGGGAACATCCTTTCCGGTCATGGGCTTCCGGGAGGAAAACGATGAAAAAAAGGCGGGGATCTTGCCTTGCAAAATCCCCGCCGTCATATCAAGCAACCAGCGCTGTCCGGTCTTTGTGGGAACGGACGTTCAGGACGCTAGTTTTTGCTCTTCTGGATCTCGTCGGCGATAGCCTGGGGCACACGCTCGTAGTGATCGAACTGCATGGTGAAGGTAGCGCGGCCCTGGGTACGGGAGCGCAGGTCGGTGGCGTAACCGAACATGGAGGCCAGGGGCACCTGGGCACGCACGCTCTGAGCACCGCCGGCGCGGGCTTCCATGCTCTGCACGCGACCACGACGGCCGTTGAGGTCGCCCATCACGTCGCCGAGGTATTCTTCGGGGGTGACCACTTCCACGTCCATGATGGGTTCCAGCAGGACCGGGCCGGCCTTCTGCATGGCGTCCTTGATGGCCATGGAACCGGCCACGTAGAAGGCCTGTTCGGAGGAGTCCACTTCGTGGTAGCTACCGAAGACCAGGTTGACCTTCAGGTCCACGCAGGGGAAGCCGGCCAGCACGCCGGACTTCATGGCATCCTGGATACCCTTGTCGATGGCGGGGATGTATTCCTTGGGGATCACGCCGCCGGTGATGGAGTTGATGAACTCGTAACCCTTGCCCGGGTTGGGTTCCACCTCGATCACGCAGTGACCGTACTGACCGCGACCACCAGACTGCTTGGCATGCTTCATGTCGGTCTTGGCAGGCTTGGAGATGGTTTCGCGGTAGGCCACCTGGGGCTTGCCCACGTTGGCGTTGACGTTGAATTCGCGGGTCAGGCGGTCAACGATGATTTCCAGATGCAGTTCGCCCATGCCGGCGATCAGGGTCTGGTTGGTTTCTTCGTCGCCCTTGACGCGGAAGGAGGGGTCTTCCTTGGCCAGCTTGTTCAGAGCGGCGGACAGAGCATCACGGTCGGCCTTGGTCTTGGGCTCGATGGCCACTTCGATGACGGGCTCGGGGATGTTCAGGGATTCCAGGATCACCGGGCGCTTTTCGTCGCACAGGGTGTCACCGGTGGAGGCGTTCTTCAGGCCCACCAGAGCCACGATGTCACCGGCGCCGGCCCACTTGATGTCTTCACGCTTGTTGGCGTGCATCTTCAGGATACGGCCGATGCGTTCCTTCTTGCCGGTGTTGGCGTTGTACACGCTGGTACCGGATTCCAGGCAGCCGGAGTAGATGCGGAAGAAGGACAGGTGACCGATGAAGGGGTCGGAGAACAGCTTGAACACCAGGCCGGCAAGGGGTTCCTTGTCGTCGCAGGGGCATTCGATCAGGTGTTCTTCGTTGCCGGGCTCATGGCCGGTCATGACGGCGATGTCCACGGGGGAGGGCAGGTAGTCCACCACGGCGTCCAGCAGGGGCTGCACGCCCATGTTGCGGAAAGCGGAACCGCAGAGCACGGGCACGATGTTGCGGGCGATGGTGGCCTTGCGGATGCAGGAAATGATCTCTTCGCGGGTCAGATCTTCGCCGCCCAGGTACTTTTCCAGCAGGGCTTCATCTTCTTCGGCCACGGCTTCGATGAGTTCGTGGCGCTTTTCTTCGTACAGGTCCTTCAGTTCGGCGGGCACGTCTTCTTCGGTGAACTGGGCGCCCTTGGAGGACTTGTCGAAGCGGTGGGCCTTGCCTTCGATGAGGTCCACGACGCCTTCGAACTTGTCTTCAGCGCCGATGGGCAGCTGCAGGGGCACGGCCTTGGCGCCCAGGCGTTCGTGGATCATGCCCACGCAGCGGAAGAAGTTGGCACCGATGCGGTCCATCTTGTTCACGAAGCAGATGCGGGGCACGTGGTAGCGGTCGGCCTGACGCCACACGGTTTCGGACTGGGGCTCAACGCCGGCCACGGCGTCGAACACGCACACGGCACCGTCCAGCACGCGCAGGGAACGTTCCACTTCGATGGTGAAGTCCACGTGGCCGGGGGTGTCGATGATGTTGATGCGGCAGTCCTTCCAGAAGCAGGTGGTGGCGGCGGAGGTGATGGTGATGCCGCGCTCCTGTTCCTGTTCCATCCAGTCCATGGTGGACTCACCGTCGTGGGTTTCGCCGATCTTGTGGGAAACACCGGTGTAGAAAAGGATGCGTTCGGTGGTGGTGGTTTTGCCGGCGTCAATATGGGCCATGATGCCGATATTGCGCTGTTTGTCTACGGGGGTGGTGCGGGACACGTTATCCTCCAGAAAAGGGGCAGTGGGGCGGGGGGAAAAGCGCCGCGCCCTTGCGGGCGCGGCAGCAGTCACTCGGAATCGAGCTTACCAGCGGTAGTGGGCGAAAGCCTTGTTGGCTTCGGCCATACGGTGGGTATCTTCGCGCTTTTTCACCGCGCCGCCGCGACCGTTGTAGGCGTCCAGCAGTTCAGCGGAAAGCTTGGAGGTCATGCCCTTTTCGCCGCGCGAACGGGCATAGTTGATCAGCCAGCGGATGGACAGGGAAATCTGACGTTCGGGACGGACTTCCATGGGCACCTGGTAGGTAGCACCGCCCACGCGGCGGGCCTTGACTTCCAGATGGGGCTTGACGTTGTCCAGGGCCTTTTCAAAGGCGCGCATGGGTTCTTCACCGGTCTTTTCGCCCAGGGTTTCCAGCGAGCTGTAGAAAATCTTTTCAGCAGCGCCCTTCTTGCCGTCGTACATGAGACGGTTCACGAACTTGGTGACCAGACGGCTGTTGTACAGCGGATCGGGCAGCACTTCCCTCTTCGGGACAGGACCTTTACGGGGCATGATATTCTCCTTGAGAATCTCTGTGTTTCGGCGTCACCAGCCCCGCAGCGCCCCGGCGCGCCGTGAGAGGGCAGCCTGGGTGCGTTGCATGACGTACGCCGGAGTTAGCAAAAAATAACCTATTTGGGACGCTTGGCGCCGTACTTGGAACGGCTCTTGCGACGGTCGGCCACACCGGAGGTATCCAGGGTGCCGCGCACGATGTGGTAACGGACACCGGGCAAGTCTTTCACACGACCGCCGCGGATGAGCACCACGGAGTGTTCCTGCAGGTTGTGGCCTTCGCCGGGGATGTAGGCCGTCACTTCGATGCCGTTGGTCAGGCGCACACGGGCGACCTTACGCAGAGCGGAGTTAGGCTTCTTGGGGGTGGTGGTGTACACACGGGTGCACACGCCGCGGCGCTGGGGGCAAGCCTGCAGGGCCGGGGTCTTCTTGCGCTTCACCACCGCAGTCCGCTCGATGCGGATGAGCTGGTTGATAGTAGGCATAGTTTCCTCCAAAGTTTCACTGCCTGCCCAAGACGGACAGGCAGCGCATGAATGCCGTAGAGCGGCAACACATACAATGCACGGACGCGCTTGTCAAGTCCTGACGCCCCAACTTTACGGCAGGAAGGCGGGACGGCGGCGAATCGTCGACGAAGTGCCGCAGCCGCAGGGCAGGGCGAGTCCCCTTTTTATGGATGCGGCGGCCGGAGCAGGGGGGATGACAGCAAAATCGCCGCAGGCGCAAGGCCTGCGGCGATCCCCGGTACGGGGGGATGCCCGGCCCCTGAGCGGGGCCGGACATCCTGCGAGGAGGAACGTCCGCCGGTGTCCTGCCGGCGGGCGGGGTGTGTCGTCGGCGGGTTACAGCTTTTTCACTTCCACGTACCAGGCCGCGGCCTGTTCCAGCAGATGGCTGCTGCGGCCGGCCAGCATCTGGGCATCGCGCAGGTAGCCTTCCTGGAGCATGCAGGCGTCGAAGAGGTTCTCCACCATGCCGGCCAGGGTCTTGTCCTGGGGATCGGCCTTGAACATCTTGAGCAGGCTGCGCAGCAGCACGTGGTCGCGGTTGACTTCCAGCACCTTGACGGGCAGGGAGTCGTCCTTTTGCATGGCGCGCATGAGTTTTTCCATGGACGAGGTCATGCCGTCGGGCGAGACCAGCACGGCCGGGCTGTCGGCCAGGCGGTGGGAGACGCGCACGTCGGCCACGCGTTCGCCCAGGATTTCCTTGATGCGTTCCAGCAGCTTGTCGAAGCTGGCGTTGTCGTCGTCGGAAAGGGGCGCGGCGGCGGGCTTTTCGCTGTCGGCCTTGTCGGCGAAGGCGTCCAGGGCGTCATCGGCGGCGTTCTCGATGGCCTTGAATTCCCAGTCCTTGTACTTGCCCATGCCTTCCATGACGAACTCGTCCACGGGCTCGTAGAGGAAGAGCACTTCGATGCCCTTGCGGGTGAAGCGTTCCAGGTGCGGGCTCAGGCGGGCGGCCTCACGGTTGGGCGCGGAGACGTACCAGAAGGTCTTCTGGCCTTCGGGAGCGCGGGACATGTATTCGTCCAGGCTGGAGAGGGCTTCGCCGTCGTCCAGGGCCGAGGTGTTGAAGCGCAGCAGACCGGCGATGCGTTCGCGGTTGGCGAAGTCCTGGTAGGAGAGCTTGAAGATGCGGCCGTGCAGGCGCCAGAAGGCGGCGTACTTCCCGGCATCCTTGGCGGCCAGCTTTTCCAGGTGGCTCAGGGTCTGCTTGATGATGGTCTGGTTGATCTTGCGCAGGACCACGTTTTCCTGAAGGGTCTCGCGGGAGATGTTGAGGGGCAGGTCCTCGGTGTCCACCACGCCCTTGAGGAAGGCCAGCCAGTCGGGGATCAGTTCCTTGTTGCGGTGCTGGATGAGCACGCGGCTGGCGTAGAGATCCAGGCCCCAGAAATCACGGTCGAGGCCGAAGAGGTCCTGACGCGCGTCGGGGATGTAGAGCAGGGCGTTGAACTGCACGGGCGCGTCCACGGAGATGTGCAGCACGTCCAGCGGCGCCTTGCTGTCATAGGTCAGGGCCTGGTAGAAGGCATCGTACTGTTCCTTGGTGACGGAGGACTTGGGCTCGCGCCACAGGGCGGGCTGGGTGTTGACCTGCTCGCCGTCCACCAGCACGGGGAAGGGCACGAAGGCCGAATGCTTGCGGATGACGGATTCCACGCGGAACTTTTCGAGGAACTCCGCGGCGTCTTCCTTGAGGTGGGCCACGATGCGCGTGCCGCGCTGCGGGGCGTCGTCACCGGCGGGGGCCACGGTGTAGGTGCCCAGGCCGTCGCTGGTCCAGGTGGCGGCGCTGTCGTCATCGCCGAAGGCCGGGCGCGAGGTCACGTCCACCTTTTCGGCCACCATGAACACGGAATAGAAGCCCACGCCGAAGCGGCCGATGATGTTGGCGGCATCGGCTTTTTCGCCGTCGGCCTTGGCTTCCTCGGCAGCCAGCTGGGCGCGGAAGGCCTCGGTGCCGGATTTGGCGATGGTGCCCAGGTTCTCGGCCAGTTCGGCGGCGGTCATGCCCAGGCCGGTGTCCTCGATGGTCAGGGTCTTGGCGTCCTTGTCGAGGCTGATGCGGATCTCCAGCGGCAGGTCGTCATGGCGCGGGGTCTCGCCCCGGTTGCTGCGGAAGCGCAGTTTGTCCAGGGCGTCGGAAGCGTTGGAGATGAGCTCGCGGAGAAAGATCTCGCGATTGGTATACAGAGAATTGGTGAGAATGCTCAGCACTTTGCGCACTTCGGCGCGAAATTCACAGGATTGAGCCGTATTTTCCGGCATGATGACAACCTCCATGGATACTTGCTGGGGAATAAGTAATCTTTCCCAATCAGCCGTCAAGGCCTTGCAGGGCCTAAACTTTGTCTTGCTTTTCGCTAAGGATAACGGTATGCAGATCGCTCCATAAGGAGGACGATCTATGGATGATGTCATTCTGCTTTCGCGGCTACAGTTCGCCGTGGCCGTCTTTTTCCACTTCATCTTCGTGCCGCTGACGCTGGGCCTGTCCCTGCTCATCGCGCTGATGGAGACCCGCTATGTGCGCACCGGGGATGAGGTCTGGCGCAAGCATGCCAAGTTCTGGGGCAAACTTTTCATCATCAACTTCACCCTGGGCGTGGTGACGGGCATCACCCTGGAATTCCAGTTCGGGACCAACTGGGCCCGGTATTCGGAATACGTGGGCGACATCTTCGGCTCCCTGCTGGCCATCGAAGCCACTGTGGCCTTCTTCCTGGAGTCCACGTTCCTGGCTGTCTGGCATTTCGGCTGGCATCGCGTGGGCAAGAAGACCCATCTGCTGGCCATCTGGCTGGTGGTGCTGGCCGGCAACCTGTCCGCCCTGTGGATCATCCTGGCCAACGGCTTCATGCAGAACCCGCTGGGCTATGTGATCCAGAACGGCCGCGCCGAACTGGCCGACTTCATGGCCGTGGTCACCAACCCCTACGCCTGGGGCATGTACGCCCACACCCTGCTCTCCGCCTGGACGCTGTCCTGCTTCTTCGTGCTGGGCGTGTCTTCCTGGCACCTGCTGCGCAAGAGCAACGTGGAATTCTTCCGCCGCTCCTTCCGCATGACCGCTCCCATTTGTCTGGTGCTGGTGCTGGCTCTCGCCCTGAGCGGCGACATCCAGGGCAAGGTGGTGTCCGAACTGCAGCCCGCCAAGCTGGCCGCCATGGAATCCCACTGGGAGACCACCAAGAACGCTCCCTTCTATCTGGCCGTGGTGCCGGACGAAGCCAACGAGACCAACTCCGTGGAAGCCATCGGCATCCCCGGCCTGCTGAGCTGGATCTCCTACGGCGACGCCGATGCCGAAGTGAAGGGCCTCAAGGACTTCCCCAAGGAAGACCGTCCGCCGGTCACGCCCGTGTTCTGGGGCTTCCGCGCCATGATCTTCTTTGGTGTCATCTTCCTGGCCCTGGCCGCCTGGGCCACGCTGCAGCGTAACCGCGAGACCATCAACCCCACGCTCATGCGTGCCCTGGTGTGGTGCATCCCGCTGCCCTACATCAGCATCGCCATGGGCTGGCTGGTGGCGGAAATGGGCCGTCAGCCCTGGATCGTCTACGGTCTGATGCGCACCAGCGACGCCGTGTCGCCGGTGCCCGCCGAGCATGTGTCCACGTCGCTGCTGGCCTTCATCATCGTTTACAGCGTGCTGGGCCTTCTGGACATTTTCCTGCTGCGCAAGTACGCCATCAAGGGCCCGCAGGGGCAGGAGGACTAAGTCATGCTGGAAACCTTGCAAGTAATCTGGTTCATCCTGTGGGCGCTGCTCTGGGCCGTGTATTTCGTCCTGGACGGCTTCGACCTGGGTCTGGGCAGCCTGCTGCCCTTCATCGGCAGCAATGAGGAAGAACGCCGCATCATGTACAACGCTGCCGGTCCCTTCTGGGACGGCAACGAAGTGTGGCTGATCTCCGCCGGCGGCGTGACCTTCGCGGCCTTCCCCAAGGTCTATGCCGTGATGTTCAGCGCCCTGTACGCTCCCCTGCTGATCCTGCTGTTCGCCCTGATCTTCCGCGCCGTGTCCTTCGAGTTCCGCGGCAAGGTGGAAAGCGGCGTGTGGCGCGGCTTCTGGGATCTGGTCCACTTCCTGTCCAACCTGGTGCCCTCCCTGCTGCTGGGCGTGACCTTCGCCAACCTGTTCATGGGCATCCCCATCGACGGTGAAGGCGTGTTCCACGGCACGCTCATGGGCCTGGTCAACGGCTACGGCATCGCCGGCGCCATCTTCTTCCTGGTAATGTTCATGCTGCACGGTTCCCTGTGGCTGGCCATCAAGAGCCAGGGCGAACTGCAGACCCGCGCCGTGGCCAGCGCCAACCTGCTCTGGCCCGTGATGCTCATCCTGCTGGTGGCCTTCCTGGTGCTGACCTTCTTCAACACCGACCTGTTCAGCAACTACTGGAGCAATCCGCTGCTGCTCCTGCTGCCCGTGGTGGCCCTGGCCGGTCTGCTGGGCGTGCGCTGCATGCTGCGCCGCGGCCAGCTGTGGAAGGCCTGGATGTGCAGCGCCGTGTACATCATCGGTGTGACCTTCTTCGGCGTCATGGGCATGTTCCCGCGCATGCTCATCTCGTCCATCGATCCCACCGCCACCCTGACGGCCTTCAATGCCTCCTCGTCCGAGCTGACCCTCAAGATCATGCTGGGCGTGGCTCTGGTCATGGTGCCCATCGTGCTGCTGTACCAGTTCTGGGTCTACCGCCTGTTCTCCCACAGCCTGAGCGCTGAAGACCTGAAGGACGAGCACGCTTACTAGCAGCGACGATCCGTCCGCCTCATCGAGCCCGGCAGACAGGCATGCCCTGTCCGCCGGGCTTTTTTCATGCCCGCTGCCGGGATAGGCGGGTAACGGGTCGCCTTCGCGGCCGGGGAGGCCGCCTGCCGTCATGTGGCAACGAAAGCGGACTGTGCTGCGGAAGGGGCGGAAGACGGGCAGGAAAAGCGGAGGGCAAAGATGCCGTCTTGCCGTCAGGAGGACGGAGATTTGCTTTTGGCCTGTTTATCCGGGAAGATGGCGGGGCAGAGCGGAGGCCGTATGAAGACCAAGATAGATGCAACGGATGTGAGGATCGTCGAAGAACTCAGGAAGAACGCGCGCATCACCATGAAGGAACTGGGCGCGCGGGTCTTCCTCACCGGGCAGGCCGTCAGGAACAGGGTGGAACGGCTGGAGGACATGGGCATCCTTCAGCGCTACACCATCAACGTCAATTGCCCGGTCTTCGGCTACAAGGTCCATGCCGTCATCCGGGTGCAGCTCAGGCATGGCCCTGTGGAGGCCCTGAAGGCCTGCTGCCGCAAGGAGGGCAGGCGCACCATCCATTGCTATCGCACCACAGGCGACAACCTCTATTTCCTCGACATGTATTTTCTGGACATGGAGGCCCTGGATGCCTTCCTGGCCGAGGTGGAACCGCTGGGCAGCTACGAGCTGCATGTGGTCCTTCGGGAAGCGGAAGATCTGGCGGAATGAAGGCCCCCGCCGGAGGGGGAAGGGGAAGGAAGGCGTTCTGCCTGGGGACCGGCGGGGACCTGATTCGGGGAGGGCACAGGGCAGGGGCGCCGGGCGGAGCCGTGGCCCTGCCGGAGCGCAGGCACCGTGGCGGGACGGATCCCTCCTGCCTGCCACGCTATGCGTCAGCCCGTCCGTCTGCGGGCCGTACGGAGTTTTCCTGCCGTTAAAAATCGGCGCTCTGGCCGTCGTCGGGCATGAAGACGGCCTCCCGGATGCCGCGACGGCGCAGGGCCTGGTCCATGTCCTGCCGGGTCAGGGCCGCATGGGGCACGGTGTCCATATGGCTGACGATGATCCGCGCTTCCGGGCGGGCGGCGTGCAGGGCGGCCACGTCCGCGTCGTCCATGATCAGGCGGCCCTCGTCCAGCAGTTCGGCCGCGCAGGCATTGACCACGACCACATCGGGCCGGTAACGGCGCAGGCTTTCGGCCACACCGTCGAACCAGATGGTGTCACCGGCCACATAGAGCGTCTTTTCGTCAGGATGCCGGAAGACCACGCCGCAGGACGGCCCGCAGGGGATGATGGTGCCGTGGCGTCCGGGCGTCTTGCTGAGGCGGATGCCCGCAAAGACGGTCTCCTCTCCCAGCACTTCCACCCGGGCGAAGCCGGAGCGCCGGAGCACGGCGGCATCCTCTTCGCTCTGCACGAACACGGGCACCGCCTTGTCCAGCGGCGCGCCCACGCTGCCGTCGGCGGCCATGTCGATATGGTCGGGATGCACATGGGTCACGATATAGGCATCCACACCGGTCAGGATGTCGGCCACCGGCATGGGCAGGTCGCACAGGGGCAGGGGCAGGTCCAGCCGTTCGGGGCGGCAGCGGAATATGGGATAGTCGCGGAACGTCCCCATGCTGCCCCTGGGCGCCAGCCAGGGGTCGGTGAGGAAGGTCTTGCCGGCGTAGCGGATGCGGACCATGGCGTTGCGGATCTGCTGTATCTTCATCTGGGTCACCTCTCTGGGATGTTGTTGCGGAGTCCCGGTATCCGGAGGGAAAGGTATCAGGGACGCCGGGGCCGGGCCAGAAGCCGGGCCAAGAAATGCGTGCCGTTTTCTTGAAAAAATCAAGTGGCGCGGCGCGAACGCCACGAGGCGCACGTTTGATGGGCTTCCCTTTCTTGCAAGGCACTGCTGGGGCCTTCCGTGCCGGAGCTGTGTGCCCAGGCGGGACATATGTTGGCTTATCCATGCCTTATTTCTATGGTGAAACATTCGATATAGGTATTTGTCATGGATAGGAGCTGCGGCTACACAGAAAAGAACGCCGGTAGGCACGTTCCTGCCGGACAACTTTAAGCCGGAGCGACATGATGAGCATGTGCAAAACACTGGCGGCGACGATCCTGGCAGGCACGATGCTGTTTGCCGGATCTGCGGCCGCAGCAGACAAGGCCCCCTCTGGCACGGCTTCTTCCAAGGATGGTAAGGCTATGGAACTGGTACAGGAATGGGACAAGGTCTTTCCCAGGAGCGACAAAGTGGAACACCGCAAGGTGACCTTCCGCACCCGTTACGGCACTGTCCTGGCGGGCGATCTGTACGTGCCCCGGGATGCCAAGGGCAAGCTGGCGGCCCTGGCCGTGAGCGGCCCCTTTGGCGCGGTGAAGGAACAGGCGTCCGGGCTCTATGCCCAGACCATGGCCGAACGCGGCTTCCTGACGCTGGCCTTCGACCCCTCCTATACGGGCGAGAGCAGCGGCGAGCCGCGTCATGTGGCCTCGCCGGACATCAATACCGAAGACTTCAGCGCCGCGGTGGACTTCCTCACCACGCTGGACGCGGTGGATGCGGAGCGCATCGGCATCATCGGCATCTGCGGTTTTGGCGGCATGGGCCTGAACGCCGCCGCCATAGATACCCGCATCAAGGCCACCGTGGCCGTCACCATGTACGACATGAGCCGCGTCACGGCCAATGGCTATTTTGACGCCATGGATGCCGAGGCCCGCTACGCGCTGCGCCAGCAGCTGAACGCACAGCGCACCCGGGACGCACGTTCCGGCAGCGTCGCACCGTCCGCCACGGGCCTGCCCGAGGCCCTGACGGGCGACGAGCCGCAGTTCGTCAAGGATTACTTCGATTATTACAAGACCAGGCGCGGCTTCCATCCCCGTTCCATCAACTCCAACGGTGCCTGGAACGCCACCTCGGCCCTGTCCTTCCTGAACATGCCGTTGCTGGCCTATGCGGGCGAGATCCGCAGCGCGGTCCTGCTGGTCCACGGGGAAAAGGCCCATTCCCGCTACTTCAGCGAGGATGCCTTCAAGAAGCTCAGCGGTAACAACAAGGAACTGATGATCGTGCCCCGGGCCTCGCATACGGACCTGTACGACCGGGTGGACATCATCCCCTTCGACAGGATCGAGGCGTTTTTCAAAGCCAACCTCTGATACCTCTCTCCCTTCCTTGCTGCATGATGCGGAGCCCCGCTGCCGGGGCTTCGCTTTTTTTGTCCCTGCCGACGGACGCTGGCCCCGCAGCACGACCCTCCGGCCGGGATGGGCCAGATTGCCGGGCCGTCGCCGGTAGGGCTGCCCGCCGGGGCGTCTTGCCGGACCAGGCGCTCCGGTTTCGCCAAGGCCGCCGGGAGGCGGACAGATTGAAAAGTCCAAGCCCCTGGGGGATAATGCCATATGGCTTCCCCTCATCTCGGCCGGGGAGGGCATGGACTTTTGCTTCCCCTCCGGCAGGGCAAGGCGCTCTGCCCGGAGGCGTATGGTGCGCGGGGCCGCTCCGCTGCCATGCCGCGGTTGCTCTCTGGCACTCTTTTTGCTGATTCACTGGTGTAGCCTGTCCGTTGCCAACGCTGTCGGCAGTACCGCCAACATCAGGAACAGGCCGAAAATATCCCCTGAACTTCTTTAGACCTCTGCACGGAAGGAGGCATCATGATAAGCCGCGAGACCGCCAACACGCTTCTGGAAGAATTTTCCCGCCAGCAGGAGATCGAGCCTTTGCAGCTCGATGACGCCAATTACTGCGCCCTGGCTTCGGCCGACGACCATGTGGTGCATCTGCGTTTTGATGAAGGGCAGGGCACGTTCATCGCCTTCGGCAGCATAGGTACGCTTTCCGAGGATGAGGAAGTGGCCCTGCGGGAACTGCGGGCCCTGCTCACCGCCAACCTCATGTGGCAGGATACCCAGGGCGCCACCATCACCCTGGCCCCGGAGAGCGACACCGTGCTGTTGCAGCAGATGTGGCTGCCCGAACAGGCCACGGCGGACAAACTGGATGCCTTCCTGCAATCCTTCGCCCTGTCGCTGGACTTCTGGACGCAGCGTTGCGCGACCCTGGGCGACACCGTGATGGAGAGCGAGCAGCCCTTTTATGTGAAGGTCTAGGAGGGGAGCCATGCCTATCGATTCCATAGCCGGCCTGCGCCACCTGAGTCAGGCCCAGGGCAGTTTCGTCCGCCTCGACCAGAGCACGGACAAGCTCCAGACGACGACCGCCAAGGCCCGTTTCTGGCAGTTGTCGCAACGCAGCCAGGAAAAGGCCGGGAACAGGGCCGCGGCCGAGCGCGTGCGCGACAGCGTCTGCGCCTACTGCGGCAAGGCCGAGGGCACACGTTTGTTCAACCAGTACATCGGCAAGAAGTCCCTGGAGGGCAAGGCCTTCACCGGCGCTAGCCTGTCCAGGCTCCTGGATGCGGCGGCGGAGCGCAACCTGGCCTGCCTGGGGCGCGGCATGGTGGCCACGGGGCGGCGGGCCCTCCGGCCGGAGCTTATGGCGGAGCTGGGCCGGGCCGGTGTGGATCCCGACTATTTCGTCAGCCTGGTGAGCCAGGGCGTGCCTCTGGTGGGGAACGATTTCTGGGGGCAGCAGTCCGTTGCCGAGGGCGAGCGGGAGCTTGCCTCGGTCTCCTGGGCGGTGGACGCCATGCGCAGGGATCTGGACACCTTCCAGGCGGGGCTGCCCGCAGGCGCGGAGGGCGTGGCCGGGGTGCTCCATTGTCTGGAAGGGCTCAAGGCACAGCTGGATACCAAGCGGGACATCATGGCCGCCCAGAAGGAGCAGAGCCCCTTCACGGCCGGGAACGTGCGTCTTGCCTTTCAGCAGACCTATGCCGCCTACGAACGGGTCATAGGGGAGCATGTGCGCCGGACGGGTGTGGAGCTGGGGACCCTGGATCCCGCTTCGGACAAGGGCATGCGCCTTGCGGAACGGGCCCGGGATCTCAGCAGGCTGATGGCGGCCATGCAGGACAAGATGACCGATCCGCCCGAGCTGCGTGGCCTGGCCGACGGGGAACGCGTCCCCGATGCGGTGATGAAGTCCTTCAATGAGCTCCCCGGAGAGCTGGGCAAGGAACTGCACCGGCTGCTGCCCGGCCTGTCGGCGGGGAAGCTGGCCAGGGAGATCAAGGAGGCCCATATCCAGGTGCTCAACGAGCAGGGCTGGGGCGTCATCCGGCGCGATCTGCAATATCTGGGGCGCGGGGGCGCGGGAGTGACGGCCACGTCCACCATCACGCCCGCCTGCCATATCGGTGCGGGCGCACAGCCCGGCCCCATCGGCCGGAGCATGGCCCGGCACGGCATCAATGGCGTCTCCTGCGAGGACAGGGGCCAGCCCAACCATGCCTTGAACCTGGCCCGCACGGAGATCGCCGTGGGCGGCAACACCCTGTTCCGGGGCCTCCGGCACGGTATCAACAGCGCCTATTCCATCAAGAATCCCGCGGCCAGAAGGGCGGCCAACGCCACCCGCGCCACGGAGATCTTCACGGCGGCCCTGCAAAGCTCCCCGAAGCTGGCGGACGTCCAGCGCAGGCTGGCGGTGAACCCCGATGCCGTCATCGACCTGCCTTTGCTTTCCACCAGTCTGGTCACGCCCGATGTGCCGCGCGAGATCTTCGGCACGTCGGAAAAGACCTATCTGGCCGAGCAATGCGCTTCGTGGAAGGATGCCTGCGGGCCTGACGGCACCTGCACGGTGAACGTGGTCCTGCCTGACGGGCAGGAAAGGGCGGTCAAGGTCAGGCCGCAGGTGCTCACCTTCAATTTCGGCGTGAACACCGGCGCGCAGGGCGGGCTCCAGGGCCTGATCGGCGGCTGGGGCACGTCCGACCGGTACAACAGGGAAGCCATGGCCCTGCTTTTCGGGGACGACATGCTCGGCGGGATGGTGGAGACCTATCTTGCGCGGTCGGACATCTCCGCCAGGGACAGGCAGAACATACAGGCCCTGCGCTACGAGATCCACGCGCTCTGGGCCGCCGGAGGCTACAGGATGAGCGGGGCCGACCCCTATCGCCTGCCTGCGCGTCTGGCCATGCTGGGGCACATCATGGGCATGATGCCGCTGTTCAACTGCAAGAGCGGCAAGGACCGCACCGGGCAGATGGACGTGGCCTGCAAGACCCTGGCCCTGCAGATGCACGAGAACGGCGGCCTGCTGCCGCCCTTCAATGCCCCGCGCAGCTCCATGGACCAGCAGATCTTCCAGCAGGTGGCCCTCAACGGCGGCAATCTGGAGATGCAGCGCCTGAACACCGGTCTGGCGGGCTTCAAGACCAAGGGCGTGGCTGGTCTCGATGCCCTGTTCACGGACGAGGCCAGGGAGATCCACCGGGGCCTCAGCAGCTATGTGAAGGCATAAGGCGTCAGTACGACCAGGCTGATCCCTCCACGCATCCCTTCTTTTCAAACCTCATTCAGGGGCGGGCCTCGGCCTGCCCCTGTCGTTTGCTGTCTGTCTGAAGGACACCTGATCCTTGGGGAGGCGTCCTCCCCAGACCTGCAGGATGCTCTTGTCTCTTTTGCCAACCCGTATGAGCGGTTTTTGAAGGGGTGGGGGAGCGCGAGGGGGCGGGGGAACTTTTTTCCGCCAGGAAAAGTTCCCCCGCCCCCTCGTCCATCCCGGAAGGCTGCCAGCCGTACCGGGCCTCTTTTTTTATCCGTTACATCCCCCGGGCGCGCAGCCAGAGCTGGAGCACGAGCAGCGTCCAGAGCGGCTTGCGCAGGTCGGCCTTGCCGGAGCAGTGGGCGTCCACCAGGGAGCGCACGGCCTCGGGCCGGAACAGGCCCTGGGCACGCAGGCGCTCGGGAGCGAAAAGCTCTTCCATGAGCGGACGCATGCGCCCGCGCAGCCAGGCCGCCACGGGGATCTGGAAGCCGCGCTTGTTGCGGTGCAGGATCTCGGGCGGCAGCACGTCGGTGAAGGCCTTCTTGAGCAGGTATTTGCGCTGGAAACCGTGCAGCTTGTGCCGGATGGGCAGGCGGGCCACATATTCGGCAAAGTCCTTGTCCAGGAAGGGCGCGCGCACTTCCAGCGAGTGGAGCATGGAGCAGCGGTCCACCTTGACCAGGATGTCGTCCAGCATGAACTGGCGGGCATAGACGTGGAAGGCCCGTGCCAGGGGCGAGGGACCGGCGGGCCAGTGCTCGAACTGCTCCCGCGTGGGCGCAAAGAGGTTCTCGCGGCGCAGGAAGTCGTGGTCGGGCCGGGCCAGCAGCTCGGCCTGCATCTCGGGCGTGAAGGAGGTGAGCAGGGTCTGCACCCGTTCCCAGGCCGGGGCGTGGGCGCCGCGCAAAAAGGTCTCCACCGCCAGACGGGGATTGATGTATCCGGCCGAGGCGGGCAGGAGCCGGGTCAGGGGCTCGATGACGCCGCGGCGCAGGATGCCGGGGATGGCGTTGTACCATTCGGCGATCTTGAAGGCGATGTAGTGCTCATACCCGGCCCAGAGTTCGTCGGCACCGTCGCCGCCCAGGGCCACGGTGACTTTTTCGCGGGTCACGCCCGAAAGCAGCCAGGTGGGCGCCACCGAGGCGTCGGCCATGGGCACGTCCATGCGGCTGATGATGTTGGGCAGATGCTCGGCGCAGTCCTCGGCCGAGAGCACGCGCTCGTGATGGTCGGTGTTCCAGCGCTGGGCCACCACGCGGGCGTAGCGGCTCTCGTCGTAGCTGGCCTCGGTGAAGCCGATGGAAAAGGTCTTGATGGGCGTGGAAGACTGGCGGGCCATGAGACCGGCCACGATGGACGAGTCGATGCCGCCGGAGAGGAAGACCCCCAGGGGCACGTCGCTGACCATGCGGCGGCCCACGGCGCGGGTGAGCAGCTCGTGCACGTCGGCGCAGATATCGGCCTCGGAGCGACGGTCGTCCTCATCGGCCGGGGGCAGGTCCCAGTAACGGCGGATGCTCAGGCGTCCGTCCTCCACCAGCAGCCAGTGCGAGGGCGGCAGGCTCTTGGCCTCGCGGTACATGGTGTCCGGGGTGGGCACGTATTCGTAGGCCAGGTAACGCATGACGGCCTGCGGATTGAGGGTGAGCTCCAGCCCCGGCACGGCGGCCAGGCAGTTGAGCTCCGAGCCGAAGAACAGGCTGCCCTGCTGCAGGGTGTAGAAGAAGGGCTTTTTGCCGAAGCGGTCACGGGCGCAGAACAGACGGCGGCGGGGAGCATCCCAGAGGGCGAAGGCGAACATGCCGTCGAAGCGCTGGAGGCAGTCCGTGCCCCAGACGCGGTAGGCCTGGAGGATGACCTCCGTATCGGAGTGGCTGCTGTGGAAGCGGGCGCCCGCCTGCAGCAGTTCCTGCCGGAGTTCGGCAAAGTTGTAGATCTCGCCGTTGAAGACGATGCAGAGCTCGCCGTCCACGTCCTGCATGGGCTGGCTGCCGCCGGAAAGGTCGATGATGGACAGGCGGCGGTGCCCCAGGCTGACGGGCCCTTCCTGCCAGATGCCGCTGCCGTCGGGGCCGCGGTAGGTGATGACGTCGGTCATGGCCCGGACATGGGCCCGGGCGTCCTCGTTCAGGGGCTGGCCGTCAAGACGGCAGATACCGGCTATTCCGCACATGGCATATCCACAGGGCGTACCGGAGGTTCAGGCCGCCGGCCGCCGGTTGCAGGTGTCGGGGAAGGGGCTCCGGCGGAAGACCGTCGCGGAGCGGGGAAAGGGGGATTGTTTGCGTTCCCGGCAGGGGGTGCTGCCGGAGGGAGCGCCGCGGTTGACCACGGCAGGACATCTTTCCGAAAGTGCCCCGGAAAAGAGGGCCGGGGAAGGGCAAACTTCCGTACTGGCGGAAGGGCCCTTCCCCGGTGATCCCTCCCTAAACGTTGGGGCCGTGGGTGGTGCGCCACTGCGTGTACTGTTGGCAGTAGAGATCCTGCAGGGCCGCGATATTGGTCTCGGTATCGAACATGCGGAAGACGAGCTCGCGCCCGGTCCGGGCCATGCGCAGGGCCGCCTCGCGGTCGGAGAGCATGCGGCGGATGGCATCGGCCAGGGCGGCGGGATCGCGCTGGGGGATGAGGTAGCCGGTCTCGCCGTTGCGGATGACCTCGCCCACGCCGCAGACATCGGTGGCCACCACGGGCATGCCGCAGGAAAGGGCCTCCATGATGACGTTGGGGATGCCGTCGCGGTCGCCGTTGGTGTGCACCACGCTGGGCACCACCAGCATGTCGTGCTCTTCCATGAAGGTACGGATGCGGTCATTGGGCACGAAGCCCGGCATGTCCACCAGATCTTCCAGATGCAGGCGCTTGCGCATCTCCACCAGCTTGCGCTTCCAGTTGCCGTCGCCCACCAGGGTCAGACGCACGGGGAAGCCGTCGTCACGCAGCCGGGCCATGGCCGTGAGCAGCTCGGGGAAACCCTTGGTGCGGGCAAAGCGGCCGATGGCCAGCAGGCGGTAGGGCTTCTGGAAGGGAGCGCGGCAATCCACGCGGCGGCCCAGGGTCAGGCCGTTGTAGATGACGTGCACCTTGTCCTTTTGTCCGGCGGGGCAGAAGCTCTGGAGCCAGGGCTTGTTGGCCATGTTGTTGGTGCGGATGAAGATGGCGTCGCGCGATTTTTCGGCCAGGATGCCGTCCTGCGGGTAGATGTCGCCCGCGCGGCCGGTGAAGGCGAAGGGGATGCCCGACAGGCGCGAGGCCACCCAGACGGCGGTGGCGGGCCCGTTGCCCCAGGAGGAGTGCAAAAGCTCGATGCCGTCGCGCTGGGCCTCTTCGGCCAGCAGGAAACCGGCCAGGAAACACCAGAGGTTCTCGGCATAGGCTTCCAGATTGCGCATCTTGCGGAACAGGCCGCGACGCATCAGGGTCTTGACGGTCTCGCGGTCGCGTTTCCAGGCGCGCCAGAAGGCCTTGAGCAGGCGCAGGGTCGCCACGGAGCCGAAGCGTTTGATGGGCCCGGCGTAATTCTTCATCTCGTCGCTGCAACCGCGCAGCTTCTCGCCGTACATGGTGTAGACGCGGATATCCATGCCGCGCTGGACCAGCTGCTGGATCTCACGGAAGACGAAGGTCTCGGAGGAGAGGGGGAACCAGAGCAGCACATAGGCCATACGGGGGGACAGCATAGGGACCTCGGATGGGCAGGATGTTGGGGAAGAAAAAAAAGGCCGGGCAGGGTGCCCGGCCTCGTGCTGTGCGACAGACTAGGCGTTCTGTTCGTCCTGGTGCTCGCGGCGGAATTTCTCCACGATCTCCCGGGCCACGGGGATCTCTTCGACCACGGTGTCGATGGTCTTGCGGATCTGCTCTTCCGTGTGGGAGGCGGAAAGGAAGAAGCGCAGGCGGGCGGCGCCTTCCTTCACGGCGGGGAAGGTGATGGGCATCACATAGATGCCGCGGGCAAAGAGGCGGGTGGCCAGGAAGCCGCTGACCATGGAGTCGCCCACCATGATGGGCACGATGGCGTAGCCCTGGGCGGCGCCGGTATCCAGGCCCTTTTCCTGGGCGTAGTTGAGGAAGAACTGGGAGATCTTCTGCAGCTTGTGCACGCGCTCGGGCTCACGCTGCATGAGTTCCAGGGCCTTGTGGCAGGCAGCGGCCACGATGGGAGGCATGCCCACGCTGAAGACGAAGCCCGGGGAACCGTACTTGAGGTATTCCACCAGCTCCTTGCGACCGGCGATGAAACCGCCGCAACCGCACATGGCCTTGCTGAGGGTGCTCATCCACATGTCCACTTCGTTGGCGTCGATACCGAAGTATTCGTGCACGCCGCGGCCGGTGGCGCCCAGCACACCAAAGGAGTGGGCCTCGTCCACCAGCAGCATGCAGTCGTACTTCTTCTTCAGCTCGATGATGCGCGGCAGGTCGGGGATGTTGCCGTCCATGCTGAACAGGCCTTCGGTGACGATGCAGGCGCGCTTGTGCTTGCCGCGGTGCTCCTTGAGCATCTTCTCCAGGGCATCGCAGTCGTTGTGCTCGTAGGAGTAGCGGTCGGCGCCGGAAAGGCGGGCGCCCTGCATCAGGGAGTTGTGGGCGAGACCGTCATAGAAGATGGCGTCGCGGTGACCGAAAAGGAAACCCAGGGTAGAGACGTTGGTGGCGTGGCCGCTCACATAGGCGATGCAGTCCTCGACACCGTAGAAGTCGGCCAGGGCGCGCTCGAGCTGGCGATGGGGCGGACGTTCGCCGCCCACCAGGCGGCTGGCGCCGGCGGAGCTGCCGAAGACCTTGGCGGCTTCGGTGACGGCTTCGGTGATCTCGGGATGGGTATTGAGGTCCAGATAGTCGTAGGTGGAGAAGTTGATGTACTCCTTGCCATTGATCACCGTGGTGGCCTTAGCCGCCCGCTCGTGGCACAGGAAGAGCGGGTTTTCCATGCCCATCTTGGCACCCATTTCCACCATGCGCTCAAACGACAGTTTGGAGCGCAACCGTGTGAAACTGCTGGTGCCGCTCTCCTGGGCGTTCTGGCTGGAGTGGTTTTCTTTCATTCCGGATCCTCTCAGATATAGTATAAAAACCGTACGTTACAGGTGACGTACAGTAAACGTTCCGGGCAAACTGCCCGTAAAAATTGTTTTTAACGGCTAACCATATCCCAAGAGTTCCACCAAGGCAAGCGAGAAAGACTCGCGGTTGGCGCGGGCTGGACAAGCGGCCTGAGATGGCCTAAAATTTGCTTTTAACATTGTGATAGAATGGCCGCGGCTCCCCTGGGCCGCGGGCTGTACATACCGGACCCCTCCGGGTCCTTTACCCGCCGGTGGCGGTATTCCCGGTATCCTTACGATGCAACGACCCGAATCTTGCGGAGCGTCTGCGGCTCTCGAACTTTGGCCCCTTGCCGGGCGCGAGGGCGCCGACAGCGGCGAGTCCTGCCGCCTGCTCCTCGAAGAAGCTTCCCGCCTGCCCCAGCTCCGGGGCAAGGCCCCCCGTCTCGTCCTCAGTCCCGCCGGCAGCGGGCAGGCCACAGCCGCCGCGCTCGACATGCTCCGTCCTCTGGCTGCCGGGCTTTGGCCCGGTCTTGAGCCCGAGGCCCTTCCGGCTGTCCCCGGTCCCGGCGATCTGGCCCGGCTGGCCGGTGGAGACCGTCCTGTCCTGCTCCTCCAGCCCCGCCCCGAAGGCCCCTGGGAAGGCATGCTGCTTGCCCGCAAGGATGACGTGGCGGCTCCTGCGCCGGAGGCTGCCGTGGTGAGCATGCCCGACATGCCCGCACCGTCCTGTGAGCCCGGAGAAGGGGAGATTGCCTGTGACGGCGTGCGCTTCGCCGACCTGCCGCACGGCGGGGCCATCTGGCACGCAGGCTCCGTGGTGCCCGCCTGGCGTCAGGAACTGCTGGCCCTCGGGGCCCGTCCCGATGCCGCGGCCCTCGAAGCCATGGGACAGCGGGGCATCTGGCTGCATCCGCAGGGCGACGTGCCGCCTCTGGCCGTCATGTGCTGCGGGCAGGGGGCCGTCTGGCCCGGCATGGGCCGCGAGCTCTACGACCACTTCCCGGCGGCCCGGGCCGCCATGGACCGCATCGCCCGCGCCGCCGACTGGGACGTGCTGGCCCTGCTGGACGAGACCGATGTGGAAAAGATCGGTCTGACCCGCTGGCAGCAGCCCTACCTCTTTTTGCTGGAATACGCCCAGTGGAGCCATCTGGCCTCGCTGGGACTGCGGCCTTCCCTCATTTGCGGGCACAGCCTGGGCGAGCTCATCGCCCTGTGCCTGGCCGGTGTCTACGAACCGGAAGTGGCCTGGTACATCCTGGACACCCGTTCCACCCACATGGCCGAACTGGAGGCCCGCGCCACCCGCGAGACCGGCATGATGGCCGTGCCCGCCGAGGCCTCGGTCATCGAAGAGGCCCGCAAGACCTGGCCCCAGCTCTACGTCTCCAATTACAACTCCCCGCGCCAGTTCATCATCAGCGGCCCCCGCGACGTGCTGCTGGAGGCCCGCAAGAGCCTGCGCAAACGCCGCATCCCGGCCATCATGCTCAACGTGAGCCTGGCTTTCCATCACCCCAGCATGCGCGTGCTGCGCGACATGTCCCTGCGCCGCCTCAATGCCCTGGCCATGCAGGCGCCGCAGATCCCCATGCTCAGCTGCATCACCACGCGCCCCTATCCCGACGACCAGCCCGGCATCTGCGAGCACATCGGCGACCTGGACGAGAATTCCGTGCGCTGGGTGGAATGCGTGCAGGCCATGTGGCAGCGCGACGGCATCCGGCATTTCGTGGAAGTGGGCCCGCAGGATACCCTGTGCGGTCTGGTGAACGACATCGAGCCGCAGGCCCTGTGCCTGGCTGCCGGCCGCAAAGGCAAGGAAGCCGAAGGTATGCGCCAGACCTGCGCGCGTCTCTATGCCCTTGGCCATCTGACGCATGACGGCGTGGCGCGGCACCGGCAGCGCTGGCTGGATGCGGCCCCCGCTCCGGCCGCCTCTGCGGAGGCCCCTGCCGCCCCGGCGGCGCGCGCGGTTGCTCCGGCCAGGGACGAGCTGCCCGAGGCCGCCCGCAAGGTACTGGAGATCCTGGCCGCTGCCTGCGGTCGTGACGCGGATTCCCTGAAGCCGGAGATGGATCTGCGCTATGACCTGGCCCTGCGGTCCAGCCGCTTCCCGCTCATCGTGCAGGAAGTGGAGGAGGAACTGGGCATCAGCGTGGATTTCGAGGCCCTGCTGCACGTGGCCACCGTGGGCGACCTGCTGCGCGTGCTGGCCAGCCTTGCCCCGGCGGAAAGGGAGCCCGGAGAGGTCGCTCCCCTGAGCACGCCGCAGCACGGCTCCGGTGAAGATCTGCCGCCCCTGTGCTGCTTCGATCTGGGCTGCTGCGACGAAGACGGCCGGCCGTTGCCTCTGGTCCTCGATCCGGCCGTCCGGGGCATGGGTGCCCACGCCGGTGACGTGCTGGCTGTCTGGGGGCCCGATGCCCAGGCATTGCCTCTGGCCGAGCTGCTGGGGGCGCTGGCCCCCCTGGGCATGACCTTTGCCCTGCCTGATGCCGCGTTGGAAGATTGTTTGTCGCTGGAGCAACTGGGCGGCCACCTGTACGGCCTGCCCGCGCTGACGGCCCTCACGGCCCTGCCCGAGACCGTGCATCGTGCCTGCGGGCGCCTGGACGGCATCCTGCTGTGCGCGCCCGCGGACAGGGCGCTGGCCGCTGACGAGATGGAAGCGCTGTGCCGCTCGGCCAAAGCCTGCGGTGTGCGCTATGTCTATGCCCTGCGCTGGCTGCATGCCGGTGATGCGGCCCATGCGGCCCCCTGGCAGGAAGCCGGTGAAGCGGCCGCCCGTGAGCTGGGCCTGCCCTGGCGGGTGGTCTGCGTGGACGACGGCGGACGGCCCCCCATCCCCCGCGAACTGGGCGACCTGCTGGCCCGTGCCCTGACGCACGGGACGTCCGACAGGGTGCTCTGGCGGCGCGCCCCGGCCGACGCCCCCGTCCGTGACTGGCAGTGGCTGGAGCGGCCCGAGCTCTTCCCCCGTGTGTTTTCCGCCGCTGTGGCGCACGAGGCCATGCCCTGGCCAGAAGCCGCCCGGCCTTCTTCCCGCCAGATGCTCGCCTGCGCGCAGTTCTCCCGCTATGCCGATCCGCGTCTTGCCGGGCATGGTGCCCTGCCGCAGGACGGCCAGCCCTGGCTGCCCCTGAGCGAACTGCTCCAGACCATGCTGGAGAGCGGTCGTTTGCAGCTGCCGTGGCTGGAACCCACCGGGTTCTCCGACCTGCGCTTTGCGGCCCCCCTGCCCCTGCCCGAGGCCGTGACCCGGGAGTGCCGCATCACGGCCCGTTCCCAGTCCTGGCTGCTGCAGGACGGCGTGATGACGCGCATGTGCCATGTGCGCCTGCAAAGCCGGGATCTGGCCCCCAACCTGCGGCGCATCAACCATTTTTCGCCTCTGGCACGGGGCATGGTCTTCCTGGCCGCTGCCGCGGGGAGCCTGCCGCCCCTGTGGGACGGCGAGATGGCCGTTACCGGCCCTGATCTGCCTCTGGAAGACTTCTACGCGGGCTGCGGCATGGCGGAGGGCTGGCGCCTGCTGGCAGAACTGGCTCCGGCGGGCGATGACCTGTGGCAGGGCCGCTTCGACGGCATGGCGCAAGGCATTGCCCCGGCTGGCAAATCCGGCTATTGTAGCTTGCTGTCCGCTGTGGACGCCATTTTGCAGGCAGCCTGCCGTATCATGGAAGAGACCGTCCCCCGGGCGGAGCTTGCCGGAGGACGTCTGCTCTGGCCGCAGGGCTGGCGTCTGAGCGGCATCGGCTTTATCCGTTTCGCGGATGCGGGGCTGCTGTGCGGTGCCCGGATGCCCTGGCGCATCCAGTTGCGCCGCGGCTGGGACGATGAACGTCTGCAGCGCTATGACGCCCAGGTCGTGGATGCGGACGGCCGGGTGCTGCTGACATTGCACCAGATGGAATTTGAAAAGGATGTCCGGCCGCAGGAAGGCGCCGGTGCCTAATATTTGTCGCAAGGGAATGACCATGACGAAAAGAAGGGTTCGCTGGAAACGGGGACTGGCTGTGGCGGCCTTGTGCGCCGGGATGGCGCTTTCGGGATGTGCTTCGCAGAAGGCCGGGTCGGATGCCCCGGAACTGCCCGCCAAGCACTGGCTGGAAGACGTGCCCGGTGTGCCGGTGGAGAACAAGGGCAAGCTCGAGGCCGTGATCCCCAACCTCTATGACCCGGCCAAGAAATTCTCGTTTGAGGATTGCGTGTTCCTGACCATCCAGCAGTCGCCTCTGCTGGTCAACAGCGCCGTGGAACTGGAGATCAAGCGCCTGGCCCTGACCGATGCGGTCTGGAAGTATCTGCCCGAACCCCGCATGACCGTGGAAGTGGGCAATACCCTGACCTATTACAATGAAGGTCGTGACGACGTCCCCAGCAACTACGGCAAGGTGGTGCCCCGCATCGGCTTCTACGCGCGTTTCCCCAACCCCGTAGAGTCCTATTTCAATCACCAGGCCCAGAAGATCATGGTCAACCTGGCCATCTCCACGCACCGCAAGGCCGTGGGCGAGGCCATCTACAAGGTGGCCCAGGCCTACCTGCGTCTGGAGGCCAAGAACGAGATTTTGCGCATCCAGAAAGAAGTCGCTCCCCTGGCCAGGGAAACGACCCGTTACTGGGAGCAGTTGGAGTCCGCTGACGGCCGTCAGGGCGTGGCCCTCAATCTGGCCCAGCAGCACGAGCGCGAAGTGGAGCTGACCAGCGAGCGCATGACCATGGAAGAGGTCATGGAGCGCACCAGCCTCAAGATCCTGGCCGGTGTGGAGCCGCAGCAGCGCCTGAACATCGACAGCAAGAGCGCCAACGACATCCTGCGCGGTTTCAACGGCAAGGATTACCGCTGGGAAGACCGCTGGCTGGTCACGGAAGACAATCTGCTGCTGCGTTCCCAGATCCGTCTGGGCGATTACAACATCATGCTGGCCTGGGCCGAATACGTGCCCGACATGACCATCAGCGTGGACAAGAACCCGCCCGCCGGTCAGTATCAGCCCGCTGACGGCCAGGAAGACTATTTCTGGCGCCTGACCTTCGACTTCCCGCTCATCGACTGGAACCGCCGTTACCGCGGTGTGCAGGCGGCCCGCATGAAGAAGGCCCAGGCCTTCCATGAGCTGTCGCGCAAGCGCACGGATTACTCCAACACCTGGCTGCAGTGCGAACAGCGCGTGGCCCTGGCCGAGACCAACCGCCGCCTGGCCAAAGTCCATTTCGAAACGGCCGAGATGCGCTACAAGGAAGCCCGCATCTCCTTCGAGACCGGTCTGGGCGACATGCCCGCCATGAGTTCCGCCCACGAGGCCATGGTCCAGAGCCGCATCAAGCTGATCGAAGCCGAACTGGAACTCAAGCTGGCCAATCTGGAATGGATGTACGTCGCCAACCTCTTGCAGGAACGCTTCCTGGGCCTTCCTGCCACGGAGATTGAAAAATAATGAAAAGACTGACCGTTTTCTGGGCCCTGCTGGCCTGTCTGCTGCTGGCCGCCCCGGCCATGGCCGTGGAGACCACCGCCACCGGCAAGGTGGTGGCCACCGTGACGCGTGATGTGCGTCTGCCCTTCAATGCCGTCATCGACGAGGTGCTGGTCCGTCCCGGGGATGCCATCAAGGCCGGGGATCCGCTGGTGCGTTATCATCTGCAGGACGAGGCCGAACGCGTGCTGCAGCGCGAAGTAACCACCGGTGCCGCCACCGAGAGCCTGCGCGGCCAGATCCTTGATCTGGAGCGCGAACTGGTGCAGGCCCGCGCCGAGCGCAATCGCGCCAGCCAGCTGGCCGCTTCCGGGCTGGGCTCGCGCCAGGCCCTGGGGCGTCTGGAAGAGAGCGTGCGCTCCCTGCAGCACCGCATCGAGCTGACCCAGATCTCCATCAAGAAGAACGAAGAGAGCTTCCGGGCCCGCCTGAAGGAACTGGAAGGCTATTACGGCCAGCCCATCCGGGAGGGCGAGACCCTGCCGGATCAGCTGGTGCTGACCTCCCCCATCGACGGCTATGTGCTGCAGCTCATGCCCAACCTCAATCCCGATGTGCTGCTGCCTGCCCAGGCCACGCCCGTGACCGTGGGCCAGCTGGACCCGGTGCTGATCCAGGTGCCGGTCTATGAAGGCGACCTGGGCCGCATCAAGGAAGGCGGCCATGCCCGCGTGGAGATCCCCTCGCTGGGCGACAAGGTGTTCTCGGCCACCATCACGGAGATCTCGTGGATCTCCACCAACATGGATGTGGCCCAGCCCTCGTACTACACGGTGGAACTGACCGTGCCCAACAGCCAGCTTGAGCTCAAGCCCGGCTTCAAGGCGCTGGTGCGCTTTGGCGCTGCCGAGTAGCCCATGAAGCTGAAAAGCCTGCCGCGCCAGCTGGGATACATCCTGGGGGCCCAATGGACCAGGGACCTTTCCTGGACCATCTTCACCATCCTGCTGGCACGGCGCAGCCCCGAGATGCTGGGCCAGATCGCCGTGGCCCTTTCCTGCGGCTATCTGGTCAAGACCGTCTCGGACGTGGGGCTCAACGACTTTCTGCTGTCCACGTTCGCCCGTCGGGAAGAACGCCCCCGTACCCTGCTGGGCGAGGTGACGGGCCTCAAGACCTGCTTCATGATGCTGGCCCTGATCGTCACCTGGTTCGTGACGGGCTGGCTGGGGTACAGCTTCGAGCTGCGGCTCATCGTCCTGTTCATCGCTACGGGCTTCGGTCTCGACGGGGTGACGGATTCCTTCTTCGCGCTCTGCCAGGCCCGCGGGCGGCAGGACGTGGAGATGCGCATCCGCGTGCCTTCGGCTCTGCTGGGCATAGGCTACGGCATCGTCTGCGTGGTGGCCGGAGCGCCCCTGATCTTCATCGCCCTCTACAAGCTCATCGAATCCGTCCTCTGCACGGGCTTCGCCTTCCGTGCTCTGGGCCGCAATCCCTTCGTGGGGTTCGGCTACGACAATGTGCGCGACCTGGCCGTGAAGATGAAGAGCGGCTTCATCTTCACCATCATGGCCGCCTGCGCCATGTTCTACAACAAGATCAATGTGTTCTTCCTCAAGAACTACGGCGGCGACGCTGCCGTGGGCGGCTACAACGTGGCCTGGGAGACCGTGGAAGGCCTGTCCGTGCTGGTCTCCAGCGCGCTGCTCGGCAAGGTCATCTTCCCCTTGCTGGCCCGCTACTGGGCGCAGGACAGGGCCGCGTTCCGTCAGCTGGCGGGGCAGACGGCCCGCTCGCTCTGGGCGGCCTCCCTGCCGCTGATCTTCCTGATCTGCGTGGAGAGCGACCGCTTCCTGCCCACCATCTACGGCCCGGGCTACGAGATGGCCGCCACGGCCCAGCGCCTGCTGACGCCCTGCCTGGCCACGGCCTTCCTGCACAATCTGGCGGCCTATGCCATGATCGGCATGAGGAAGCATACCCTGCTGCTTTTCTTCTATCTGAGCGGTCTGGTGGTCAACATCGTCTGCTGCCTGACCATCATCGAGCCCATGCCGCTGGAAGGGGCCGCGCTTTCCCTGACCGCCACCAAGGTCTGGGTGGCCATCCTCACTGTGGGCTATTTCCAGTGGGTGGCCCGTCCCATGAGCCTGGGGCAGTGGCTGCTGATGCTGGCCGCCATCGCCGTGGCCGTGGGCCTGTGGTGGTCGCTGGGCATGATCCTGGCCCTGCCGCGCGAAGTGGCGGAACTGGCCGGCCTGCTGCCCCTGCTGGCGCTGTTCTGGTACTGGCGCCCGCCGCCGGCTTTTGAGAAGGAGCAGCGTCAGGAGGCCTGATCATATGGAACGACGCGGCTTTCTCAAAACGCTGGCAGGTGCCGGCCTGGGAGCGGGGATGCTCTCTGCCTGGGGAGCTGCGACCCCGGCTCAGGCGGCCGGGCTGGAAGATTGTCTTGCTGTGGTCGTGGATGTGGATGCCTGCACGGGCTGCGGGGCTTGCGTGCAGGCCTGCCATGAGCGGGCCGCCGCCCGGGTCCCCCAGCCGGTATCGCCCATCCCGGCTTCCCGCTGGGGCCGGGACAGGAAACCCGACTGGTGGGGACGGCGCAACGTCACGGATCGCCTGACCCCCTACAACTGGCTGTATCTGCAATCCTGTACCGTACAGACGGCCCGGGGCGAGCGCCGGGTCTTCATGCCGCGGCGCTGCCTGCAATGCCTCAACCCGCCCTGCGTCAGTCTGTGCCCGCTGGGGGCCGCCCGGCAACGTCCCACCGGTGCCGTCTACACGGAGATGTCCCTGTGCTTCGGCGACAGCCAGTGCATCGCCGTCTGCCCGTGGCACATCCCGCGCCTGCAGGCCGGGGTGGGGCCCTACCTGCATCTGGCGCCCGGTTACCTGGGCTACGGCCAGACCTTCAAATGCGATTTTTGTGAAGACATCATCAGCGACGGCAAGCCCCCGCTTTGCGTGGCAGCCTGCCCGCACGGCGCGCAGCATTTCGGCCCCTATGCGGAGATGACGGCCCTGGCCCGCCGCATGGCGGAGGAGCGGCACGGCGATCTTTTCGGTCTGCAGGAGAACGGCGGCACCTGCCTGATCTATGTCTCGTCCATCCCCTTCCGGGATATCGAAGCCTCATTGCTGCGGCAGGGGCTGATCTCCGCCGGACGGCCCAGCCTGCGCCCGGCCGGGGCCAGTCTGGAACGCGAGAACGATCTTGTGGGCACGGTGCTGGCCGCGCCGCTGGCCGGGGCCGCACTGGCCGGCCTGCGCCTGTTGCGCGACCACTGGAGGGACAAGGATGAGGACTGAGCGCCGTCCGCTGTTCGGCTTCCTTTTCCGTTTGCTGTGGCGGATCAGCGTGGTCTGGGCGGTGGTCAGCGGCTTCGCGCATCTGCCCGTGATCTACCGCTACGCCGAAGCGGCCCTGCCCTGGCTGCGGCCCGCAGCCTATTCGGGCACAGTGGCCCATTATTGGGCCGCAGCGGCCATGCTCTGCCTGACCAGCTACGCGGCCATCGTCTGGCTGGTCAGGGGCACGCGCAGCTACAGCCTGACCCCCTTCGGCATGCTGCGCCTGGTCTTGCTGGCCCTGCTCATGCTTTCCGGTCTGGGCCTGATTCTGCACAACTTCCAGGACTTTTCCTTCTACGGCCCTGTGTACACCCTCATCAAGCATGGCCACCTAGGCTGTGCGTTGCTCTGGGCCCTGCTGGTCCTTGTCCGTCTGGCCCGCCGCGGGCTGTGGTGGGATCGCCGCCGGGGCACGGACCGACGGGCTCGCGCCTGAGCTTGTCAGCCATGCTCCACGGCATGGCCCCCCATCGTTCCGGATAACGAAAAAAGACGCCCTGAGGGCGTCTTTTTTGTTTTCACGTCTCTCTTGCCGGACATTTGTTTTTCAGCGTCCAGAGGGGCGCTGGGAGGGGATAAAAAGGGTTTCCTAACCCTGTGGCGGTCTTCGAGCTGCTTTCCCCATCTGCTCTAGAAAAAGCGCGGTTGGAGAGGATGGGGGACGGGGAAGGAGGCACGTTAGCGCGGGCAAAGGGCCTCCTTCCCCCGGAAAGCATTCCCGTCTAGGCCTGTTCCCCGGCCTCGTTCTGGCGGGCGGCCTTGAGCTGGCCACAGGCCGCCTTGATGTCCTGCCCCTTGCTCTTGCGGATGATGGCCGTGATGTTGCGGTCCCAGAGGTACTGCTCGAAGGCCAGCACGCGTTCCGGCGAGGGGGCCTTGTAGGGATCGCCCTCGGAGGGATTGTAGACGATGAGGTTGAGCTTGCCCTTGACGTCGCTGACCACGCGGGCCAGCTGCCGGGCCTGTTCCAGACCGTCGTTGACGCCGCCCAGCAGCAGATATTCGAAGGTGATGCGCTCGCGGGTCTTGAGCGGATAGGACTTGAGGGCCTGGAGCAGGTCCTCGAGGGGCCAGCGGGCGGCCTTGGGCATGATGCGGGCGCGCAGTTCCTGGGTGGGAGCGTGCAGGGACACGGCCAGATAGGCCAGGCCGCTCTCGCCCAGTTCGCGCAGGCCCTTCTCGATGCCGCAGGTGGAGACCGTGATGCGGCGGGGCGAGAAGTTCAGGCCCTTGTCGTTGTTGAGGCTCTCCAGGGCGCGCATGACGTTCTTGAGGTTGAGCAGGGGCTCGCCCATGCCCATGAAGACCAGGTTGCGCAGCACGGGCCAGTCGGGGCGGGTATCGCCCAGGTGCTCGCGGGCCACCAGGATCTGGCCCAGGATCTCGCCCATGGTCATGTTGCGCTCGAAGCCCATGGTGCCGGTGCTGCAGAAGGTGCAGGCCATGGCGCAGCCCACCTGCGAGGACAGGCACTGGGTCCAGCGGCGCACGCCTTCGCGGGAGTCGCTGGGGATGAGCACGGTCTCCACTTCGGCGCCGTCCTGGAGGCGGAGCAGGAACTTGGTGGTATCGTCGCTGCTCTGTTCCACGGTGACGATCTCGGGCCAGCGGATCTCGGCACACTGGGCCAGGCGTTCCCGGCAGGCTTTGGAGACATTGGTCATGGCATCGAAATCGCGGGCCATCTTCTGCCAGATCCATTGCCAGACCTGGACGGCCCGGAACTTGGGCTCGCCCAGCTCGTTCTGCATCCAGTCGGTGAGTTCGGGCAGGGTATAGTCGAGGAGATTGATCATGGTCTTCGGGGGTGCCACGGCAGGGCTCGACCGTGGGTTGGAGGGAAAGACAGGGCGGCGGGGCGCTGTGGCCCCGTGTCCGGCACAAGGGCCGCCTGCCGGGAAAATGCCGGAGCGGGAATATGAGAGGGAGAGGGAGACGGCATGGCGCCGTGCTTCCTCTCCCTTATGGTCGTGTCGTAGCGGTCCCGTTTGGGGCCGCAGGGTGCGGGAGGCGTCTAGCCCACGGACTTGCGGGCGTATTCGCACACGAAGTGCAGGGCCGAGGCACGGTCCGTGACTTCGCCCGCGATCTGGGCCTGGAGCAGGGCATCGCGGATGACGCCCACCAGCGGGCCGGGGGCCAGCTTGGTCTCGCTCATGATCTCGTTACCGTTGAGCAGGGGCTCCAGCATCTGTTCGGGGGTCTCGGCACGCTCCAGATACTTCATATTGTGGTTGAAGTAGGTGTAGCTGCCGTCGCGGGCCTGGATGTCCGCACGGGACATGGCGATGAGGCGCGGGTATTCGTCCAGGGCCTTGAAACGGCGGATGCCGCGGTCCGTGAGCATGAAGTGGAAGCGCATGTGGTAGCGCACCAGATGGCAGAGCAGGTCGATGTCTTCGGGGCTGAAGTGCAGACGGCGCAGGATCTTGCGGGTGACCTTGGCGCCCACGCGGTGGTGCTGGTAGAAAGTCCACTGGCCGTCGAAGTATTCGCCGGTGAAGAGCTTGCCCACATCGTGGAAGAGCATGGCCATGGTGCCCAGCCAGTCGTAGTGGAAGCCTTCTTCGGGGTAGTGGCGCATGCACTCCAGGGTGTGGTCGAAGACCGTCTCCTCGGTGTCGTCATCATCGTTGCGGCGCTGGCGGATGCAGGCCAGGGCGGCCACTTCGGGGATGAGGCCCTGGAGGATGTGGGCGTCGAACATGAGCTTCACGAAGCGGTACATGGATTCGGCGGCCACTTTGCGCCATTCGTCCATGATGTCGGCGGCGGGCACGTAGTCCAGCACGCGGGTGGACGAACGCACGATGGCCAGCCAGGTGTTGGGCTCGATGGGGATGTCGAAGTTGGCGGCGAAGCGCAGGGCGCGGATGGCCAGCAGGTAGTTGTGGCGCAGGGTCTCGTCCGGCAGGCCGGTGAGCTGGATGAGGCCGCCCTTGACGTCCATGAAACCGTCATAGACGTCCCCGGTGGGGGCCGGGCTGCCGAAGCCGGTCATGCGCAGCTGCAGGCGCTCCTGGGGATCCATCATGTTGGCCATGGTGGGGGTGATGCGCAGCAGGGAAAGCTCGGGATGGCTGGCATCCTCCACTTCCAGGGCATAGAAACGGAAAAGAACGCCCTCTTTTTCCATCTGGGCGATGGCACGCTGGTCCGGCTCGACGCGGGCTTCGGGGAAGAGCTTGAGAAGCGTCTCGAGGTCGGGCTCACAGGCGATGTCCACAGCCAGCTGTTTGCTGTGTTTCAAAAGATGTTCCTGCACGGGCGCATTGATGACGTGGGCGTCATAGCCGTTGCGCAGCAGGGTTTTGCAGATGGTGATGGCGTCTTTTAGCGCTTTTTCCATGAAAACTCCTCAAGCGGCAAAGCCGCATCCAGGGAAATCCCCGGCATACATGCGTTGTGAAGGCCTGACCGCATTGCAGGCCGCTGATTTCAGTATCGGCGGCAATGGGGGCAAAGTCAAGCAACAGTGCGCTCCGGGCGCGATGTCTCCCGGTGGCAAAAGGGGCTGGAAACGATGCCCTGGCCTGCGGGGAGAGCCTTGCCCGGATGCCCGTAAAAGCTGCCGGGGCGCCCCTCACGACCGCCCCCGGAACGCCTGGTGCGGGCAGGATGAGAAGGCATGAGTCCCGGCATCAGGCCGTGCGTTCAGGGGAGCGGGCAGACCCGTGAGAGGCATGGCCGCCGTCCGGCGGGGTGGCCGTGCTGTCCTTTCAGGTAAGGGGGGCGGCCTCGCTCATGCGGAGGCCCCGGGCAACAAAAAAGGCCCCGTGCGAACACGGGGCCTTTGGAGTGCGGGATCGTGAAACTAGTCGCTGAAGTGACCGGTTTCGCGCTTCACGCCCAGGGCGATCTTCCAGAGCAGGGAGAGCACCAGGGCGCCCACGGCGTACACGCCCAGGGCCACGATGATCTCACGGCCGGTGGGGGCGTATTCGGTGACGGTCTCAAACATGTTGGGAGTGAAACCACCGATGAGCAGGCCGAGGCCCTTGTCGATCCAGGAAGCGGCAACCAGCAGCACCAGAGCCAGGGGCAGCAGGGGGCCGGTACGCCACTGCGGCGGGATCAGGATGATCAGGGAAGCGGCGGCCATGACCACAGCGGCCCACATCCAGTTGGTCACCCAGGAAACGTGGCCTTCATGACCAGCGAACAGGAAGACCAGGGGATGCTGATGACCGGGGATGCCACTGTAGAACGCGGTGAAGACTTCCAGCAGGTAGAAGAACACGTTGATGCACATGGCATAGGTGATGATGGTCGTCAGGGTCTTGATGGCGTCGCGGCCGGGATCGAAGCCGGTGAGGCGGCGCACGATGAAGATCAGCAGCAGCAGGATGGCGGGACCGGAGCAGAACGCCGAGGACAGGAAGCGGGCGGCCATGATGGCGGTCAGCCAGTAATGGCGGCCGGGGATGCCGGCGTACAGGAAGGCGGTCACGGTGTGGATGGAGAAGGCCCACAGGATCGAGAGGTAGATCAGGGGCTTGATCCACTTGGGCGGTTCCACGTCATGGCGCTCGGCTTCCAGGGTGACCCAGCCGATGACGGCGTTGAGGGTCAGGTAGCCGATGAGCACGATCATGTCATAGAACATGACCGAATTGGGCGTGGGATGCAGCAGCACGTTCATCATGCGCTGGGGCTGGCCAAGGTCCACCACGATGAAGAGGGCGCACATGACCACGGCCGAGATGGCCATGAATTCACCGAAGATGATCATGCGCTTGAACTTCTTGTAGTGGTGGAAGTAGGCGGGCAGCACCAGCATGACGGCGGAGGCGGCCACACCCACAAGATAGGTGAACTGCGAGATGTAGAGGCCCCACGAGACATCGCGGCTCATGCCGGTGATGGAGAGGCCTTCCTGCAGCTGCTGCAGGTAGACCAGGCCGCAACCGGCGATGACTGCGAGCAGGAAGAGCAGCCACAGGTAGTAGGTCTTGGGACCGGTAAGCAATTTTTCAAGCATGGCCTGTTCTCCCTAGATGAGGTAGTAAACGCCGGGCTGGGTGCCCAGATTGGGCTTGCGGCGAATGCTGTAGTTGGAGGCGAGGGCCTTGCACACATCGGACTTGGGATCGTTGAGATCGCCGAAGAGGATGCGGCCGCCGGCAGCTTCCACGCAGGCGGGCATCTGGCCCACGGCCAGGCGCTCGGCGCAGAAGGTGCATTTTTCCACCACACCGATCATGCGGGTGGGGTAGGCGGGGTTCGGCACGGGATCGCTCAGGTACTTGCGGGGATCCACAAAGTTGAAGGAGCGGGCGCCGAAGGGACAGCCGGCCATGCAGAAACGGCAGCCGATGCAGCGATGGTAGTCCATGGCGATGATGCCGTCTTCCATCTGATAGGTGGCCTGGGTGGGGCACACGCGCACGCACGGCGGGTTGGTGCAGTGGTTGCACAGCAGGGGATAGCTGGCATCCTTCACACGGGAGGTCAGGTGTTCGTTCAGGTCGTCGGGGAAGGCGTGGTCGAACTTTTCGAGCCACATCCACTTGATGTCCTGATGGCCTTCCATGGTGGGCACGTTGTGGGCCTTGTGGCAGGCTTCGATGATGGGAGCGTATTCCTTGGCGTTCTTGAAGGCGCGGGTGTCGATGACCATGGCCCAGCGCTTGGCCTTCAGGGCCTTGGCGTTGGGTTCATAGGAGCCGATGCGCGCACCGGCCTGGGCAGAGCCAGCCATGGTGGCCAGGCCGCTGCTCAGGGCAAAGACCGAGAGGCCCGCCACCTTCAGAAAGGATCTTCTGCTTTTGTTCATTACTTGTTCCCCTTGGGAAGAATGTGGCAGGTCCAGCAGTAAGGATCGACGCTGTTGGACACGTGGCACTTGTCGCAGAACTCTTCGTAGTTGCTGTGGCACTTCAGGCAGGTGTTCTGCAGGCTGATGGTCCACTTTTTGCCGGTGGACGACACATAGGTGCGGTTCTCATAGCGCAGGGCCTGATCGCGCCATTCGTTGAGCAGGTACATGTGCTCGGCGCGCATGAACTCGACGGGTTCCACGCATTCCTTTTCATTCTGGGGCAGGACGATGGCAGGACGCTTGTAGTCCTTGGTACCGCCGAAGTTGGCCCAGAAGGGGGTGGAGAACAGGACCGCGAAAACGAGGATCCCGAGAATGACAGCTTTGGCGTTGTACATGTTGTTATTCCTCCTCGGCCTCGGCGGTCACATTGGGCAGGTCTTCCTGACGCAGGTCCATGGTGCGCTTGCATTCGCCCTTCATGACCAGGGCATTGGCCACCAGTTCGTGCACGCCGCTCACGGTCACGCCGGGGGCCCAGTAGTCGGCCAGGGGCGGCAGGGTGGCGCGGTCGATGGCGCAGACGCAGGCCATGTGGTTGACGCCGTACTTTTCCTGCACATAGCGCAGGGCGTTGCCACGAGGCATACCGGAACGCATGCGCAGTTCCATGATTTCTTCGGTGTTCAGACCGGAACCGGCGCCGCAGCAGAAGGTCTGCTCACGGATGGTGTTCTCGGGCATTTCCACGAAGTTGTTGCACACGGCCTTGAGCACGTAACGGGGTTCTTCCAGCAGACCCATACCGCGAGCGGGGTTACAGGAGTCGTGGAAGGTGGTGATGATATGGTCGTTACGGCTGGGGTCCAGGTTCAGCTTGTTGTGCTTGATCAGGTCGGCCGTGAACTCGGTGATGTGCACCATCTTGGTGGCAGCCGCGTTGGTGAACTTGGTGCCGGTGATGGGGGAGGTGGGCACATCCATCATGCAGGACGGGGCCGGGCCGTTGTAGGTGGCCATGTACTGGTTGATGACGCGCCACATGTGGCCGCATTCGCCACCCAGGATCCACTTGGCGCCCAGACGTTCGGCTTCGGCGTACATCTTGGCGTTGAGCTTCTTGGCCATGTTGAAGGTGGTGAAGGAACCGAAGTTGCCGCCTTCAGAGGCATAGGTGGAGAAGGTGTAGTCCAGATCCAGTTCGTGGAACAGCATCAGGTAGCCCATGAAGGTGTAGATGCCGGGGTCCGCGAACACGTCGCCGGAAGGCGTGATGAACAGAATCTCGTGGCCCTTTTCGTTGAAGGGGGTCTTGGGACGGATGCCGGTGATGGTTTCGCAGTCATCGGCCAGCATTTCCACGATTTCCACGAAGGAGTGGGGCTGGATGCCCAGGTGGTTGCCCGTGAAGGAGCAGTTTTTCACCGGGTCCATGATCCAGTGGATGCCCAGGCCCACTTCGTGCAGCAGTTCACGCACGATGGCCGTGATCTCGGCGGTGTCGATGCCGTAGGGGCAGAACAGGGAGCAGCGGCGGCATTCGGTGCACTGGTAGGCGTAGTAGAAGAGTTCCTTCACCACTTCCTTGTCCCAGCTGCGGGCGCCGGCGCGCTTGCCGAGGATCTTGCCCAGCTTGGTGTAGTCGCGGCGGTACAGGGAGCGCAGCAGCTCGGCACGCAGCACGGGCATGTTCTTGGGGTCGTTGGTGCCCAGGAAGAAGTGGCACTTGTCGGCGCAGGCGCCGCAGCGCACACAGATGTCCATGAACAGCTTGAGGGAGCGGTGCTTCTGCAGGCGTTCCTCAAAGGCGTCACAGAGGATCTGTTCCCAGTTTTCGGGCAGGTTCCAGTCTTCGGCCGCCGGATCCCAATCGTGGGGATTGGGCATGTGCAGCAGCTCCATGGTTTCCTTCTTGGCCGGATAGCAGAAGCTGCCCGGCGCAAACTGGGGCTTGATGTCCAGCCAGGGTTCCGAGGGAAACTCGGGACGGCTGGCGATGAGTTCTTGTGGCGTAGGTAATTTAGCCATGATGTCAGCTCCTTACTCGGCGGCCTTGGAAGAGGGCTGCTTTTCCAGCGGCAGGCCGGCTTCGGCCATGGCATCGCGGTAAACGTCCTCATATTCGGCATAGGTGAAGTACTGCTTGGGCGGGTTCCAGGGGTTCACGTGGCGCACTTCGCGGGTGTTGGTGGGAAGGTTGCGCGTGGGGCTGAAGAACACGCCAGGCATGTGCATGAGCTTGGAGAAGGGGAAGTACAGCAGCAGCACGCTGACAAAGGCCAGATGCATGAAGAAGAGCGGGCTGATGCCGTCGGGGGCCACGGGCGAGAAGTGCACCAGACCCATGATGAAGACCTTGACCTGGGCGATGTCGGTCTTATCGAAGTAGCGCATGCAGATACCGCTCAGAACGACGCCCAGGATGAGGAACAGGGGGAAGTAGTCGTTCATCAGGGAGATGTAACGCAGACGCTGGTTGAACAGACGACGGGCCAGCAGGAAGAGCACGGCCACCAGCAGCAGGCCGCCGGTCCAGAAGAAGCGGGGGGCGCCGATCTGCATGATGCCGTCGATGCTTTCCATGAAGGTCAGCCAGCCGGGCACCGGATCCATGAAGAAACGGAAGTGGCGGATGAAGACCAGCAGGAAGCAGTAATGGAACAGCAGGGCGAAGAACCACAACCACTTGGAGGAGTAGTAGATGGTGCGGGGGCCCTTGGTCACAGGGTCGAATTCACGCACGTCGGCCGCGGTGTTGCGGAACAGCGAACGGAAGAAGCAGACTTCCAGGAACATGCGGACGACCACACCGAACTTGGTGTTGGGGCAGTCCCACTTTTCATGTTTGATGAAGTCCAGCGACTTTTCCTGACCCCCGGTCGTGGGGATGCTGAAAGGCACGGGCGATTTGGCCCAGTAAACCATGCGCCAGATGACGCCCAGGAAGAAGGTGACTACCGCCACATAGGGCAAAACCACGCCGAACAGGTACGACAGACCAATGGCCGAACCTGCCCAGGCAATGGCCCCGATGAGCGCCACCACCAGCAATGATGCGAACATTCCCTACCTCGCTTCGAAGAGTGTTAGCTTTTGCCCGAAACCGGGCTGCCATCCACCGATTGCGCCCAGCGCACCAGCTGGGCATGCTGATTGCGTATTTCGGCGATGCGCGTTTCCGCCAGGGTCTCGCGCGCGGCCGAATACAAATCGAAGGCCAGCAGCGTGACGCTGTCCAGCCGAGATTCCGCGTCCAGATACTCCGCCAGATCTTCCTTCTCCTGGCACAGGGGAAGGATGTGTTCGCGCAGCAGGGGCTTCATGAGGAAGAAGACCCCCAGGCCCTGACTGGGCGTATACTGCTGCACGGCACGCAGCCGCACGAAGCGGTCCAGGGCGTGCTTGATCTTTTGCGGCGTCACATGTTCGCCGGCGATCACGTCGTAGATGAGGCCGGCGGCTTCCTTGGTCATATCCCCCACCGGATTGGTGAAAGGATCGTTCTTGGTGCGCAAAAAGCCAGTCGTTTGAAGGGGATAGGTCGAATAGACCGCATTGATCCACCCCTCGACGATGACAGCGCGCTGCTCACGGAAAATTTTTTGTACGTTCATGGCAGTACTTTGGCAAAAGGGTAAACGGGCATTCCTATAAAGTGCCCGGCTTTTCTCGTCAAGTTTTTCATCGTCCGGCGACGGCGGCTACGGGCAGGGCGCAGGGCCGCCGCACTGTCCGGCCACCTGGGGGTCCAGGGGCAGGACGGCGTCCGGGAACGTCTGGCCACCGGCCGGTGAAAATTCGATGACCGGCTCCTGTGCACGGGCAGGGGCCGGAGGCTGGGCCTGTTTTTTGAGCATGGCCGGCAGGCCGTGATACTCGAAAAACGGTACCGTACGGGAACCGGCATTGAAAATATGGGCCCGGTTGCGCTGCAGGCGCAGGCGCAGGCCCCACTGCCCCGGATGCAGGAACGCCCAGGGGCCCGGCTCCTCCACGTTCTGGCAGGCGGCCACGGCTTCCTTGAGGGTCTTGCCTTCTTCCAGCAGGAGCAGCATGCGCTCCACGCGGGCCACATCGGCATCGTTCTCCGCCACCGGACAGAAAGCAACGTCCACGCTGCCCGACAGGATGCCGATGCCTTCGCGGCAGGCCGAGCAGGACGGCGAGAAGAACATGCGCACCGTGGCCTGGTCGGAGTTCTCGCTGATGCTCCAGACCTCGCCCTGCATGCGCACTACCTGGCCCGCATTGACCACGAACAGCACCAGCCAGGCGCAAAGCAGGAGCGAACGTTCCTGCGGGCGTCTGTCGTCCCGGTGCAGCGCACGGCGGAAGAGCCAGTAGGTCAGGGCAAAAAAACAGGCCACTACCAGGCAGCTGACACAGGGGGAGGTCAGCGCCATGAGCAGCAGCAGAAAAATATCGCCCAGCAGGGTCAGTCCCGCCAGGAAGTGCCCCGCCGGGACAGCGCCCAGCAGCGCAAGGCAGGCCAGCACGCCAAAAGCGGCCGTGCCGATCCACCACATGGAGAGACCGCCGATGACAAGGTCCTGGTACAGAGAGCAGCCCGCAGTGACGCAAAAGGCCACTTCGTTGCCCAATGCCGTCCAGATGCAGAAGAGCATACCCAGAAGGGCGGCCGCCAGTGCGCCGCCGGAGATGCCGTAGGCCTGTTTCATGGCTCTCCTTGGTAAAGGAACTACGTCCGGCAGATGCAGACGCACACCCTGTATACTCCATAATCCCGGACAGGTAAAGGCATCTTGTCATGCCTGCCGGGAGTTGCGTTGTGTAATATGGCCATGATCTGGGCAAAGGGAAAAAATGGCTGTCTTGTTTTGGAAACAAACAGAGCTGACAAGGATATCCTTCTGCAAGGAAAAGAGGAAAAAAGAAAAATTTTTTTCCATTGCTGAGCAAGAGAGCCAAGTTGCAGTCATGACGCTTTCCTAAAAAAAGAACTGCATCATGGTGCGGGCGGCCTTCCTCGCAAGTCTTGCCTGATAAAGAACGGCCGTTGCATGAGGGAACATTGTGATTCCGTGCACGATGCCGGAAATACGAAAAGGCGGGCAGCAGGGCAAAAAAAGGGGCGCCCCCGAAGGGGCGCCCGCTATCAGGATTTCGCTGGGAAAACCCGGCGATGCTTACATGGTGGAACCGGAAGCAGCGCGCTGCATCTTGATTTCGACCTTTTCGGTCAGGCCGGAGTAGTATTCGCGCAGGATGGCGAGCACTTCTTCACGACCGAAATGATCCGGCACTTCAGCGCCTTCGGACAGCATCTTACGCAGCTTGGTTCCGGACAGGATGACGCGGTCTTCCTTGCTGTGGGGGCAGGTACGCATGGAGGCCATGCCGTCGCACTTCTTGCAGTAGAAGGTCCAGTCGATCTTCATGGGTTCGCAGAGCAGGCGCTTGCCTTCTTCGGCGGGAGTGGGGATCTTGTCGAAGATTTCCTGGGCTTCGAACATACCGTAGAAGTCGCCCACACCGGCGTGGTCGCGGCCCACCAGCTGACGGTTGATACCGTAGTTCTGGCGGAAGGTGGCGTGCAGCAGGGCTTCACGAGGACCAGCGTAACGCATGTCCAGAGGATAGCCGGCCTGGATCACATGCTCGGGCACGAAGTACTTCTGCACCAGGGTGTCGATGCATTTCACGCGGACTTCGGCCGGGATGTCACCGGGTTTCAGGGCGCCCACCAGGGAGTGGATCACAACGCCGTCGCACACTTCCACGCCCAGCTTGGCCAGGTATTCGTGAGAGCGGTGCATGGGGTTACGCAGCTGCAGGGCGGCCACGTTCTTCCAGCCGCGTTCGTCCATCTTGGCACGCAGCTGAGCGGGGGTCATGTACACGCCGGGGAACTTTTCGGGGAATTCGCCCTGAGACAGGACTTTCACGGGGCCGCCGATGTTGTATTCTTTCTGGCCCAGGACCATCTTCACGCCGGGATGGTCATTGGGGGCCACTTCCCAGAACTTTTCGGAGTCAGGACCGCAGCCCTTGAACACCAGTTCGCATTCCCACTTCTTGTCGGCTTCGGTCATTTCGTAGATGTCTTCCACCTTCATGGTGGCCATCACCTGACCCTTGCGGACCAGGGCGACTTCTTCGCCGACCTTCAGGGCCTTGGCGTCGTCAGCGGACACGTCCAGGGTCACCGGCACGGGCCAGAAGGTACCGTCGGACAGCAGCATCTTTTCGCACACGCTCTTCCAGTCGGCCTTGTTCATGAAGCCGTTCAGGGGAGAGAAGCCGCCGATGCCCATCATGATCAGGTCGCCCTTGGCGCGAGAGGAGATCTCAATCTGCTTCAGGCCGGCAGCCTTTTTCAGTTCTTCTTCCAACGCCGCGCCTTCCAGAAGACAACACACCAGGCCCTTGCCGCCATGAGGGGGTACCAGTTTGGACATTGAGAAATCCTCCATTTGATTTGTTGCTATACCGTTGCGCAAGTGGCGCATCCGTAACGTCTCTTTGTGAGTTGCATCTTGTGAATAATCTAACAAAAAGTCAACCACCTTTCCGAATTTTTCACGGAAACGACACGAAAAAGACGTAGCGGAAAACGGCTATCACATTGATTTACAACACAAAGAGTGCGAGAAAAATTTTATTGTGAAAATTGACGCCCACTCGGGCCCCATACCGTCCCGGCTGGAAGATCCCGGCACGCTCATGGCCGGGGCTCCTGCCGGAGTTTGGGAGGAACATAGCATGGCCGCCAAAGCATGAAAAGGGGGCCTGCGGGCCTGCTGCTGTATCCTTTTTCCAGCCCTGCGGAAAACAAGGACAAATTCTTGCTGCCTCGTGCGCTCGCACACGGGGCGGGCGCCGTCCCGCCCCGCCGGACGCAAAAAAGGCCCGGCACCACAAGGTGCCGGGCCGGGGATGCTGCGGGTCGTATCCGGTCAGGTTAGCGGGCCACGGCCTCGCCCTGCACGGGACGGCCTTCATGCTGGCCGGTCAGGGTGCGCAGGAAGCCCACGATGAGGGCTCGGTCCTTCTGGGGCACGTCCAGGCCGGAGCAGTAGATGCCCATGATGCGCACGGCTTCGTCCAGAGTGGTCACGGTGCCGTCGTGCAGATAGGGATGGGTCAGCTCCACGTTGCGCAGGTTGGGCACCTTGAAGCGGTGCATGTCCTCTTCCTTGCCGCTGGCGTTGAAGCGGCCCTTGTCGGAACCCAGGGGCTTGCCGCCGCGGTCGGCGAAGTAGTCCTTCTTGAGGTCCAGATATTCGTAGGACTGGCCGCCCATGCTCTTGCCCACGTGGCAGGAGGCGCAGCGGTAGGCCTTGAAGCGCTCGTAGCCTTCCACTTCGGCGGCGGTCAGGGCGCTCTTGTCGCCGCGCAGCCAGCGGTCGAAGCGGCTGTCGGGCGAGATGAGGGTCTTTTCGTATTCGGCGATGGCGTTCGTGATGTTCTTGCCGGACCAGCCGTCAGGATAGACGGCGCGGAACTTGGCGGTCAGTTCGGCATCGGCGGCCAGACGGGCCACGATCTCGTCCCAGTCCTTGCTGCCCATCTCGATGGGGTTCAGCGGCGGGCCACCGGCCTGTTCCTGCAGGTCGGCAGCGCGGCCGTCCCAGAACTGCACGAAGTTGAACACGGCATTGAAGGTGGTGGGGGCGTTCACATCGCCCAGCTGCTTGCGGATGCCTTCGGAGAAGCGGGCGTTGTCCGTGCCGGCCTTGTCCATGGCATGGCAGGTGGCGCAGGCCACGGTGCTGTCGGCGGAGAGGCGGGCATCGTTGAACAGGGTCTTGCCCAGGGCCACCTTGGCCTCGTCCACGGGCAGACGGTGGGGGATGGGCTGGATGGGCTCGTTGGCATGCTCGGGAGCGGCGTCCGTGGCGTAGTGGGCCTTGCGGGTCTGGGCCACCCAGGTCAGGATGTCCTTCTTGTCCTGGTCGGACAGGCGGCTGCCCCAGTGCACCACGGCGAACTTGGCGGGCGGCATGGTGTCATTGAGGATGACCCATTCCATCTTGGCCAGCACGGTCTCGCCCACGGGGCGATCCTTGCGCTGCACCAGCTCCTGGTTGAGATCCATGGCGCGGATGCCGTCCCTGTAGTCTTTTTCGATGATGGCGCTGATGCCGGGGACCTTGGCATAGAACGGCAGGTCATAGCCGCGGGAGTGACAGGCCATGCACTTGTCCTGCACGATGCCAGAGACACTGGCGAACTTGTGCTTCACATCGTCCAGCCCCTGCGCCATGGCAGGGGTACAGGCCAGCAGCACGAGGGCCGCGGAAGCCAGCAGTTTTTCCTTCATATCGTCCTCCTTGGGGGGCGATGCCGGGTCGGCATCACGGGTTTTGCCGGTGGCAGCAGGAGCTTTTTTTCACAAGTATTGCCGAAAGTCAACAGGAATTTTTACTATTAGCAGGATAAGTTGTTATTTTATGTATATTTTTTATGAAGGATTTTTGACTGTTCGTGCTGATGGATAATTATTCCAATTAGATAACTAATATTTTGTCATGGCCGTCTGCCCCGTCTGCCCCGCCTGTCCCGCGTCCTCCGGAAAGGCCGCCTGCAGGGGAGCCCGGCAAAAAAAAGGGGGGAACAGGGGCTGTTCGGGCCTGGCGGTCGCCGGACACAAAAAAAGCAGGGCGCTCCCCGTGAGGAACGCCCTGCCATATGCTCCAGATGCGGCATCCGTGCCTAGAAGGGCACTTCGTCCATGTTGGAAGCTTCGGAGGGGAAGGCGGGACCCAGATCGTCGTCGCGCTGCTGGGGCGCGGGACGGCGCGGGGCCTGGCGCTGGCCGCCGCCCATGTTGCCGCCGCGGGGAGCGCGGGGAGCGGGCGCAGGCGCACCATAGTCGTCTTCATAGCCGCCCATGTCGGCACGGGGGCCATCGCTGCGGCGATCCAGGAACTGGACGCGCTGGGCCTTGATCTCGGTGGTGTAACGGTCCTGGCCGTTCTGGTCCTGCCACTTGCGGGTCTGCAGGCTGCCTTCCACGTAGACGAGGCTGCCCTTGGTCAGGAAGTTGGCGCAGTTCTCGGCCTGGCGCTGGAACACGGACACACGGTGCCATTCGGTACGTTCCACCTTGTTGCCGTCACGGTCCATGTAGGATTCGTCGGTGGCCACATTGAGGGTGGCCACAGGGGAACCGCTCTGGGTGTAGCGCAGTTCGGGGTCGCGGCCGAGGCGACCGATGATCATGACTTTGTTCAGCATAGATTCTGTTCCTCGAACGGTTGTTCGTTGTACCGTCTCAGCGCAGGCCGAAAAGGCGCCGGAAGAAGGACGGTTTTTTGCGTTTGGGGCCGGAGCCTGCGGCAAGCAGGCTGTCTTCCATTTCGGTCAGAGCGTCTTCCAGGGCCTCGCTGGCGCGATGGGCGGCCCGGGGATCATTGGCACGCAGGGCCGCATCCAGGCTGCTGCGCTGCGTAAGGGCATCGGCCAGAGCCTGTTTGAAGGGGGCCTGCTGCTCGGGCCAGCGGTCCTCGGCCATGCCCCGTTCCAGACGGTCCAGCAGGTCGCGGACTCCGGCGCCGCCCACACCGGCATGGCCGAACGCCAGGAGACTGAGCCCGGGCCAGCTTTTTTCCAGCAGGCCGGAGTTCCAGGTGACGTCCACGGTGGCGATGCGGGCCACGGGCGTGGTCAGCGGGGGCCGGATGGCGGACTGCGTGAGTGTGGCCTCCAGCGTGTCCAGCAGGGCGGCCAGGGCCTGGAGGCCAGCGGCGGCCTCTTCGGCCTGCCAGCTGCCCAGAGCGTCCTCGCAGTGGCGCGTCAGGTCGCACAGGGGGCGCAGACTGTCCAGCGTCAGGGGCGCCAGGTCGTCCACGTTGCGCATGGTCAGGCGGCTCAGGCATTGCGCCAGTTCCAGCAGGCAGGGCTCGGCCTGTGCTTCGGGCACGGCCAGCCAGGCCGCCACGTCCTCACCATAGGGACCGGCAGCCTTGCGGGCCAGGGCCAGCAGGGCGGGCCAGCGACGGGCCGTGAGCCCCTGGGGGCTGTCGGCGGCTTTCTGGCGGATCTGCAGTGCCTTGCCCATGACGGTCTAGCCCTTTTCCGTCCACTCGGTCTGGACGCGCATGATGACGTCCTGGATGACGGGCAGCTGGTCTTCGGGGCAGACGCCGATGAGGGGGGCGTCCGCATCCATGTTCTCGTTGTAGCTGAAGTAGACGGCGTAGATGACGCCCGTGGGGCCGCTGTAGTGCAGGGGCACCTCACGCTTCATGCGCGACATGATGAGCAGCTCCATGCCGTCGCGCACCACCACGGAGTGGGCGTCCGCGGCGCGGATCTTCTTGTCCACCTCGGGGGTGAAGTAATACTTGGCCCGCTCGGGCGCGCGGAACAGGTACAGGGCCTTCTTGAGGATCTGGTGTTCCACTTCGCTGCGGGTGAGCATGTGGCGGATGACCATCAGGGGCGTGCCGGCCTCCACGAACATGCCTTCGAGCTGGCTGTGGATCTTGCTGATGATGCCCTTTTCAGGCGAGCATATGGGTTTGGGGTTGCGTTCGCGTTCCAGGGTGGCCAGGCGGGTGCCGGGCTTTTCCTTCCACTGGCCCTGGGGGCCGAGGACCTCGTCGCCTTCCTTGATGTCGGCGAAAGTCACCACGCCGGTGTGGGGCGTACGGATGACGATCTCGCGGTAGGGGGAGGCTTTTATCTCATCCAGCAATGCGGAAATGTTGATCATGTGGTTTTCCCGCTTTTTCGTTTGTCTTGGGTGGGGCCGCACCGTCAAGGGCGGCGAAAGGCGGGGCGGAAAGTCCGCCCCGCCGTCTGCTTGCTAACGGTAGTACAGGTTGCGGCCGCCCATGGTGAGCAGCGCCTGCTTGAGGTTGGCACGGATCTGGCGGCGGTCCCAGATGCCCTGGATATGGCCGCGGGACAGGGCCCGGTAGGAGCGGTGATACTTGGGCGGGATGTCCATGCCCGTGGTCTCCTTGATGACGCCGGGGCCGGCAAAGCCGATGTTGGAGGAGCGCACCGCGAACTGGTAGGGAGCGCAACCCAGGAAGCTGGCCACGGGACCGGCGAAGGAGTTGGTATCGTACAGCACCAGGTACAGGCCGCCGGACTCGATGTAGCGGCGCACGGCCACGGTGCAGCGGGGCATCTGGATGACGCCGTGGGTGCCTTCCTGGATGCGGATGCCGGCGGTGCCGTGCACATAGGCCAGGAAGGGATAGCGCTTCTTGGCGGCGCGGGCGGCGGCCTCCACGAACTTGTAGCCTTCGGCCGCGCCGAAGGAACCGCCGCGGAAGGTGCCCATGAGCATGGCCACCACCAGCTTGGTGCCGTCGATGCGGGCCTCGAAGGTCATGCAGCCGCTGCGGCAGCCGGTCTTTTCCTGGGCGGCCTTGATGCGTTCCTCGAAGTTGGGGAAGTTCAGCGGGTTGCCGGCTTCGATCTCGCGGTTGAACTCAAAGACCGAGCCCTTGTCGAAGACGTTCTGCACGTACCATTCGGGCTCCATGGGGAAGTGGTAGCCGCAATGGCTGCACACGCCCGCGAACTCGGCGAACAGATCGGGGCCCCAGAGGTCGAGGCAGCCGTACGAGGCGCTGTTGGGGCAGGTGATGGTACGGTCGACCTTGTAGCGCGGCGACAGGTAGTTCCACTTGCTCACGCGGTTGTCGTCCACCCAGTTGGAAAGGGTGGTCAGTTCCTTGGCCGTGGCCTTCTTTTCCGCCGGGCTGGCGATGCGCTTCCAGGGGCTGAAGAGGCGGCCCTTGAACACATCCCATTCGCTGCTCAGCTCTTCCATGATGTTGTGCAGCTTGCGCTGGTGACGGCGCACGAAGTCGTACTTGAAGTGCATCCAGGGCTTGGTCACCCAGTCGCGCAGGGCGGCGGCGTTCTTGGCCAGGAAGGGACGGTTGTCGATGGCGGCCGCGCGGGAGAGGCGCAGGAACTTCTGCTGGCGGCGTTCGCGCATGCGGTTCTTGGCCGCGCCGGACATGCCCCAGCGCACGTACATCTCGTCCAGGTTGGCTTCGGGGTTGCGCAGGCGCGCCAGGGCCAGGCCGCGGATCATGGGCGGCTTGGTGTTGGTGATGACCACCTCGTCGGTGGCGCGCAGCACTTCCTGCCGCAGGGAGCGGAAGAAGTCGAAGTGGTGCGGGCGGGCGCCCAGGGCGGGTTCCTGCACCACGCTGTCGATGTAGCCGAAGGAGAGGTTGTCCTGCGCGGTGATGTGCAGGTTCTGGGCGCAATGCTCGATGAGCTCGGGCGCGGCGCGCTGGCCGGCCTTGAGGCGGCCTTCGATGGCGGCCCCGCCTTCGGGCGAGATGACCGAGTAGTAGCCGTGGGAGAGCATGAGGCGCTTGTCGGCCAGGCCGATGGCCTCGGCGCCGCCGGAACCGCCCTCGGAGATGATGGAGATGACGGGCACGCGCAGACCGGCCATGGTGTAGATGTTGCGGGCGATCTGCTGGGCCGCGCCGGGGTAGTCCTCGATGGGGTAGGAACCGGGCGTGAAGATGTAGCAGTGGATGGGGATGCCTTCGGTCTCGGCCACGCGCATGTACTGCAGGGCCTTGGCATTGCCCCAGGGCTTCACGGAGCCGCCGTTGCGGAACTCGGCGCCGTGGCCCTTTTCCTGGCCGATGACCATGACGGACTGGGTGTGCATCTTCTTGCCGCGGCGGCGGGTGATGACCGCACGGGCGATGAGCATGCTGGGGTCGAGGCTGTGCTCGTCCTGGCCGCCCACTTCGGTGAAGTTGTCGTAGACGTTCTCCAGGATGTCACGCAGGCAGATGCGCTGGGGATGGCGCACGATGCGCACGCGGTCCATGGGCGTGATGAGCTTTTCCAGGCGTTTTTCCACAAAGACGAAAAGGTCTTCCAGGGAAACGATCTCGGTATGGGGATCCTCGACCTCGCCGTTGCGCACACGATTGGTGAACTCGGTCAGCTTCTCGTCCAGCAGGCGGATGCTGTCCTCGTGCTTGCCGGCGAAGATGTCGCGCGTATACGAGAGCCTGTCGTTCAGGCTTTGGATGCGTTTTTCGATAGTGTTGTCCATAATCTCTTGCGCCGTTTGACGTTGATGGAAGGGGACCGCCGGGGCGGCCCGTCAGCTAGAAGCGCAGGGTGCGGGCGGTGTTGGCCCGCAGGAAGTCCACGTTGGACTTGAGCGCTTCACCGGCGTTGTTCCGGCCTTCCAGGTGCAGGTTGTCCAGGAAGGAGACGCCGCGTTCCCGGGCCTCGGCCAGATCCTTGCCCCAGATGATGGCCAGGGCCAGGTTGGGGTCGAATTCGGTGGGGATCTCGTAAGGCGTGTCGGTGGGCACGTGGGTCAGCATGGTGAGCCAGGGCTCTTCCTTCCAGGCAAAGCGCTCGATGCGGCCCACCCAGGGGGTGAAGCCGTGCTCGGGGTCTTCGGCGATGAGGCGGTATTCGATGCCCACGCCGTCGAAGGTCACGTCGTCCTGGGTGTAGCCCAGGGGCTCGCCCAGACCGATGCGGATCTGTTCGGCGATGAGGTCCACGGGGCCTTCGTGGTTGCGGATGCTGGAGATGCGGGCCGAGACGCCGTTCTCCACCTGGATGCGGGTGTTCACTTCCATGAGGAAGGGCTCGCCCTGGCGGGTGACGATCCATTCCCAGGTGCCCACGTTGTCATAGCCCACCTTGCGGGCCATGGTCAGGGAGTAGTGGACGATGTCCTGCAGCACCTTGGCGGCATCGAAGCTGTAGTCCATCTGGGCGGGCACGAAGCCGGGGGCCACTTCCACGCGCTTCTGCAGGCCGGTGGACTGGATGGAGCAGTTGCGGGTGCCGAAGTGCACGGGGTTCTTGCCGCTGCGGTCGGACACGATCTGGACTTCCAGGTGGTTGAAGTCCGTGATGCGCTGTTCGATGAGCACGCCCTCGTCCTTGAACTGGCGCAGGGCGTAGTTGCGGATGCGGCGGTACACGGAGCGGAAGTTGTCGATGTCGTACACTTCCTCGATGCCCATGCCGCCACCGCCGGCCGAAGCCTTGACCAGCACCAGCGGGCGCTTGATACCCTGCTGCACCTGGAACTCGAACACGCTGCGGGCGATGCGCTCGGCTTCCATCTCGTCATAGATGGGGCGGTCGGAACCGGGAACGGTGGGCACGTCCAGGCTGCGGGCCAGACGTTTGGTGTTGATCTTGTCGCCCAGCTCGCGGATGATCTTCCACGAGGGGCCGATGAAGATCATCTTGCGGTCGCGCTTGGTCACGCGACGGGCAAAGCGGAAGTCCTCGGCGAAGAAGCCGTAACCGGGATGCACGGCCGTGCAGCCGGCCTGGTCGGCCACGGACATCAGTTCGTTGGCGTCATGATAGGAAGAAACACGGAACAGGCTGCGTTCGCCGCCGTTCTCGCGGGCGTAGCGCACATGGCCCGAAGCGGCGTCTTCGGCGGTAAAGATGGCGGTAAAGGCCACACCCAGCTTGCGGCAGGCCCGCATGATGCGTATGGCGATCTCGCCGCGGTTGGCGACGAGAACCTTGTGTTGTTGCAAAGAGTCTTTCTGGCTGGTCTCCAAGGCGGTCTCCTGAGGGCGGTGCTGTGCCGCTCTTGTGGAATGGGCGTCAGCACGCTATAAAGCGGTTCGCTTTTGCGACTGAAAAACAAGAGCTACTACAGCATATCGGCTTGGTCTTCAATATCTGAGGGGGTCAATTCTATGCAAAACTGGGAAGAAGTCCAGCTTGCGGTGGCGGCGCTGCGCCAGCGTCTGGGGGCCGCGCTGCCCTCCCGGCCCGATGCGGCCATCATCCTGGGCACCGGTCTTTCGGGGCTCGTGGAACGCATGGAGGACACGGTCAGCGTGCCCTATGCCGACCTGCCGGGCTTCCCGGTGTCCACGGTGGCCTCCCATGCCGGGGCCTTCGTGCTGGGACGTCTGGGCGGCCGCACTGTGCTGGTGCAGCAGGGCCGCTGCCATCTGTACGAAGGCTTCGGGCCGGACAAGGTCTGCATGGGCGTGCGCGTCATGGCCGGGCTGGGCGCGGACACGCTTATCCTTACCAATGCGGCGGGCGCCCTGGACCCGCAGTTCGATGCGGGCGGGCTCATGTGCATCAGCGACCAGATCAACTTCACCGGCGTCTCTCCCCTGAGCGGGCCCAACCATGAGGCCTGGGGCGAGCGCTTCCCCGACATGAGCGCCATCTACGACGCCGGCCTGCGCGACCTGGCCTGCCGGTGCGCGCTCGAGCTGGGCATCCGGCTGGAGCGCGGCGTCTACATCGGCGTGCGCGGCCCGCAGATGGAGAGCCCCGCCGAGACCCGCATGTTCCGCCAGTGGGGCGCCGATGCCGTGGGCATGAGCTCCGTGCTGGAGGTCATCGCCGCCCGCCATATGGGCCTGCGCGTGCTGGGCATCTCCTGCCTCACCAACAAGAACCTGCCCGACTGCATGCGGCCCGCGCCGCTGGAAGAAGTCATCGCCGTGGCCGGCCGGGCCGGGAAGGACCTGGGCCGCCTTGTGGAAGCGGTGGTGACAAAGTTGTAAAAATCGCGTAAACCATGCGCCCCGGCAACGTTCCGGGGCGATTTTTTTACCAGAGCGAGACAGAACTATGCAGCAGAATGACAAACTTCGTAACGTGGCTATCATCGCCCACGTTGACCACGGCAAAACGACCCTGGTGGACGCCCTTTTCCGTCAGAGCGGCGTGTTTCGAGCAGACCAGCAGGTCGATGACCGCGTCATGGACAGCATGGATCTGGAACGCGAACGCGGCATCACCATCGCGGCCAAGAACTGCGCCGTGCACTGGAACGGCGTGAAGATCAACATCATCGACACCCCCGGTCACGCCGACTTTGGCGGTGAAGTGGAACGTTCGCTCTCCATGGCCAGCGGCGCCATCCTGCTGGTGGACGCCTCCGAAGGCCCGCTGCCCCAGACCCGTTTCGTACTGCGCAAGACCCTGGAAGCCGGTCTGCCCGTGGTCGTGGTCATCAACAAGATCGACCGCAAGGACGCCCGTCCCGATGAAGTGCTCAACGAGGTCTACGACCTGTTCATCGATTTGGACGCCAGCGACGAGCAGCTGGAATTCCCCGTGCTCTACGCCATCGGCCGCGCCGGTGTGGCCATGCGCAACATCGACGACGAGCAGAAGGACCTGACCCCCCTGTTCGAGACCATCCTCGAAAAGATCCCCGGTCCCTCCTACGATCCCGAGCAGCCCTTCCAGATGCTGGTGGCCGACCTGGACTACTCCGATTACCTGGGCCGTCTGGCCGTGGGCCGCATCATGCACGGCAGCATCTACGCCAACGAGAGCCTGGCCTGCATCGGTGAAGACGGTCAGGCCCGCCCCCTGCGCGCCTCCAAGATCCAGGTCTATGAAGGCCTGCAGCTGGCCGAGGTGGACAAGGCCCAGCCCGGCGACATCGTGGTGGTGGCCGGCATCGAGGACGTGACCATCGGCGACACCATCTGCACCCGCGAGAACCCCCGCGCCCTGCCGCGCATCCGCGTGGACGAGCCCACCGTGGCCATGCGCTTCGGCATCAACACCTCGCCCCTGGCCGGCCGTGAAGGCAAGCTGGTGCAGAGCCGCATGATCCGCGACCGCCTGAACCGCGAATGCCTGCGCAACGTGGCCGTGCGCGTGGAAGACACCACCGACAAGGACGCCTTCCTGGTCAAGGGCCGCGGCGAGTTCCAGATGGCCATCCTCATCGAGACCATGCGCCGCGAAGGCTTCGAGCTTTCCGTGGGCCGTCCCGAGGTCATCCTCAAGAAGGACGAGAACGGCAAGACCCTGGAGCCCATCGAGCACCTGTATGTGGACTGCGACGAGGTCTTCATGGGCGTGGTCACCGACAAGATCAACCAGCGCAAGGGCCGCATGCTCAACTGCACCAACAACGGTACCGGCCGCGTGCGTCTGGAGTTTTCCGTGCCTTCCCGCGGCCTCATCGGCTACCGCGACGAGTTCCTCACCGATACCAAGGGCACCGGCATCATGAACTCCTATCTGGAAGGCTACGAAGAATGGCGCGGCGACTTCCCCACCCGCTATTCCGGTTCCATCGTGGCCGACCGTCCCGGCAATGCCGTGGCCTACGCCCTGTTCAACCTGGAGCCCCGCGGCACCCTGTTCGTGGAGCCCGGCGATCCGGTCTACGAGGGCATGATCGTGGGCGAGCACAACCGTGACAACGACATCGACGTCAACGCCACCAAGGAAAAGAAGCTCACCAACCTGCGCGCCGCCGGCAAGGACGAGAACGTCATCCTCACCCCCGTGAAGAAGATGACCCTGGAACACGCCCTGCACTTCGTGCGTGAGGACGAACTGGTGGAAGTGACCCCCGTGTCCCTGCGCCTGCGCAAGGTGGAACTCTCCGCCCAGAAGCGCTACCAGATGGCCGGGGCCAAGAAGAAGGCCTAGGTCTCCTTATCCCGGATAGAGGAAGGGCCGGCGGACATGTTCGCATGTCTGCCGGCCCTTTTTTCTTTTTCAGGCGGACAGGCCTAGAAGGTATAGGCAAAGGTCAGGTCGACGTTCCAGATGTCCTGCTTGCTGTAGCTGTCCCCAAGGTAGGCGTGGCCGTCCTGCCAGGTACCGGAGTCCATCAGGTTGGCGATGTAGCCCAGCCAGAGGCCGATGCTGAAGTTGTCGTAGACCTGGTAGACGCTGTTGATGTTGAACTCCAGCAGCCCGTCATTGGTGGTCAGATAGATCCCTTCGTAATCGTTGGTGTAGTTCCAGTCCGTGCGGGTGGTGGCGTATTTGACCATGGATGGGCTGTTGGTCCCGCCCCAGTAGAGGACGCGGAAGGTATGCTTGAGGTCTTCCATGAAGCTGACGTCCGCCACCTGGAGCCCCAGGCCCCAGGTACCGGCATAGGTCATCTTCTGGTCCTGCAGGCTGCCGCCGTAATGGACGTCGTCGCCCATGACGGACGAGAACATGCCGTTGGCGCGCAGGCTGGGCAGACGCTCGGAACCGTTCTTGATGTCGCCGTCGTCACCGCTGCCGTACCAGCCGAAGATGCCGGGCCTGCCCCAGTCCGTCTTGTATTCCACAAGGGCCTTGGCCAGCCAGCCCTGCCGCTGTGTGCTGCCGCGTACCGGGTCCACGCCGCGTTCCAGGGCATCGTAGCGGCCCATGCCTTCCACATAGCCGTAGTTGAGCTCGAATTCGATGTTCCAGGGATCGAAGGCCGTGATGGCCACGGGCAGACCGGCCCAGAACAGGCTGCCGTACATCTTGTCGGTATCGAGGTCCGTAAAGCCGCGGGCCCCGGCGGCGGTCATGCCGAAGGGATAGGCCCCCATGCTGGTCATGGGGTTGCCGTCGTTCCAGATCTGGGTGCCGTTGAAGGTGTTCTTGCCGCGGATGCCGTACAGCACCCAGGGGGTCATCTCGAAACCTTCAAGACGCACGGGCAGGGTCAGGCCCCAGATGTCCATGTTGTCGAGATAGTTGGTATTGCCCTCGGCGCTGTAGTTGTCGTTGAAGGGGCGCAGCCAGAGGGCCGAAAGCCCCACGGTTTCCGAGAACTGCCAGGAGGCCACGATCCCGGCCACATCCAGGTTGCCCGCGACGGACGAGTTGCCTGCCTTGGTGGGCAGGGTCAGGTTCTGCAGGCCCATGCGGACCTTCAGGCTGGTGTCGGGCACCTGCCAGTCCATGAAGGCCATGCGGACCTTGATGGCCGAGGTGCTGTCGGCCCCCAGGGCGCCGCCGCCGGCCTGCTGGCCCCACTGGATATGGCCGATCTCGAAATGCACGCTGCCGGACAGGCTCTCCGAGGCGACAGCATCCATCTGGAAGCGGATGCGGGAACGGCTGTTCATGATGTCATTGCTGTCGGTCTTGTTCCCGCCGACGGATTTGACGAAGTTCCTTTGTGACAGGCCCATGCCCACCTGCCAGATACCTTTGGCCTTGAAGTCGATGGCCTGGGCATCGGCGGCAGCCAGCGCCATGGTGGCGGCGATAAAGAGAATGGCAAGCTTCTTCATCCTTCCTCTCCCTTGTCTTCGGACACGCGTGAGTGTCTTATTTTTATTTAATAAAAACAGTATGTTGTTATTTTGCCTGGACAAGCGGCAAGATGCGCACGAAAAAGGCTTTCATGCGCTGCCGTCTACGGTGCCATGCATGGGGAAGATCGAAGGAGCGGCTCTCGCGAGCAGGCAAGAGCAATGGCGGCATGCCTGGCAGGGCATGCTCTTTTTGCCGGAACTCTTGCCAAGGAGGCCTGCGGCAGTCATTATCGGTGTGCTAGCGGAGCCTGAGGCTACCGCAGACCTCACGAACAGTGCAGCACGGCCGTACGGTCCCCCCCGTACGTCCCCCCGGCTGCGGCTGTTGCTCCCGGTCTCCCGAGGGAAGGCCGCTGGCAGGCGGCTTTCCCCCGGGACCGGTCTACTTGAGCGTGACCCCTTCGAAGTTCTTCACATGGCAGTAGCTGTTGGCACAGAGCAGCTCTGACTTCTTGTGCTCCTTGTGGCAGGTGTAGCAGGGCACCGTATCGCCCCAGTGCGGCGTATAGTGCGGGTTACGCTTGAACCCTTCCGTTTTCTTGATGAGATCCTGCATGGGACCATGGCAGTTCAGGCAGGCTTCGCTGGGCGGCGGCGTGCGGCCCACTTCTTCCTGGTGGCAGTCCACGCAGGCCAGGTCCTGGTGCATGCTTTTGTGGCTCACATAGCTCCCGGCCCAGGCGGCAGAGCTTGCCAGCAAAAGGGCGGCGGCGATCATGCTTAACGTGCGTATCTTCATGGATTCCTCCGTAACTAGGCCTTGATGTTGCGGGCCCGCTTGGCGATCTCTTCCCCGGCGATCATGCCGAACGCGGCGCAGTCGGGCAGGGAGCAGGCGGTCAGGCGCGTGACGCCGAACACCCCGGCAGAGGCTTCGCCGGCCACATAGAGGCCGGGGATGGGCTTGTCGTCCAGGGCGCTGATGGCTTCGGCCCTGGTGTTGATGAGCACGCCGCCCTGCGTGTAGGAGAGGTCGGGCTCGATGGTGCAGGCCGCAAACGGCGGTTCCGTCAGGGGCACGGACAGGGAGCCTGCGATGTCCTTGCCGAACTCGCTGTCGCGTCCGGCAGCGATGTCCTTGTTGTAGCGGTCCAGAGTGGCCTTCAGGGTCTTCAGGTCCAGATGTTCCTTGGCGGCCAGTTCTTCCAGGGTGTCATAGGGGCGCAGGGCATTGGAGAAGAGCAGGCGCTGGCGGCGCTTGTGGTCGAAGAAGGCGTCCATGGTCTTCTTGTCGTAGATGCCCAGGGGGATGCAGCGGTGCTTCTGCATGTAGAGCAGCATGTTCACGGCCAGGTCCGTACGGGGCATGCTCTCGTCGATGAAGCGCTTGCAGGTCTTGGGGTCGATGACCATGCCCATGCGCAGGTCTTCCGAAGCGATGTAGAAGCCGTAGCGGCCCAGGGTCGTATGCACGCTGCGGGCACCGATGGCCAGGGCCGCGCGCAGGGCACCGGCCGTATTGCCGATATGGCAGCGGGTGGCCATCTCTTCGCTTTGCAGCGGCGCTTCGGCCATGCGGAAGGCCAGGTCGCGGGAATAGCCGCCCGTGGCCAGGACGACGCCGTAGCGGGCCGCATAGCGCTTGGGGAGGCCGCCGGCGTTTTCCATGTCTTCGTTCTTGGACTCGTTGATGAAGTCGTAGCGTTCCCGCACGTTCACGCCGGTGACGGCGCCGCTTTCATCCTGGATGAAGCTGTCGAACTTGACGCGGCTGCGGATCTCGCCGTTGTACTTTTTGCGGAAGCTGTCCCAGATGGGGACCATGACGCTGGCGCCGAAGCTCTCGACGCCCTGGTGCACGCGCGGTGCGGAATGTCCGCCGAGGATGATGATCTCGGGATTGAACTTGGCGCCGTTCTCGATGAGGAAGTCGATGGCCCGGCCGGAGTTGCGGGCCACGGTGAGCGTCAGGTCGGGATGGTTCAGGCCGCCGCAGGCGGCGCTGATGTCTTCGGCAAAGGCCTCGGGCGTGTCCTTGATCCCCTGCTTGCGGGTCAGCTGGGAGTTCACGGCGCCGAAGTCACCGGTGGCGATGGCCGAGTTGCCGCCGAGATAGCTCATCTTTTCCAGGACGACGACCTTCTTGCAGCCGTTCTTCTTGGCCGCCAGAGCCGCACACATACCGGCCAGACCGGAGCCGATGACGATGACGTCAAAGACTTCGTCCCATTGTTCCTGGGGCTTGGTCGCCGCATGGGCCACCCCTGCGAGGGAACCCAGCGCCATGCTCGCGGCGCTTCCTGCCAGAAAGGCCCGACGAGAGACATGCTGTTTTGTCATATGCAATCCTCCTGATGGATGTCACAGCTTGTGATTTTTTTCTAAATCGGGCAGGACATGAAAAAAACAGCATCCATCAAGTTTTTTGTTTTTTAAAAAACTTCTTTCCGCTCAGGAGGTTCCATGAAGCGGCGCGACATCCATATGCACGCTGTCTATGTCCAGGGGCTGAACAGGATCTGGGCAGATTTCATGCGCCGGGGGCAGCGCCGGAGGGTGATGGCCTCCTCCCGTTCTCCTGTCGATATCGTCGGTGCCCCGCATGAACTGATCTTCCTCGAAGAAGGGCATGTCAGGGTCTACGGCATGGCCCGGCAGGCCCCGCGCCTGCTGTTGCTGATGGGGCCGGGCTGCCTGGTCAATACGGAGTGCCTGGAGGGCGGCCAGACCTCGCATGGCTATATGGTCAGAGCCATGACGCCGGTGACCCTGCTGGTACGGGACGTCACCGCATGGTACGAGCGCCGTCTGGCCTGCGAGTATCCCGAGCTGTATGTGAACGTGGTGCAGGCTCTGGCCGGGATCAACCTGCTGTTCCTGTACAGGGCCCACGCCGTGACCTTCGGCCCGGCCCTGTCCCGCCTGTGTGCGCTCCTGCTGGACATCCACGATACGAAGGACTGTCCCGTGCTGCGCCAGAAGGACATGGCCGAGCTGGCAGGCATCACGCCCGAGACGGCATCGCGGCTGCTGGCCCGGCTGGAGGATTCCGGCTGTCTGGAAAGGGTACGGGGCGGGAACGTCCGGCTGCTGGACATCCCGCGCATGAGGGAACTGAGCTGTCAGGAGAGGACGTTGATCCCCTGGAGGGATGGTGAGGCATGAACAGGAGGACGCAAGCGGAGTTCTGGCTGGAGCGGCTCAACCAGGCATGGGAGGCGGTCATCCCGCTGGGGAAGCTGGAGACCTACGAAGATCAGGAGACCCTGCGTGTGGAAGGCTGCCGCTTCTTCCACCTGTTGCTGGAAGGGAACATCGACATGGTGAGCCTGAGCGGTACCGGCAAGGAATGGACCCTGTTCCAGGCCGGGCCCCTGTGTCTGATCAACGACATCCCGGCCATCACCGGGATAGACAACCATGTGCGCTACATCTGTTGCGGGCAGGTCCGCACGGTACGTTTTGAGAGCAGGTTGCTGCGGGATCCGTCTTTTTTTCGCAGCTATCCCGATCTGGCCAGGAACCTGCTGACCACCGTGCTGCACAAGATGGAATTCTTTTTGTCCTATGCCATCGAACAGCAGGAATCTTCGGGGCTGGAACGTCTGTGCCGTCTGCTGGTGCAGCTGACGGGCGGTCGTCAGGGCTGTTTTTCCATCGGGATGGGCCAGAAAGAATGCGGCCTGCATATCGGGATGCATCCGGCCTCTTTTTCCCGGCTGGTCACCGGGCTGCGCCGTCAGGGCATCCTGGGCGCGTTCACCCGGCACAGGCTGGAGATCCTGGATGCGGACCGCCTGTTGCAGATCGCCGGAGGCATGTCCGGGACGGACCTGGCGCCTGGAAAAAAGAAAAGGCAGAAGAGGAAAGTCCTCTCCTGCCGGAAAGTTTGCCCGTAAGCGGCCGGCATCGCCGCAGGTCTTTCTGCCGGGCTGGCCGCCCGTGACCAGCTCCGCGGCAGGGCGGCACGCCCCGGGCGCTTCCCGCTGCCCGTCAGCACGGCGGGCAGCGGGCAAACATGGGATTACGGTCTGATGTAGGCGAAGCCCTTGTTCTGCAGCTCCACGATCTCCACCAGGCCGGCGGGCACCACTTCGCAACCGGGCCAGAGGTCGGCGGCGGTCATCTTGTTGGCATCCAGGGCGTTCTTGCACAGACGCAGCTTGAGGCCGCGGGCCATGAGCTCCTCGGCGGTCTTCTGCAGCTCGGCCTGGGCAGGCACGAACAGTTTGACGGCCGGGCCGTTGGCCACCAGCACCAGCTCGAATTCCTTGCCGGGCAGGCCGTTCATATAGTTGCGGGCATTGACGAAAGCAAAGGCCAGCACAGCGGGATCATTGGCGTCCACATGGAGGCAGAGATCATACGACATGGGAGACTCCTGAAAAAAGAACTGAATAAGCTCATGGTAACAAAGGGGATTTGTCTTGCCAAGCTGTCTCTCTGCGGCTATGGGATTATTATGCGCCGAACATATATCCTTTTTTCTTTTTTGCTCATGGCCTGCCTCTTGCTGGGGGGCTGCGGCCTGTTGTTCGGCGATGCCGCCGGAGAACTACGTGATGACGGCGGGACCAAGATGCCCGCCGCTCAGGGCGAGCGAATCCCGTACAAGCTGTCCATCGAAGTGGATGGGGAGCGCCGCGCCACGGCGGACGAGAAACGCGCCGCGGCCACGGATCCTGACGGGGAATCCGAGGGCGTGTCCCTGGGCGGCAGCCCGGAGGAGGGCGACGAGGCCGGACCGGCAGCCCCACAGGCGGATGCCCCCCACCGTGAAGGGACGGGAGCCGCGCCGTCTGCCCCTAAGGGGAACAGCGGCCTGTCGGACAAGATGCGCGACCTGAGCCAGCTGGAGCAGTTGCGCTCCGACCCGCCGGACAGCCTGCTGGCCCTGGAGCGCCGGGCCCGGGGCGATGTGGAGACGGCGGTCAAGCTGCTGCATTCCCAGGGCTATTATGACGGTACGGCGACCTTCCAGATGGACAGCACGACCAAACCGGTCACGGTGCGCCTGCATCTGACGCCGGGCCCCCGCTATGTGCTGGGCCGGGCTTCGGTGCGCTATGAGCCTGTCCCCGTGGTGCCCGCGGCCCTCAAGCACGGCAAGCGGCGGGCGCCGTACAGCGGTCTGGGGGCCCTGTGGGGCGACGAGGCCCGCGAAGCGACCCCGCCCCCGCGTTTTCCCGATACCCTGCGCGGGGTCACCCCCGGTGAACCCGTCACGGCCGACCAGATGCTGGAAGCCGTGGAAAAATTGCCCGAACGCCTGCGCCGCCGTGGCTATCCGCTGGCCCAGGTGAGCAGCCAGCGCTATTTCCTCGATCGCGCGGCCCGGACCCTCAATGCCGAGATCGTGGTGGATACCGGTCCTCCGGCCCTGCTGGGCGAGATCGTGGTGGAGGGCAACAAGGACGTCAGCACGACCTACATCCGCGACCGCGCCCCTTGGAAGGCCGGGACGGAGCCCTGGAACGAGAGCCGGGTGCAGGACTATGTGGACGAGCTCCGCGGCCTGGGCCTGTTCAGCATGGTACGCCAGCGCAACATCAAGGACGTGCCCTCGCCGCGCAAGGACGGCATGGTGGTCCTGCCCGTGCAGCTGGTGGTGCGTGAAGGCCCGCCGCGCTCGGTCAGCGCCGCTGCCCGCTATGAGACCGATTCCGGTATCGGCGTGGAAGGGGAGTGGGAACACCGCAACTTCTTCGGCAACGGGGAAAAGCTGGTGGTCTCCCTGCCCATCACGCCCGAAAAGCAGGGGCTGAAGGCGTCCTTCGAAAAACCGGCCTTTCTGGATCGCGACCAGAAGCTGGTGGGCGAAGCCTCCCTGTTGCAGGAATTCACCGATGCTTACGACCGGCGCGGCCTGCGCGTGGGCGCCGGTATCGAGCGCCGCCTGAGCCCCTACTGGTGGGTGGGCGTGGGCGCCTCTTCCGACAGCGGCGCCCTCACCGAGGACGACCGTACCAACGAGCCCTACAGTTTCGTGGGCCCGCACCTGCGTATCGTGCGCGACAGCCGCAACAACAAGATCAATCCCAAGCGCGGCTCGGTGCTGGAGATCAATTCCAAACCCATCTTCGGCTATTACGACGGCTTCTTCACGGCCCTGGGCACGGAAGTGGAAGGCATGTTCTACTACGCGCCCTTCCGCAAGGGCCCGAACAAGGGCGTCATCGACGACAAGCTCGTGCTGGCGGCCCGTGTGCGCGGCGGCAGCATGGCCGGGGCCGAGATGAACAACCTGCCCAGCACGCTGCGCTATTACGCCGGTGGTGCCGGTTCGGTGCGCGGCTATTCCTATCAGGCCATCGGCCCGCGCAACGACAAGGGCGACCCCAGCGGCGGCCGTTCCTACCAGATCGTCAATCTGGAGGCCCGTTACAAGATCACCGACGAGATCGGCATCGTGCCCTTCCTGGACGGCGGCATGGTCTACGAGGACGCCCTGCCGCAGATCTTCGGCGACATGCGCTGGGGCGCGGGCCTGGGCCTGCGCTACTACACGCCCATCGGCCCGGTGCGTCTGGACGTGGCCACGCCCCTCAATCCCGTGGACGGTGATCCCCCCCTGCAACTCTATATCAGCATAGGACAGAGCTTCTGATGGCCAGCGAATCCGGAACTCCCCCTGTTGTCCCTGACGGCCGTCCGTCGGGCCCTGCTCCCTCGGAAGGGGCAGCGCCCGTGCGCAGGAGCTTTTTCCGGCGCCGTGTCCTGCCGTGCCTGCTGCTGTTCGTGCTCCTGACGTTGCTGGCCGGGGCCGGAGCGGTCTGGTGGCTGCGTACGCCCGGCGGACAGGACTGGCTGCGGCAGGAAGCCGACGCCCTGCTGGCTCCGCCCCTGGCCGAACAGGGCCTTTCCCTGGAGCTGATCCGTCTGGAGGGGGCCCTGCCGCTGGAGATGGAATGCGCCCTGCGCCTGCGTGATGCCGGGGGCCTCTGGCTGGATGTGCCCCGGGCGCGTGTGGACGTGGGCCTGTCCGTTTTCCCGCCCGGCATCTCGCTCGACCTGCGCCTGGAACACCCCTCTTTGTATCGCCTGCCCCAGCTGCCTCCTTCCCCCGACGAGCCCTCCCCGCCGCTGGCCGAGACGCTGGCCGGGGTGGAGACGGCCCTGAGGAGCGCGCTGGACATCACGGCCTCCCTGCCGGGCTGGCTGCCTTCCCTGCATGTGCGTGAAGTGGCGCTGGATGGCCTGTGGCTGGGCTCGGCCGTGCTGGACGGCAGTCCGTCCGGCACGCTGGTGGATGTCTCCGGGCAGGCAGCGCAGGACGCGGCTGCTTCGGCCGGAGCGGGGAGTGTGCCTGCGGATGGTCAGACGCCCCCGGCCCCTGCCGTCGCTGCGTCTGCCCCCGCACAAGAGGCGATGACGCCCGGGGCTCCCCCGGCGCCGCCCCTGTCCGTGGCTGTGGCCGCCGTGGAAAGCGCCCTCCGCGTCGGTGAGGGGCTGGAGGTCTCGCTGTGCCTGACAGCCGAAGCTGATTTTTCCCTGAGCGGGACCACGGCCCGGGCCGGTCTCCAGGCCTCGTGGCAGCTGGCGTCCGCAGCGGCAGCCGCTGCTCCGGCCACTGAGGAGACGCCTTCCGCCGCTGCGCCCGCTCCCGGATCCGGTGTGACAGCGCCCGGGATGACTCCGGCGGCGGCCCCGGCACAAGAAGCCGGTCCTGTTTCTGCGCAGGAAAAAAACACGGACACGGCCCCCCTCCTGACGGAAGCGGCAGGACAGTGGCTGCCCGCGCCGCTGGCTCTGCTTTTGACGCCCGGGCAGGCGTCGTCCCTGCGGGTGGAACTGGCCCTGCGGCCCGGTGAGCGTCCCGTGCTGGCGCTGGAGACCCTGCAGGCGGATGCCGGGGCCGTGCGACTGCGCGGTCAGGGGACGCTGGAGCTTGCGACCGCTGCGGATGTGCTGGCCTCGCCGCTGGCGCTGGATTGCTCGCTTGCCGTGTCTTCCGCTGCGGATGCGGCGGCCTTGCTGCCCCAGGCGCGGGCCCTGCTGGCGCCCCTGGGCGACGCCCTGCGTCTGGACATCGGCGTGAAGGGCAGTCCCGGTGCGCCCGAGCCCCGTCTGGAACTGGCCTGCGCCACGCTGGACCTGGGCGGGCATGCCGTCAACGATCTCTCCCTGCTGGCAGGCGGAGAGGCCTTGCCGTGGCCGCAGCTGGCTGCCAAAGGCAAGGTGGAACTGCCGCTCTCCCTGCAGGTGCGCACCGGAAAAGACCATATTTCCACGAAACTGCGCCTGCGGGCCGGGCATGACGGCGCGGCCTGGCTGCTGGGCCTGCCGCAGCTGGAGCTGCACGGCGCCGGTGCCCGTCTGGATGGGGCCCTGCTGGCCTTGCTGCCCGATGCCCCGCAGGAGATGCCTGCCGTTCCTTCTGCTTCGGCGGAAAAGCAGGCCCCGCTCCCTGAGGTGGGAGAGGCCGGGACGCTCCCGGCTCCTGTGGATACGGCCGGACAGCCCGCAACGGCCCTTCCGGCGGCCCCTGTTCCTGCCTCTGCTGCGGATGCCGCCGCAGCCCCCGTCCCTCCGGCCCCGGCCATCGTGGGCAGCGATTTTGTCCCTGCGCGGCTGCTGGCACAGCTGTTCCCCGATCCCGGGACAAGGCCGCGCCTGTGGGCCTCGCTGTACGGCGAGATAGAAGACTGGGCCGCGCTGGGCCGGGTGCTGGACTACTGGTTACCGGGCCTGCGCCTGGAAAAGAAGGATGACCGGCCTGTCCGTCTGATGCTGCGTGCGGGCGGTCTGCCGTGTGCCCCGGACAAAGCCGAAGAACTTCCGCTGGCGGCTGTGGCCGGGCTGGCCGATCCGGCCTTCCTGTGCAGCCAGGACTGGCAACAGTGGTTCAGCCTGGATGCCGACGTGGGCTTCCTCCGCCTGCACGACAGGGGAGGCGAGCGTCTGCTGCTGCGCGAGCTGCACCAGCATCTGCGCATCGACGATATTTTCGGCCGGGGAAAGCTGGAACAGCGTCTGGACGTGCGCCAGCTCCATGCGGCCGGTCTGCGGCTGGAGCGGGTGCTCGTGGGCCTGAAGGGCGAACTGGCGACCCCGCTGGAAGCGGAACTGGCCTGCGCCGGAGACATTCGGGCCAAGCTGCGCCTCCGCTGGCAGGGCGACAGGCTGGAGATCCCCGTGTGTGACCTGCATCTCAAGCAGGGCGTGGGCCTGCGCCTGCAGGCAGGGACGGCCCTGGTGCTGGACAAGGACGGTCTTTCCCTGCGCGGTCTGGATGCCCGCATCGCGCCTGCGGGGCGGGTACGGGCCACGGCCAGCCTGAAGCCCGCGGCCATGGATGTGCGCCTGACGCTGGACAGCATGGATCTTGCCCCGTGGCGGGCGGTGGTGCCGGGCCTGCCTTCGGCCGCGCTGGCTTTCCAGAGCCGCCTGCACGGCAGTCCCGCGGCCCCTGCCGGGACCTTCCGGCTGGACGTGCGGCGACTGGAAGTCCCGCAAAGCTCCCTGCCGCCGCTGGATCTGGCCCTGACGGGCAAGCTGGGCGGCAGCAACGGCAAAGGACGTCTGGACACACGGCTGGAACTGCCTCCCTCCACCCGGCAGGCCCTGGGAGCGGAGCAGGCCGGTCTGGAAGTCCGCCTGCCCCTGCATTTTTCCGCCAACGGCCTGCCCCTGCCGGACATGACGGCCCCGCTTTCCGGGCGTCTGGACTGGCAGGGCGACCTTGCCCCGCTCTGGCGTCTGGTGCCGGTGGCCGACCGCCGCGTGACCGGACGCCTGGACATGCATCTGGCTCTGGCCGGCAGCCTTGCCGTGCCTACGGCCAAGGGGCGGCTGGAGGTCGCGGGCGGACGGTATGAGGACCTGGCCCTGGGCATCCTGCTGACGGACATCAAGGCCTCGGTGACGGCGGGCAGCGGCAAGGGCCTGAAGCTGGAGCCCGTGCGTGTGGAGGCCTCCATGAGCGACGGGCGCGGCGGCCTGGTGACGGCCGCGGGCAGCCTGCATCCCGAAGGCGGCAGGCTCGATCTGGATGCCGCCATGAAGCGTCTGCGCCCCCTGCGGCGCGCGGACATCCAGGCGACCCTGTCGGGCACGGCCTCGGTCAAGGGCACGCTCATGGCGCCCCAGGTGGCGGCGGACATCACCATCGACGAGGCCCTGGTCAATCTCAATCGCCTTACCGGCAGCAGCGTGACCACCCTGCCCGTGGAAGGCACCAGCGAAGCCCCGGAACCGGTCACGGAAAAGAAGGAAGGACACGGCTCCCTGGACGTGAGCGTCCGGGCGCCCGGGCATATCGCGGTCAACGGCCACGGGCTGGAGAGCGAATGGCAGGCCGGTCTGCGCGTGCGCGGGGCCCTCAACGATCCGCTGGTCATCGGCAGCGTGCGCTCGGTGCGGGGGCAGTTCGACCTGCTCTCCAAGATCTTCACCCTGCGGCCCAGCACCATCTCCTTCAACGGCGGGGCGGTCTCCAACCCCCTGCTGGACGTGACCCTGCGCTACGAAGTACCGGATATCACGGCCGATGTGCGCGTCAGCGGCTCCGTGCGGCGCATGAAGCTGGAACTGACCAGCACGCCGTCCCTGCCGCAGGAAGAGATCATCTCGCGGGTCATGTTCGGTCGCGGCTCCAGCGAACTGGGCCGTTTCGAAAGCCTGCGTCTGGCCGCCGCCGTGGCACGTCTGGCCGGGTTCGGCTCCGGCGGCCTGGGCGTTCTGGATCTGGGCCGTGCGGTGCTGGGCGTGGACGTGCTGCGCGTCAATTCCGCCACGGACAAGGAGAGCGGGGATGAAGAAAGCAGCCTGGAAGTGGGCAAGTTCATCGGCGAGAAGATCTATCTCGGCGTGGAACAGGGCCTGGAGCCGGACAGCACCGCCGTCATCATGGAACTGGAACTGACCCCGCACAGCAAGGCGGGCATCCGCACGGAGCAGGACAACACCAGCGCCGGTGTCCAGTGGAAGATGAATTACTGACGGACACCGGGACGGCGTGAGGCTTGCGGACGCTCCCTTGCGATGGGCAGCCGTATGGCGCCTTGGAGCCCGGAGACGATGGCACTGCTGTCCCGGTCAGAGGCCCGGCCGGATGCGCCTTGCCTGCCGTCGGGCACTGCCTGCGGACGCATCCGGGGGCACCTGCGGCGTACGGGCCTGAGGCTCCTGCGGGTGCTGTCCCTGCAAGGAATAGAGGATGGAACGACTGACCTTCAGCGATGCCGGTCCTGCGGACTGGCCGTATCTGCTGTGCCTGTGGTGGCGCAACGTGCGGGCCACGCACGGCTTCGTGGCGGAGGACTATCTGCGGGCCATCGGGGCTGCTTTGCCGGGCGCCTATCTTCCGGCCATGGAGCGCGTACGTCTGGCCTGGCTGGAGGTCGCGCCCGCTGAAGGCGACGGGAGCGACCATGCGCCGGGGGCAGGAGAAGGCCATTTCCCGACGGGCACGGTAGCCGTGCCCCGCCCCTCTCAGGGGCGCTTGCCGGCGGGCTTTCTGGGCAGCGTGGAGCAACGGGTGGAGATGCTCTTCGTGGAGCCGGGCCTGCGGGGCAGGGGTATCGGTACGGCCCTGCTGGAGGATTTCGGCAGCCGCCATCCCGAGATCCTGCTGGACGTCAATGAACAGAATACGGCGGCCCGGATATTTTATGCCCGCCGGGGCTTCGAGGTGGTGGGGCGTTCCCCGCTGGACGGGGCGGGGCAGCCGTATCCGCTCCTGCATCTGCGCCGCCTGCGGGCCGGGGGCGCCGGGACAGGGCAAACAGCCTGACGCATGGCCTTCCGACGGCCTCGCATCCCTGCCGTCACAACAGGGGGGCGGCATCCTGCCTTGGCTCCGCAGAGGACACAGCGGCGACGTGGCCGCCCAAAAACAGAAACGCCGGGGGGGACCCGGCGTTTTGGCATCGTCCGGGAGAATGACAATGCCGTCTCTCTGGGGAAGGAGATATCTATGCGGCTGCCACGCGGCGGCCGTGGAGGACGTAGTACAGCAGCACCGCGCCGAGGACCACGAAGGCCAGGGTCTGGTACATGCCGTCATAGCCTGCGGCGGGGATCATGAAGCCGAACAGGTAGGGCCCCAGACCGATACCCAGGTCGAAGAAGATGAAGAAGGTCGTGGTGGCCTGGGCAAAGCGGGACTTGGACACCAGCGAGAGCGAGACCGCCTGTCCGGCGGACTGGAAGTTGCCGAAGCCCATGCCCAGGATCAGCCCCGCGGCCAGCAGGACCCAGCTGCTGCTGGCGTGGGCCATCATGGTCAGGGAAAGGGCCGTCAGCAGCAGGGCCGGGTAGAAGATGATGTTCTCGCCGCGCAGGTCGAACAGGCGACCGGTCAGGGGCCGGGTCACCAGGGCGGCCAGGGCGTAGAGCAGGAAGAAAAGGCTGGCCGCGCCGGTCAGGCCGCGTTCCGCCGCATAGGAGGTCATGAAGGCCTGGATGCAGCCGTAGCTCAGGCAGGTGATGAGCGCCACCAGCGAAAAACGCACCACACGCGGGTCGATGTAGCTGTTGAGCTCAAGGAAGGGCCGGTGGCGGTGGCGCATCTCCGGCAGGTCGTGCAGGCCGAAGAAGATGGCGATGCAGGTCAGGCCGATGCCCAGGCAGGTCTGTGCCAGGATGGTATAGCTGAAATACTGGGAGATGAGGATGCCCAGGAAGGGCCCCAGGGCCAGCGCGAAGGCCGTGCTCATGCTGAACAGGCTGATGCCCAGCCCGTGATGCTGGTGGGGCACCACATAGGCCACGATGGTACCGGTGGCCGTGCCCATGATGCCCACGCCCATGCCCATGCACAGACGTTGCACGAAGAGCAGGGCCAGGTTGGGGACCCAGAAAAAGGCCGCGATGCTGGCCGAATAGAGCAGCAGCCCGGCAAAAAGGATGGCACGGCAGCCGCACAGGGAAAGCAGGTTGCCGGTCAGGAAACGGCCGATGAGGCAGCCGATGACCATGATGCCCGCGGTGAGCCCGGCGCTGCTGAGGCTGGCGCCGTAGGTGGCCCGCGCATAGGCCGTGCTGGTGACGAACATCAGGTAGTAGGCCGTCATGACCAGCAGGTTGATGCAGGCGACCACATTGAAGTTGCGGTTGAAAATGGAGCGCAGGGCTTCGCCGGTGCTGGCGGTGCTGCGGTCCTGTGTCCGGGGCCGGGATCTGTGTTGGGTGGGCATAGGGATTCCTGGGCGAAATATCGCCATACCGTTGCGTGTGCAACGATATACGTCCGGGTGCTTTCCCTTGTCAAGCAGAAAACCTGTCCGGCGGACGGAGCGCTTTTGCCCTTGCAAGGCGCTGCAAGGCTGACTATGAAAAAACGACGTATGTGACCTACATCATTTTTCTGGAGCTGTTGTGGAACTGACCTATAAGTGGATCGCGCTGGCCAACCGGCATTACCTCATGTACCTGAACAAGCGTCTTGCTTCGTACGGTCTCAGCGGCAGCCAGTATCTTTTCATCCTGAACATCTGCCGCCAGCCCGGCCTGACCCAGGACAAGCTGCCGGACATCATCCACATCAACAAGAGCAACGTCACCCGTGCCCTGGCCCATCTGGAGAAGCGCGGCTTCATCCGGCGTGAGGTCAACCCGCAGGACAAGCGCACGGCCGCCGTCTTCCCGACGCAGAAGGCCCTGGACGTGTACCCGCACGTGCTGGAGATCATCCGGGGCTGGGACGCCTCGGTGACCAGCCCGCTGACGGAGGACGAGAAGCACACCCTGCAGGCCCTGCTCAAGCGCGTGGTGGCCTCGGCCCACGAGTACCGCAGCACCGAGGGCTAGGGGCCAGGTCCTCCCGCCAGAAGTCTTGGGGACAGCTGTCGCTGCCCATGCCGTGCAGGGACGGTATGGAGCCGGGCCGGGAAGGCCGCCCGGCTTCGCGCCATACACAGGGCTGTTCCCCCCTGTCTCTCCCGCAGCGTCCCTGCAACCAGTACATGCGACAGGCACGAGCCCTGTTCCCTGCGGGGAGCGATGAAAGAACAACGAGCGGCGCGGACGATTCGTCCGCGCCGCTTTCGTTCGGGCATCTTGCCGTGCCCTTGCGTGCGTTCCCCGCTCTAGTAGCTGATGCGTTCGATGAGCTTGCGGCGGGGCGTGAGCGAGATGTGGTAGTACTGGTTCTGCGGCACGTTGATGTAGGGGATGTCCTCCTCGCGCTGGCGCAGGAACAGGGAGAGGATGACCCGGTTGATGGCCTGGTGGCCCACCAGCATCACGGGCAGTTCACCGGCCAGGAACAGGGCCCGCTGCAGGCCGCGCCGCACACGTTCGCGCAGCATGGCGTAGCTTTCGCCGTGCGGGTAGGCGTAGTGGTATTTGTCTGCGTTACGGCCTGCCGTGATCTCGGGCATGGTCTCGCGGATCTCGCTGTAGCACATGCCTTCGCAATCCCCGGCCCAGATCTCGTCGAATTCCTTGAAGGCCATCACGCGGGTCTCGTGCCGTCCGCGCAGCAGGGGCGCCGCGGTCTCGTGCGAGCGCATGCGCGTGGAGGTGAACACCCAGTCCAGTTTCTGGTCGCGCAGGTGCAGGGCCAGGGCCTCGGCCTGCATCCGGCCTTTGGCCGTCAGGGGCGGATCGCCGCCGATACGGCCCTGCACGTTGTATTCCGTCTGACCATGCCGCGCCAGGTACAGGCTCTGCACCCACCAGCTGACCACGATCTCGCGGATGGCGGGATAGTAGGGGGAGCCTTCGCAGGGCTGTTCCGCCAGGATGCGGCTGGACATGGTATCCACGCACAGCCAGTACTGTTCCTTGCCCACAGGCTCGTAAATGGCTTCGTAATAGCCGATGCGGCCCACAAAGCTCGCCAGGGCCTCGTCCTCGGTATAGCCCGCGTATTCCGGCAAGCGGGTCTTGTTGCGGATGCAGGCATTGAGCAGCACGGGGTCTTCATTGACGCATTCCAGAAAAAGCACGGGATGGTCCGTGAGGGTCCTTTCGATAAAGGCCCGCCGTGCGCGACTGACGTTGGTGGCATCCAGGATGGCTACGTCACCTTCCCGGTTCAGCCATTCTTTGGCCCGGATCAGGTTTTGCCGGCAGATCTCCTCGCGGATCCTGCGACCTTCGGCATTGTCCGGAGAGTAGAACTCCGGCAGGGTGGATTCCGCCCCCAGCAGTTCGCGGCGGACGTCGCCGTTGTTGAAGATGGCTGAACGGAAGCCGTCAGCCGCCAGGCCGCCGCAGATGCGCCGGGCCAGACGGGACTTGCCGCGTGCGGGCAGGCCCACCATGACGAGATAGAGCTTGTGCATGAGACTCCTGTGGGGCGTTGGTCTGTACGGATATCAAGAGCCGCCCGGCCGCGCGAGGGGCAGGGCCGGACATCATGCCGGTCAGCGGGCCGCAGGGGCCGCCTTGGGGGCCGCAAGCTGTTCCAGGGCCTTTTTCAGCGGCTTGCCGGGATGCTTGTCGCACCACTCCAGCAGGGCGTCGCTTTGGGCGGCCATACTCCCCAGCTCCAGGGGACGGTAGGGGCGGTCTTCCTTGAAGGCCTGATAGCCGTCCCACCAGAGGACCAGCGGCAGCCAGTTGTCGCCCTGCCGGCGGAAGGTGCGGCAGGGCTGGGAGAGCTTTTGCCGCGACAGCTTTTCGCGTACTGCCTGCCAGCGTTCCGTCAGGCGGGACATGGGGGCCGCGGCGCAGGCGTCGTGCAGGCGTATGGGCAGGCTGGAAGTCCACTGCTCGCCCTGCTGCCAGAGCTGGAAGGGGAGATCCTCCTTGCCGCTGCGGGCCGCCACATAACCGTCCAGCCATTCCAGCGGCACGTCCAGGCGCAGACCGCCTCCTGTTTTTTTTCTGTCCACCGCCTGTTCGGCCAGAGGCCGGCAGATCAGGGCCCCCACGCGCAGGTCGCTGTCTTCAGGGCTGCTGCCCAACAGCAGCATCTGGCCGGGTTCCGCCTCCTGCACCGTGATGGTCAGGGGCGATGATACGGGTTTTTGGGGCTGAGTCGCACCGGCAGCAAGGGGGCTCAGCAGCATCAGCAGCAGAAAAGCCGCGCACAGCGGGCTGAAGGACGTGTTTCGCATAATTTACTCCTGCCGCAGGATAGCATTGTCGACCGGGGGATTGGAAGCGGGTTTCTCGTGGGGGAAGGGGCGTTTTGGGGCAAAACTGCCCCTTCCTCCACGCCCCAACCCCGGAAAAAACTTGTTCGGATATGGACGACAGGCCCCGCCGCTGTCTGCAGGGCAGGGTCATCGGGGCGTGCCGGAAAAGGGAACGGATGGGGGCCCCTCCGGGAATGCAGGGCGTTTTCGAAAGTTGCCGGAGGGGATGGCGTGCCCTGTCATGACAACCGGCAAGGGGCAGGTGATGGGAAAGACTCCGGACTGTGGCGACAGGAAAGCAGCAGAGGGCGTTGAACTACCGGGCCGATCCGGACTCAGGGGCGGGAGGAACGGCTCAAAAACTTGCCGGAATGAGGAACAACAAGCGGATACGGGCTGCCCGCTTGATGTTCTCCAGGCTGGCCAGGGCTCTGGCAGTGCAAAGCATCCCGTGTGCCGGCTGGATGATGAGGGAAGGATGGCCTTGCCGGTGAGACGGCGACGGGGACCGGCGCACGGACCAGAGTGA
>NZ_JBNPKS010000013.1:0-74294 GCF_050313065.1 Desulfovibrio sp. SGI.230 | reverse complement strand
AAAAAAATTTTCAAGAATATGATACTGCGGTCTGTTTGTGTAATCATGTATTACAAATTTATTTACTTTTGGGAAAGTGATTAGTGCATTTAATGCGCATGAAACACGATAACGCCCATCGATAAAAATTGTATCTACCTTATCCCAATAATTCTTAACGATTGATACAGGCATCGAGGATATTGTCTCTACGGATTTCTTCCAGTAGAGTTCGCCCAATTCACTATTCAATGGGATAGACCACTCTTTAGTTGTTCCCATCCTAACTTGATAATAAAGAAGGTTGTCATCCTGAATAGCCTTTTTGATAACGGGTGATTTTTTCATTAAGCGTACAAACCACCTAGAAGATTCAATGGAAAAAACTTTTTTCCCTTGTTCCAGTGCATAAACTGTGCTGCCTCCAGAACCAAATTCAAGTATAACATTTGAATCAGAGATAACGTTATAAAAAAGTTCTTTTTCTGTCTCTGTCATATGTGGCTCTTTACTTGGGGAGGATAAAAGATAGAATTTTGCCCCCTTGAGCTCCCAGTACAGTTTATATGTGAAGCTATATTTCTTGATACAGCCTAAAATATATTCATTGATCATTAGTTAACACCCTCATTTTACTTACACACCAAACGACTTCATATACTCAGGCAGCAACTCCTGAGGCGTCCCGATACGATGTATGCGTCCGTTCTCCATCCAGATCAGTCTGTCACAGTGTTCTACCGTGCTCAGCCGATGTGCGATGATGATGATGGTCAACTGACCTTTGAGGGCTGCAATAGTATCCATTATGGCGCTTTCTGTCCCAAGGTCAAGAGCACTGGTGGATTCGTCCAGGATCAGGATATCGGGAGCCGCATATAAAGCCCGTGCGATGGAGACACGCTGGGCCTGACCACCCGAAAGCCCGCTGCCCCGTTCTCCAATGGGGTACTCTATGCCGCGCGGGTCTTTTTCCACAAGGTCCAGAGCCGCCATGCGGCAGGCCCGGGCCACCTTTTCCGCATCGTAGGGCTTTCCCCATTGGCTGAAGGCCACGTTCGCTGCCACAGTCCCCTGCAAGATATAGGGGGACTGGGGCACATAGCCGATGCTGCGGATATAGGCGGCCCGCTCTTCCGGCGAAAGTTCCTTGCCGTCCACGCGTAAGATGCCACTGCTCATGGGCAGCAGGCCGCACAGTAGGCCCACAAGAGTTGACTTGCCGGCACCGGAGGGGCCCACGATGCCCAGCTGTTCGCCCTTGTGGATGGAGAAACTCAGTTTGGAGAGGCTGTCCTGTGTAGCCCCCGGGTAGCGAAAATCAGCCTGATCAAGCGTGATCTCACGATCAAAGCGAAATGAGGGATCGGGGTCAGGCGACGAGGGCAGCGCCTGCTTCTGGATAGCTTCCAGACGCTCAAGGCAGTTCATGGCCATGGCGCGCAGGCCTCGCAAGGTCACCAGGCAGCCCAGGGAACGGTTCAACAGCGGCAGTACACGCCATGCGGCCAGCATGATGACCGTGATCACACCAGCGATGGTCGACATGTCGGCATCATCGGTAGAAATAAGCAGCCAGATGGTGCTGGGAATGACCAGAAAGCCGCAAACTTCCAGTATCCATGAAGGGATGGGGGGCGCGACGGTCAGGAACGACCGTGCGTTCTTCCCCTTGCGGCAGGCATCCTGGTAGGATTTGAAAAAGACAGGCTGCTGCCGGTAGATAAGGACCTCCCGGATACCGTTCATGGCTACCATGGCCGTTGTATTTTCCTGCCGGTTGCTGTCGGCAGCAGTGGCTCCGGAGCGGTCGATTGCCGATTTCATGCCGCGATAGATGGACGTCGTTATCAAACCTGTGATGAACAGGCAGAGCAGGATGACACCCGGCGTTGCTGAAATGAGCGTCAGGAACAGGGCTACGGCCGTGATGGCGTAGGTGTAGACGCTAAGGATATTGACGACGTATTGGCCAAGAGTCGTTTTCCAGCTCAGGGCCTGGAACATGGCTGCACTGTTGCCGGCCATATGCTCCATGTAGTCACTGTACAGGAAGTGCCGCATGATGGTGCTGCCGGCACTGAAGGCGATATCTTCACCCAGGACTGCGCTTTTCCAGCCTACAAGGGCAGAGAGGCCGTTCTTGATGGCCGCGAAAGCTACGACGATACAGGCGGTGAGCAGTGTGAAATAGCGCAGGTCGTTGCAGAGCTGCCCCAACGCCGGAATAGCCTGAAGCAGTTCCTGGACGATCCTGTGGGACAGAATAGCCTGCGGAGCGGCGATGCTCATGGCCATCAGCGACATGGAGAAGATGGAAAGGACTTCGAAAAATGCCAGGACGAACATGAGGAATAGCAGGACGTACGTACGCCAGCGTACCCATGAAGGCAAAACATGCAGGACACGGCGAAGATCGCGAATGAGGAGTTTTTCTTGGATATCCATGGACGGCTCGTTTCAATCTGAACAGGCGTCAGAGTTGAAGTGCAGAACAAAAAAGATCTTTTTAAAGTGCTATGTTGTACACTTCACGAGAAGGTGCTTCATACAGCCTGATACGGATATCTGTACAGGTGGAAATGATGATGGTTCTGCATTAAGTGGTTTATGTCCTATATTAATAAATATCGAATAAATCTAGATACCTCTGGTCAAGGGGACAGGTATGCCAGGGGCATGTCTGCTTTTTATATAGTAATCTTGGGCAATAAAAAAGGGGTCACAGTCCAGAACCGTAACCCCTGGTTTTCCTTGTGGTGGAGAAGAGGAGACTTGAACTCCCGACCCCCGCCTTGCGAAGGCGATGCTCTCCCAGCTGAGCTACTTCCCCACATGGACGCCACAACGCGGCGTAGCGAGGTATGTATGCCATTCATCTGCCGCGGTCAAGTCTTTTTTGTGCACAGGCCGCCCGTCGGTCAGGAGAGAGGGGCCTGATATCCGTGGCATGCAAGGGACGGTCAGCTACGAATCCGGCTCCGGCAAGCAGGAGGACATGCTTGCACCAGTGACCGTCAGAATGGGTAGGTCGTCATGTCCGCCGCTCGCTCCGGTTGTTTCCAGAGCGTTTTCTCCTTGGTATGCAGGCAGGCGAGCTCCAGCTTTCCCGGAACGCCTGCAGGAAAGCAAGGCCGCTCCGAAGCAGGCCGGCACAGCAACGCCCTGCCCGCCAGGACACAGGGGCATCCCCGGGCCGTGTCTTCCGGCCGGCAACCCTCACGCCACGCCGGACAAAGCCCGTGGCATCCCCGGGTCCTCTCCTTCCGCCATCCCTGAAAAAAATCGGCCGGGCCGCCCCTGTGGGGCTTGGCTACCGTGAAAAAAAACGCTATAGAAGCCCGCTGGTGTCACTATGAAGGAATATCGAGATCATTATTTTCTCAAGGCCAAGCGCGAGAATTATCCGGCCCGTTCCGTGTACAAGCTCAAGGAACTGGACGCGAAGTTCAAGCTCTTCCGCCAGGGGATGCGCGTTCTGGATCTGGGCGCGGCTCCGGGCTCGTGGTCGCTGGGTGCTGCCGAAAAGGTGGGCCAGCGCGGGCTCGTGCTGGGCTGCGACATCCAGACCACGGAGACCGCCTTTCCGCCGCAGGTCACCTTCATGCAGGAGGACGTGTTCAACCGTTCCGATGCCTTTGAAGCCCGCCTGCGCGAGATGGGGCCGTTCGACGTGGTCATGAGCGACATGGCGCCCCGTACCACCGGGACCAAGTTCACGGACCAGGCCCGTTCGCTCGAGCTGGCCTGCGAGGCCCTGGAAGTGGCGCGCCTGCACCTCAAACCCGGCGGCAGCTTCATCGTCAAGATTTTCATGGGGCCGGACATCCAGGAGATGCTCCAGCCCATGCGTCGCGCCTTCAAGGCCGTCAAATCCTTCAAGCCCAAGAGCTCCCGAGCCGAGAGCAAGGAGACCTTCTTCGTGGGCATGGGGTTCAAGGCCGAGGCGCGTCCTGCCGCACAGGATGCGGGCACGGACGGAGCCGCCGACACCGGACAGGAGCCCGGCGCCCTTTAGGGGCGGCCCATCCTCCGCTGTCCGGGCCGCTGCACCCGCGTGCGCGCCTGGAGAGGCCGGAAGCGTGCTCCCGCCGCCGGGATGTCCCGGTATCCTGGGCAGGGAACGGACGCGCCGCAAGGCCGTCTGTCTTTTTTCACCTTTTACATTCTCCGAGTTTTGGGAGGTTTTATGTCTGGGCACAGCAAATGGGCCAATATCCAGCACCGCAAGGGCCGTCAGGACGCCAAGCGCGGCAAGGTTTTCACCAAGGCCGCCAAGGAAATCATCATCGCTGCCAAGAACGGTGGCGATCCGGCGGGCAACCCTCGTCTGCGTGCCGCCATTGCCGCTGCCAAGGCCGTGAACCTGCCCAAGGACAAGATCGAAGCCGCCATCCGCAAGGGTACCGGTGAAGATGCGGGCGGCGATCTGACCGAATGCTTCTACGAAGGTTACGGTCCCGCCGGTATCGCCATCATGGTGGAAGTGGCCACCGACAACAAGAACCGCACCGTGGCCGAAGTGCGTCACCTGTTCACCAAGCACGGCGGCAGCCTGGGCACCGACGGCAGCGTGAGCTGGATGTTCGACCGCAAGGGCGTCATCACCGTGGACAAGGCCGCCTACACCGAAGACCAGATGATGGAAGTGGCCATGGAAGCCGGCGCCGACGACGTCATCGACGATGAAGATGTCTGGACCCTCCAGACCGCCATGGCCGACTTCGCGGCCGTGCGCGACGCTCTGGAATCCGCCGGTGTGACCATGCAGTCCGCCGAACTGGCCATGGTGCCCCAGAACCTGGTGGCCGTGGACGCCGAAGCCGCCCAGAAGGTCATCCGTCTCATGGAAGCCCTGGACGACAACGACGACGTGCAGAACGTCTACGCCAACGCCGACTTCCCCGAAGATATGGATATGGACTAGTCCGGTACGTTCCCGCCCCTCCGGGCGGCAGATGTCCGTTTTTTGCCCGGCATTCCCTGAGTGCCGGGCTTTTTTTCTATGGAGAGCTATGGCAGACACTCCTCTTGTGGTCCTGGGGGTCGACCCCGGCTCCCAGCGTACGGGCTGGGGCATCATCGCGGAACAGTCCGGCGTGCTGCGCCTGGTGGATTGCGGCATCATCCGCACCACCTCCAGCGGTGAAAAGGAATTTTCCCAGCGACTGGCCGTCATCTACCGGCAGCTGGCGGACGTGGTGGGCCGTTACCGGCCGCAGGAGGCCGCCATCGAGCAGGTCTTCACGGCCAAGAACGCGGCCAGCGCCCTCAAGCTGGGCCAGGCCCGCGGTGTGGCCGTGGCCGCCTGCGCCGCGCACAGGGTACCGGTGAGCGATTATGAGCCCACGCTGGTCAAAAAATCCGTGGTGGGCACCGGCCGCGCGGAAAAGGAACAGGTGGCCTTCATGGTGCGGCGTCTGCTCAACGTGCGTGGCGAGGGCTGGGCTCTGGATACCACGGACGCCCTGGCCGTGGCCATCTGCCATTTGACCATGCGCCGCTTGAAGCTCCTGGCCCGGCGCTGAGGCGTTGGGAGTTTTATTGTTTGTTGGGGGAAGGAACCCCCTTTCTCTGGCGCGAAAAGGGGGTTCCTTCCCCCAAGCCCCCATCCTCCCCCAAACGCGCTTTATCAGGCACAAAAAAAGACGCCACGTGGCGTCTTTTTTTGTGCGATGGTCATGTCAGGTTCTCTGGTAGGTAGGCTGGAAGAATAGCGGGCGTCCTGTTTTTCGATATCCTCACCCGCCAGCCAGCGACGGGGACCTGCCATACCGATCAGAAGAAAAGGTTTTGGAAGGGAGGGGGAGTAGGGGGAGGGAGAACCTTTTCCCCGAAAAGGTTTCCCTCCCCCTGCATCTCTTTTCCCGCTTATACCATTTATTCCACGATGGTGGCGCGCTTGATGATGACGGGCTGCATGGGCACGTCTTCGTAGTAGCCGCGGCTGCCGGTCTTGACGGCCGCGATCTGGTCCACCACGTCCTGGCCGCGGATGACCTTGCCGAACACGGCATAGCCCCAGCCCTGCGGGTCCTTGCTGCGGTGGTCGAGGAAGTTGTTGTCCTTGACGTTGATGAAGAACTGGGCCGTGGCCGAATGCGGGTCGGAAGTACGAGCCATGGCGATGGTATACTTGCGGTTGCGCAGGCCGTTGTCGGCTTCGTTCTTGATGGGGGCGCGGGTGGTCTTTTCGCGCAGGCTGGCGGTCATGCCGCCGCCCTGGATCATGAAGTCCTTGATGACGCGGTGGAAGATGGTGCCGTCATACTGGCCAGCCTTGACGTATTCCAGAAAGTTGGCCGTGGTCATGGGAGCCTTGCGGGCATCCAGACGCACGAGGATGTCGCCCATGCTGGTCTCCAGTTTGACGACGGGGTCCGGGCCCTGGGCGCGGATGTCCTGGGGGGCGGCCAGCAGGGCGCAGGCCAGCAGCAGGACGGGCAGCAGACGGGTGAAGAGAGTGAATTTCTTCATGAAGGGTTCTCCTTGATGATCTGTCGCACCATGCCGGTGCGACAGGCGCACGGTAGCATGTGCCGGGGGGAGCGGCAAGGGAAGGGGAGGCCGGAAACCCGCAGACGGAGGGGCTCAGGATAGGGACGGCCCTTCAGCAATGGGGGAGGCCGGACGGTGCGGGAGCATCAGGCCCGGACGGAGCCCGTGCGGCAGGGACGGGAAACGGCCCTCATCCTGTCCGCCGGTGGCTCCTGCCGGCCCGGCAGGGGAGCGAGGGCTTCCTTCCCGGGATCATGGGGCCATGACCGGCAGCCTGGCCCGGCCGGGACTTGCTTTTGCGCGCCATATCCCTATATGTTAAGCAAGGAATGAAAGTACGGCCGTGCATGCCGCGCGGCCAAATCCCGGAGGAAAAACATGACTGCTCGTACCATTGCGCAAAGCGCTGTGAGCGCCGTTTCCATCTATATGCGCCAGGTCTACATGTGGATGACCGCCGGTCTGGCCATCACGGCCGTGACGGCCTTTGCCGTGGCGTCCAGCCCCGACCTGCAGATGGCCATCCTGGGCAACATGGTGATCATGATCGCCCTCATCGTGGCCCAGTTCGGCATGGTCATCGCCCTGGGCGCCGCCATCCACAAAATGTCGGCCACCACGGCCACGGCGGTGTTCATCGCCTATTCGGCCCTGACCGGCCTGACCCTGTCCAGCATCTTCGTGGTCTATCCCATCGGTTCCATCGCCAATGCCTTCCTGACGGCCACGGGCACCTTCCTGGCCATGTCGGTGTACGGCACGGTGACCAAGCGTGACCTGACCGGCATGGGCAACTTCCTGATGATGGGCCTGTTCGGCATCATCATCGCGTCCATCGTCAACATCTTCCTGGCCAGCAGCATGATGGACTTCGTCATCAGCTGCATCGGCGTGCTGATCTTCACCGGCCTCACCGCCTATGACACCCAGAAGCTGCGTGCCTTCGGCATGAACGCTCCTGTGGACGACGCCACGGCCATGCGCCGCGGTGCCCTGCTGGGCGCCCTGGAACTGTATCTTGACTTCATCAACCTGTTCCTGATGCTGCTGCGTCTGTTCGGCGGCAACCGCGACTAGCGGGAAAGGCTTTTATACGCCCTCCTTCTCCGCCCGCATATGAGGGGAAAGAGGGAAGGTCCCGCGCCCTGTATTGGCGGGAAAGCTGCAGTAGCGAAAGGGGCGCAGGATGGATGGCCGCCTGTGGAGCGGCCACTCCGATGATATGACAGAGGGGCGGAAGGGTGACCTTCCGCCCCTCTTGTGTCTGCCGGCTTTGACAAGCGGGCCCGGGGCCCGTATGCAGGACGGACGGACACTTTGTGCAAACATCGTCGCCCTGTGCGGCGTACAAGGATCTATGAGCAAGAAAAACAACTACTTCGATCTCCCGGCCGGTCTTGATGACGCCGAGCTGCTGGAGATCTTCCATGAACAGAACCGTCCCCTGCGTCTGGATGCCCTGCTGCGGGTCACGGGCCTGCCGCGTGCGGCCCGCAAGATACTGGAAGACCAGCTCTATGCCCTGGCTGACGAAGGCCGGCTGGTGCGCCTGCAGGGCGGGCTATGGGCCCGTGCCGACGGCCTGCGCCAGGTGCGCGGCCGCTACATGGCCCTGCGCAGCGGCGCGGGCGGTTTCGTGACGCCCCTGGGCGACAACGGGCAGGTGACCGGCCCGGACATCTTCATCCACCCCCTGCAGGCGGGCGATGCCTGGCATCAGGACATGGTGCGTGTGGCCCTCTCGCCGCGTTCGCATGCCCGCGGCAAGAGCCAGGAAGGCCGCATCGTGGAGGTGCTGGAGCGCGGCTGCCGCGAGGTGCCCGTGCACGTGATCCATGTGACCGGACGCCGCGCCCTGTGCCGTCCGGCGGACAGCCGCATGCCCTTCGATGTCAGCGTGGAGCTGCCCGGGGACATGGAGCGTCCCTCCGGCGGTTCGCTGCTGCTGGTGGCGCCGGAAAAACGTCTGGCCGCCGACCTCTGGCAGGCCCGTCTGCTGCAGGCCGTGGGCCGGGAAGACGACATCGCCGTGCAGGAGGATCTGGTCAAACTCAATCACGAGGTACCGCGGGAGTTCCCGCCCCGTGTCCAGGCCGAGGCCGACGCCCTGCCGTCCGCGCCCCAGCATGCCGACATGGCCGGGCGCGAGGACGTGCGCGCGTTGCCGCTGGTGACCATCGACGGCGCCGATGCCCGTGACTTCGACGATGCCGTGCAGGTGGAGGCCCGCCCCGGCGGGGGCTGGCTCCTGCGTGTGGCCATCGCCGACGTGAGCCATTATGTGCGCCCGCGTTCGGCGCTGGATACCGAAGCCCTGGCGCGCGGCAATTCCTGGTATTTCCCCACGTCGGTGGAGCCCATGCTGCCGCCCGCCCTGTGCGACGGCCTGTGCAGCCTGCGTCCTGACGAAGACCGGCTGGCCATGCTGGCCGAGATCCCCTTTTCCGCCACCGGGCAGCCGGGCAGGCCGCGCTTCGCGGCGGTGGTCATGCGTTCGGCGGCCCGCCTGACCTACGATCAGGTCAAGGCCTGCCTGCTGGACAGGGACGAGCAGGCCCGTGCCGCGCTGGCCGCCGGACCGCGCGGGCAGGAAGTGCTGGACATGCTGGAGACGGCTTTCGAACTGTACCGTTGCCTGCGTGAGGCCCGGCAGCGCCGGGGCAGCCTGGATTTCGACCTGCCGGAACCGGAATACGGCTTTGACGGCAAGGGCCGCCTGCTGCGCGTGTCCCGCCGTGTGCGCCACGACGCCCACCGCCTCATCGAAGAATTCATGATCGCGGCCAACGAGGCCGTGGCCCGTCATCTGGGCGGCCTGAAAGCCGACGGCAGTCTTGAGGGGGCCCCGAAGGAGCCTTTCCTCTACCGCGTGCATCCCCAGCCTGATCCCGAGCGGCTGGAGAGCCTGTTCGACTCCTTGGAAGCCATCGACCCCGAACTGGTGCCCGTGAAGCCCGCGGCCTCGGCCCTGCAGGGCATCCTGCGGGACGTGCAGGGTTCGGACAGGGAGTTCCTGGTGGGGCGTTTGTGCCTGCGGGCCATGCCCCAGGCCCGCTATCAGCCGGAGAACGAAGGGCACTTCGGTCTGGCGTCCCGTGCCTACTGCCACTTCACCTCACCCATCCGCCGGTATGCCGACCTGCTGGTGCACCGGGCGCTCAAGGCCAGCCTGGGGCTGTACGACGGCGCCCTGCCTGCCGGGCAGAAGCTGTTGCGCGTGGCTGACCAGCTCAACCGGCGCGAGCGGGACGCCCTGGACTGCGAGCGCGAGATGGCCCGGCGTCTGGCCTGCATGGCCCTTGAGGGCCGCGTGGGCGAGCGCTTTAGGGGCGTTGTGGCCGGTGTCAATGATTTCGGACTGTTCGTGGAGCTGAGCGAGATGCCCGTGGAGGGCATGATCCGCGTGGAGGATCTGGGCGACGACTGGTACGACTTCGATGCCCGCCGCCAGTGCCTGGTGGGGCAGCGCTCGGGCCTGTGCTGGAGCATGGGCCAGTCCCTCGAGGTGGTGCTGGCCGAAGTGCACAGCGGCCGTCTGGAGATCCGCCTGCTGCCCACGGAGCTGGGCGTGGCGGCTCGCCGCGGCGGACGTGTGTCGCGCGGGCGGCAGGGGCGGCCGGGCAAGGCTCCGGCCCGTCATGCCAAACTGCCGCATCAGCGCAAGGGCCGTGACCGCGACGGGCAGCGTCCCGTACGCGGCAAAGGACAGGCCCGCCGGGATGGAGGGCACGGGGCACGCCGTCCCGCAGGACGGGGGAGACGCGGATGAGCTTTTTCTCGCAAAAACAGCGCATGGGCGCGGCGGCCCTGATCCTGGCCGCCAGCACCATCCTGTCCCGCCTCATGGGACTGGTGCGCGACAAGGTCATCTCCTGGCAGTTCGGCGCGGGCAGTGAAGCGGACATGTACTTCGCGGCCTTCGTGGTGCCGGACATCATCAACCACCTGCTGGCCGGGGGCATCATGGCCATCACCATCATCCCCCTGCTGTCCCGGCGCTTCCAGGAGGACGAGGACGACGGCTGGCGCTTTTTCTCCTGCATCTTCTGCTGGATGGTGGTGGCCTCGCTGCTGGTGACGGGGGCGGGCATGCTGGGCGCCGAAGAGCTGGCCCGCATCACGGCCCCGGGCTTCGATGCCGCCCAGACGGCACGGCTGGCCTTTTTCATGCGCATCATCCTGCCCGCGCAGGTCTTCTTCCTGTGCGGGGCCTGCGTCACGGCCCTGCTCTACATGCGGCGGCAGTTCCGCGTGCCCGCGCTGGCGCCCCTGATCTACAACGGCTGCATCATCGCGGGCGGCCTGCTGCTGCCTTGGCTGACGCAGGGTATGGATCTGCCTGCCGAATGGGAACTGGGCGGCATGACCGGTTATTGCGTGGGCGTGACCGTGGGGGCCTGTCTGGGGGCCTTTTTGCTGCCCTTCCGGGTGGCCGCCGCCGGGGGGCTGCGCCTGTCGCCGGTCTTCCGGCATCCGCTGCTCAAGCGCTTCCTGATCATGGCCCTGCCCCTTATGCTGGGCCAGACCGTCATCTTCCTGGATGAGCAGTTCATGCGCGTGTTCGGCTCGCTGGTGGGCGACGGCGCCGTGAGTCTGCTCAACTATGCCCGGCGCATCATGCAGGTACCGGTGGGCCTCATGGGGCAGGCGGCCGCCGTGGCTTCCTATCCCTTCCTGGTCTCCCTGCTGACCAATGGCGAGAAGGAACGCTTCGACCAGACCCTGAGTGCGGCCCTGCGGGCCAGCGTGGGCCTTATCATCCCCTGTGCCCTCTGGATGGGCGTGGCCGCCCAGCCCATCATGGGCGTCATCTTCCAGGGCGGCCGCTTCGGTCTGGCCGAGACCGTGGCCAGCACGCCCCTGTTGCAGATCATGCTGGCCGCCACGCCGCTGTGGATTCTGTACATGGTGCTGGTGCGCGCCTTCTATGCCGACGGCGATACCCTGACCCCGGCCACCACAGGCACGGTCATGACCCTGCTGGCCCTGCCGGTCTATTACTGGTGGGCCGTGCCTCTGGGCGCGTGGGCCATCGCCCTGACCTCGGCGGTGAGCGTCAGCGCCTATGTGCTCTGGCTGGTGGCCATCTGGGCACGACGGCAGGGCACGGGCGCCTTTGCGGGCCTGCTTTCCCTGTCCGGCCGGGCCCTGTTGTGCTCCCTGCCCGCCGGGGCGGCCTCCTGGGCGGCCCAGTACGGGCTGGACGGCCTGCGTGCCTCCGGTACGCTGGCCTTGCCCGCCGTGGCTCAGGCCTGCCTGACCTGCGCTGCCAGCGGTCTGGCCTTTGCCGTGATCTTCCTGCCCTTGAGCTACAGGCTGGCACCCGGCATACTGGAACCTGTCTGGCGGCGGCTGCGGCGCGGCCGTCCGCAGGGACAGGCCTAGGGAAGACGGCGGGACAGCGGTCGTCCACGCCTGGCTTGGGACGACGGTCTGTCGCCGACAAAAGGCCGTGCCCCGGACGAGACGTTGTGCGCCATGCCCGGAGCCCTGTGGCCGGCGCAAGGCTTTTCCATCATCATCGAGGAGACGAAGATGCAAAAAATACTGCTGACAGGCCTGCTGATCCTGTTGCTGGCCGTTCCTGCGCCGGCCGCGGAAAAGGAAGTGGCCGGTGTCTTTTTCCCTCTGCCTGAGGGCTGGAGCGTCGTGGAGGAAAATACGTCCGGGACGACTTCCACCTTGCTGCTCCGGCAGGAAGGCCGCCGGACGGCCATCGCCGTGATGGTGGCCGCCGATGCGGGCCTTGCCCCCGCCCGGATAGCGGCGGAACTGGCCTCCGTGACCGGAGCCACGGCCGATCCTGTGGAGCGGGAGGGGCAGTACAGCTTCCCCATCAAGAAAGACGGTCAGGATGGCGTCTGTTTTCTGGCGCAGTCCAACGGGCGATTCATCCTGGTCAGCGTGCTGGGCGAGCTGCCCCCGGCCGTGCCCCTGCTGGAAGGCATGCGCTGCCCGGCCGATCCCGGCCTTGTGCTGCGCTGATCTTTCTCTGCCCTGAAAATGGAAAACGTCCCTGTGCTGCCACAGGGACGTTTTTTTATGGTTCGTTGCCGGAGCGGGCCGTACCAAGACCGGAGCAGATGTTGCCATCCGGTCATGGCAGCCATGGGACGGGTATCGTCCGTCTGTCTTTGTTTCAAGAGAGCTAGCTGCTCGGTGCAGTACGTCCGAGGGGGCGGCGCGGGAGGGGCCTTTATGCCTGAGCAGCCGACGGCAGGCCACAGCGTCGTGCCCGTTGGCGATACGGGGGCTTTGGGCATCGACAACAACGCAGGCTCTTTTCTCCTTCCCTCCCGGTCATCCTTGCTAGAACAGTTCCCGCACCAGCGCACCGGCCAGCACGCGGCCCTGCTCGTCGTAGATGGCGGCCACCTGTCCGGGGGCGCTGGGGAATTGCGGTTCCGCCAGCGTGATGCGCAGGCCGCCGTCCGTGATCTCCACCCGGGCGGGGGTGGGGCGCTGGCGATGGCGCAGGCGGGCCAGCAAGGTGTCCGGCCACTGTTCGGGCGAGCAGAGCAGGTTGGCGGGGCCGGTGAGGCAGCCGTGCATGCCCAGGCGGGCCCTGCCGCCCACCACGAGGGTATTGTCCTCTCCCTGCTTGCGCAGCACGTAAAGGGGCTCGCTGTGGGCGATGCCCAGGCCCCGGCGCTGGCCTTCGGTATAGCGCCACAGGCCTTCATGCCGGGCCAGCGGGCGCAGCACGGGGCGGCCGTCGCTGTCCGCCTCTTCCAGCAGGACGGGGCCGCTGCCGGGCAGGGACAGGCCTTCCGCCTGCCAGCGCCGCTCCAGGAAGGCCCGGTAGGCGTCCTCTCCGGCGGGGATGAAGCATATCTCCTGGCTTTCCTGCGGTACGGGCACTGCCAGCCCCGCGTCCTTCACCTGGGCGATGCTGGCGGCCTTGTCCTGCCGGGCAAGGGGGAACACGGCCCGGCGCAGGCGCTCCAGCGGCACGAGGGAAAGGAAATAGCTCTGGTCCTTGGCCTGGTCGTCCGCAGCGGCCAGCACGGGCCCGGCAGGGCCGTCCAGCAGGCGGGCGTAATGGCCGGTGGCGATGCGGTCCGCGCCCAGGCTCAGGGCGGCGTCCAGCAGGGCCCCGAACTTGATGGCCCGGTTGCAGAGCGCACAGGGGTTGGGCGTCCGGCCCCGGGCATAGGCCCGCACGAAGGGCGTGACGACCTCCCTGTCGAAGACCGCGCGCATGTCGGCCACATGCAGGGGGATGCCCAGCTGTCCGCAGGCTGTTTGCAGGCCTTCCACCGCCTGACGGCTGGCGGGGGGCAGAGGCGCGGCCAGGACCTCCGCTGCCGTGAGCAAACGGGGGCCTTCAGGGGCCGGGCGCAGGCCGGAAGATGCGGCATCGGGCAGGAAGAGCCCGTGCAGGGCCAGGACGTCGTGTCCCTGTTCGCGCAGGCGCAGGAGGGCGCAGAGGCTGTCCACGCCGCCGCTGACGGCAACGGCCAGTTGTGTCATCAAAAAGTCTCCTTGGCGTCCGGCCGGGCCGGAGGGAAGATGCGAAAACAGCCCGCCAGAAAAGCTGACGGGCTGCGGAAAACCTTGGGCCGGGAAACGGCTTACAGGATCTGCGTCAGGAACTGGCGCAGGCGCGGATGGCGCGGCGAGTTGAACAGGGTATCGGGCTTGCCCATTTCCAGGATCTGGCCGTGGTCCATGAAGATCAGGCGGTCGGCCACGGTACGGGCAAAGCCCATTTCGTGGGTCACGCAGATCATGGTCATGCCTTCTTCGGCCAGGCTCACCATAACGTCCAGCACTTCGCCCACCATTTCGGGGTCAAGGGCGGAGGTGGGCTCGTCGAAGAGCATGATGTCCGGCTGCATGGCCAGGGCGCGGGCGATGGCCACGCGCTGCTGCTGGCCGCCGGAGAGCATGGCGGGGTAGACGTTGGCCTTGTCGCTGATGCCCACTTTCTTGAGCAGCTTCAGGGCCATGGTCTCGGCTTCGGCCTTGGGGATGTTCAACAGCTTGCGCGGGGCCAGGGTCAGGTTCTGCAGCACCGTCTTGTGCGGGAAGAGGTTGAACTGCTGGAAGACCATGCCGAGGTTGCGGCGCATCTCGTTGATGTTGTTGGCCTTGTCGTTGATGTCCTGCCCGTTGACGATGATGCTGCCGCCGTCGATCTCTTCAAGACGGTTGATGGAGCGCAGCAGGGTGGACTTGCCGGAACCGGAAGGCCCGATGATGACCACGCGCTCGCCGGGAGCGATATCGAGGCTCACATCCTGCAGGGCCGGGAGCTGTCCGAAGTACTTCCAGACGTGGCGGATGCTGATGATGGGCTCGGTGCTATTTTTTTCTGTCATAGTGATTGAGCCTCGCTTCGATGATGCTGACGATCTTGGAGAGGATGAGGGTGATGATGAGGTACACCAGGGCGACCACGGTGTAGGACTCGAAATAGCAGTAGCTCTTGGAGGCAAAACTGCGGGCGCGCTGCATCAGGTCGGGCATGCCGATGACGGAGACCAGGGCCGTATCCTTGAGCATGGCGATGCATTCGTTGCCGACGGGCGGGATGATGGTGCGCCAGGCCTGGGGCAGCACCACATAGAACATGGTCTGCACGCGGTTGAAGCCCAGGGAGCGGGCCGCTTCGGTCTGCCCGTGGGGGATGGCCAGGATGCCCGCGCGGAACACTTCGCCCATGTAGGCGCCGTAGCAGAAGCTCAGGGCGATGACGGCGGAGGTCACGCCTTCCATCTTCACCAGCATGGAGATGGCGAAGTAGATGTAGAAGATCTGCACCAGCAGGGGGATGCCGCGGATGACTTCCACATAGGTGGAGGCCAGCAGGTTGAAAAAGCGGTTGCGCGAGATGCGCCCCAGGCCGGTCAGCAGGCCCAGAGGCACGGCGCCGCAGATGGAGTAGGCCGTCACCTTGAAGGTGAGCAGCAGGCCGTCAGGCAGGAAGATGATGGCATCACGGTAGACCTGCGGCCCGGTGGTGCAGAGCAGCACCAGGGTGATGATGGCACCACACAGGGCGATGGACCATGCGTTGATGAGCCGCCATTCGCGAGGGTTCGGGATGGACGGGCCGTCCGTCACCATGATGATGTTGCCTTTGCTTTGCCCTTCGTCTTTCATTGTACAGGTTGCCCCTTGTATGCGGGAACGCCGGAAGGGCCCGGAGGCCCTTCCGAACAGTTGTCACAAAATGGGGACCGGCGGTGCCGGTCGCGGCGGCTGCCCTAGTCGGCAGTGCCCATCCACTCGACCTTCAGCTTGTTTTCGGTGCCGTCGGCCTTGATCTCGGCAATGGCCTTGTTGAGGCGGTTCAGCATCTCGGTACGGCCCTTGCGCACGCAGAAGCCGAAGTATTCGGGATTGTTGTGCTGGTAGGCGATGCCGAACTTGCCGGCGAAATCGGTACGCTTGTTGGCGTAGTACTTGGCGACGGGGTCGTCACAGATGACGGCGTCCACACGACCGGCGGCCAGGTCTTCGAAGGCCAGACCGATGTCGTCGTATTCGCGGATCTTGGCGCCCACGTTGGCTTCCTGCAGCACGAGCACGCCGGTGATGCCGATCTGGCTGCCCACGGTCAGGCCCTTGAGGTCGGCCAGGCTGTTGATCTTCTTGCCCTTGGGCATGACCACGGCCTGCACCACGCCGTAGTAAGGTTCGGTGAAGTCGAAGGCCTTCTGGCGTTCGGGAGTGATGGTGGTGGAAGCGGCCAGCAGGTCATAGTTGCCGGCGGCCAGACCGGCGAAGATGCCGTCCCAGGCCACGTCGCGCAGTTCCATCTCATAACCGGCACGCTTGAGCACTTCCGTGGCGTAGGCGATGGAATAGCCGTTGGGCACCTTTTTGTCGTTCAGGAATTCCATGGGCGGATAGGTGCAGTTGGTGGCGACCACCAGGGTCTCGGCGGCCACGGACGTGCACATCATCATGAGAGCACACAGGGTAAGCGTGAGTTTGCGGAACATAATGCTGCCTCCAAAGGTTGATGAAGATGTCTGGCCTGAGGCTCGCGCCCGCATGCCAAAACCGGCCAAACTGGGTTTTATTAGCCGCGCAGGCCCCTGCCGTCAATACCCGGCGGGCGCCGGAGCCGCAGTTTTCCTGCCTGCGGGGCCCGGCCGCCTGTCAGCGGGCCAAAAATAAGGGAAGGGCCCGTGGGCCCTTCCCTGGGATGACGGAAGGATGGCCGGGACGTCCGGCCGGAGTGTCCGGGCTAGTCGGCAGCGCCCATCCACTTGATCTTCAGCTTGGCTTCGGTGCCGTCGGCCTGCATGCTGGCGATGGCCTTGTTGAGGCGTTCCAGCAGCTCGGTATCGCCCTTGCGCAGGCAGAAGCCGTAGTATTCGGGATCCTTGTGCAGGTAGGCAACGTTGAACTTGCCGGCGAAGTCGGCGCGCTTGTTGGCATAGTACTTGGCGACGGGGTCGTCACAGATGACGGCGTCGGTACGGCCGGCGGCCAGGTCTTCGAAAGCCAGACCGATGTCGTCGTATTCCTTGATCTTGGCGCCCACGTCGGCCTTACGCAGCACGAACACGCCGGTGATGCCGATCTGGCTGCCCACGGTCAGGCCCTTGAGGTCGGCCAGGCTGTTGATCTTCTTGCCCTTGGGCATGACCACGGCCTGCACGGCGCCATAGTAGGGGATGGTGAAGTCGAAGGCCTGCTGGCGCTCGGGAGTGATGGTGGTGGAGGAAGCCAGGATGTCGTAGTTACCGGCGGCCAGACCGGCGAAGATGCCGTCCCACGCCACGTCGCGGAAGGTGATCTTCAGATTCGCGCGTTTGGCGATCTCATGGATGTAGTCGATGGAATAGCCGGTGGGGACCTTCTTGTCCGTCAGGAATTCCATGGGCGGGAAGGCACAGTTGCCGGCGACCACGAGGGTCTTGGCGGCCACGGGAGTGCACATCAGGACGAGTGCGCACAGGGCAAGAGTGAGTTTACGGAACATAATGCTGCCTCCGAAAAATGGGAAAAAAGGCCTGGACCGGACCGGGCATCCGTGCCGGGCCCGGCCAGGATTGGGTCTTATTAGTCGCGCGGGCCCCGAGCGTCAATAGGTTTTCCGGGATTTTCCGGCCGCCGCACAGGGCCGGAAACGCAGGAAGGGCCCGCAGGCCCTTCCGAAATGTCATATGATGGTGACCGGTGCTGCCGGCCGGGGTATCCGGGCTAGTCGGCAGAGCCCATCCACTTGATCTTCAGCTTGTCTTCGGTGCCGTCGGCCTTCATGGCGGCGATGGCCTTGTTGATGCGCTTCACGAGTTCGGTCTCGCCCTTGCGCACGCAGAAGCCGAAGTATTCGGGATCCTTGTGCAGGTAGGCCACGGAGAACTTGCCGGCGAAGTCTTCACGCTTGTTGGCGTAGAACTTGGCGACGGGGTCGTCGGCGATGACGGCGTCGATGCGGCCGGCGGCCAGGTCTTCGAAGGCCAGACCGATGTCGTCGTATTCCTTGATCTTGGCGCCCACGTTGGCCTTTTGCAGCACGAACACGCCGGTGATGCCGATCTGGCTGCCCACGGTCAGGCCCTTGAGGCCGGCCAGGCTGTCGATCTTCTTGCCCTTGGCCATGACCACGGCCTGCACGACGCCGTAATACGGGTCGGAGAAGTCGAAGGTCTTCTGGCGTTCGGGGGTGATGGTGGTGGAGGAGGCCAGGATGTCGTAGTTGCCCGAGGCCAGACCGGCAAAGATGCCGTCCCAGGCCACATCACGGAATTTCATGTCAAAGCCGGCGCGTTTGGCCACTTCCTTGATGTAATCAATGGAATAGCCGGTGGGGACTTTCTTGTCGTTCAGGTATTCCATGGGCGGGTAGCCGCAGTGTCCGGCCACCACCAGGGTCTTGGCGGCCACGGCCGAGGACATGAGGACAAGGAAGCACAGGGCAAGGGTCAGTTTACGGATCATATCGCTGCCTCCGGAAGATTGATGGGATAGGTCCCGGCATGTGACACACGCATGCCGGGACAGCCAACCATATCTTGTCTTATGCGGGAGGGCCAGCGCCGTCAACTGCCTTACCAGCTGTTGCCCGGGGCGGGGCCGTCGTCCTCGTCGTCTTCGTCGCTGGCGCCGGGAGCCATGCGCGAAAGGGTATCGCGCAGGGGACGGGCCTGGGGCAGGGAAGCATTGCCGGGCGCGGCGTCGGCGTCATCTTCGGGGCGTTCGTCCTTGAGGGCCTGCTGCAGGAACCAGTCCTCGCGGATGCGCCAGGAGGCGGCCGCCGTGTAGGCGGGCGAGGAATAGCCCACGGAGAGGATCAGGGTGCGGCGGGCGTGTTCCTGCAGGCGGATGAGCAGGGGGGTGAAGTCCGCGTCGCCGGACAGGATGATGAATTCGTCGAAATGGGTGGGGTGGGACAGGTCATCCATGCAGTCCATGACCAGATGGATGTCCGTGCTGGTCTTGCCGCGGGTGGTCAGGGGCGGACAGTCCACCACCTGGAAGGCGCTGCGGATGAAATGGTAACGGAATTCCTGATAGCGCTGGGGGTTGAGGTAACACATGCGCTTCAGGATGCGGCGGCGCACGCCGTCACCGTAGAGGATGCGCAGGGCGTGGTTCTCGATCCAGCGCACCCAGCGGTAGGGGGCCATGCCGAAGGCCCGGGCCGCTTCGGGGTCTGCTTCAAGAAAACGGGTGTAAATGTTGTCAAAGTCCACATACAGGGCGCTGTACACTTCATCAAAACCGGTAAAACGTGCCATAATCTCCTCAATAGCTTATGAAATAAATGTTGAGTCTACTTAGCGCAGCGGGGGACTGGTGGCAAGAGGCGGCTTGAATTCGGCAAAGCCTGCCGCTATGGTGCCGCTATCCCACTACAGGAGGCCCGAAGATGTCGCAACTGAAGAGCTGTGTCGCGGACGTGATGGACCGTATCCGGCGACGCCATGACGCCGACCCCGGGGAATTCTGGCATGCCTGTCTTTTCTGGACGTTCTGGGTCTCCCTGGCCCTGTTCCCCATCGGCTACGGCTGGCGCGAAGTGACGCCGCCGCTGTGCTTCATCTTTCTGCTGCTCTATTACCGGCACGCCTGGCACCGTTCCGTCCTGCGCCGTCTCACGGTCTGGCCGCTCTTCCTCTGCGCCGGTGCCATGACCCTCATCGGCGTGGTCTTCTCCACGGACGTCTGGCAGTCCTTCCTGCATGGTGGCATGGGCGTCAACAAGGCCTATATCCTGCCTTTCATCGCCATGGAGTGCGTGCGCTCCACACGGGACCTGCGCCGCCTTGTCCATGCCTGTGTGCTGGCCTGTGTCTGGCAGGGACTGGACGGCATGTGGCAGGCCTGGACCGGCTTCGACTTCATCATGGGCTATGCGCCCAACGCCGGACGCCTGACCGGCAGCCTGGGGGATTACAGCGTGGGCAACTACATGGCGCTGGCCATGATCCCTGCCTTTGCCTGCTGGTTCCTGCTGCGTCGCCGTCTGGGCGTCCTGCCCGCGGCGGTCGTCTGGGTGGTGCTCTTCATCCCGGCCTTTTTCCTGCTGGAAGGCGCTTCCAGCCGCAGCGGCATCCTGGCCGTGGCCTCCGCCTTCGTGTTCTGGGCCCTGCTGGCGGGCGGCAGGACGGGACGCATCGCCCTCTGGGGCTGCGTCCTGGTGCTGGGGGGCTTCACCCTGCTGTCCTTCCACCGCATGGATCCGTCCACCATCGCGGGGGACGGGCGCTGGAGCCTCTGGTCCCTGGGCTGGCAGGTCTTCCTCGAGCATCCCTGGCTGGGGGCGGGGCTTGACCGCTACAACGCCTGCTTCCGGGCCCTGGGGCTTGTCCCGGCCCATGACGCCATCACCATCAGCCACCCGCACAACATGTATCTGGATATCCTGTATGCCCACGGCATCATCGGCTTCATCCTGGGCATGATCTTCCTGCTGGGCTTCGCCTGGTGGGCGGGCAGGCATATCCGCCGTGCCCTGCACGACGGCGGTGTGGCGCAGCGTGCGGCGGAGGCCGCGGGCAGTCTTCTGCACTGGCGCCTGACGGCCTGGTTCTATCTGGGGTATCTGGGCTGGCTGGTCAACGGCATCTTTGGCCATGACTTTTATCGCATCTGGTGGCTGGGGCTGGCCATGTGCAGCCTGGGCATCTGCATAGGAGGTGTGGTCAGCGGGCTGGCCGCAGACGGGGAAAGCATCCCCGGCGGAGGAGAGGAGCGATGAGCTTTTGCCTGCAGGTGGCCGGGGTCGGCGACGTCTTCCCCATGCTGGCCATCTATGCGCCCTATGTGCGGGACACGGCCATCACCTTCGAATACGAGGTGCCCACGGCTGCGGAGTTCGGCGCGCGTCTGCATCATGTGCTGCCGGAATATCCCTGGCTGGTCTGCCGGGCGCCGGGGCAGGTGCTGGGCTATGCCTATGCCCACCGGCACATGGAACGGGCGGCCTACGGCTGGAACGTGGAGTGTTCCGTCTATGTGCTGGGTTCCGCCCGTGGGCGCGGCGTGGGGCGTGCCCTGTACGGGGCCCTGCTGGAACTGTTGCGCCTGCAGGGCGTGGTCAACGCCTATGGCTGCATCGCGGTGCCCAACGAGCCTAGCGAAGCCCTGCACAGGGCGACGGGCTTTTCCCTGCTGGGGCATTTCCCGGCCTCGGGCTGGAAGCAGGGCCGCTGGCACGACATCGTCTGGTACGGTCGCTGCCTGCAGGAGTCGGGTGCGGGAGAGCCTGCGCCGCTGCGTTCGTTCGGCAGTCTCGGTCAGGAACTGGTGGACGAGGTGCTGCGCCGCCACGCCCGGGGATGACTTTCAGGCTCGTACGGTGATCGGGCAGAGCGGGGCAGACCTTGCCGGCGTAGGCTCCTCCGGCTGGAGGAGAGGCGCGGAGGGCGGACGCTGAGGCGAGCCGCACCGTGCCGCCGGGACGTCCTGCGACATCGATGATACGATACTATGCAAGAGGCCGGATGTGTTGGACATCCGGCCTCTTTTTATTTGTGCCCGCGGGAAGGCGCGGGCGATGCTCCTGCCATCAGAATTCCCAGACCAGGCGGGCCTGGCCGCCGATGCTCTGCCGGACACCCGCGGAACCTTCGAGCCCCAGGTCCACATGGAGGGAGCTGTGAGCGGGATCCCACTGCAAGCCTGCCATGAAGACGGCGCTGTCGCCGCGCATGGAGACCGAGGGCGCATCCACGCCATGATTGCTCAGTTCCGTGCGGGCCGTGCCGTCGAACTCATGTTCCCAGGCCACGCCCGCGTAGGGACTGAAGCCCTGGAAAAGCTCATAGCTCAGGCGGGTGCCCACGCGGAGCAGGCAGGAATCCATGGGATCGAAGCGGAAGTCCTCGCCCATGATGCTGATGTCCTGTCCGTCCTGATGGTTCCAGAAAAAGCTGGCCCGGCTGTCCAGGCGCATGCGTTCCGTGGCCTGCCACTGGTAGCCGAGGCCGGCGAACAGGCCGTAGTAGGCCGTGGACGTATCGAAGTCGGCCGTCTGCTGGAGCACGCTGGCGATGTCCTGGCTCTGCCAGTCGCCATTGATCTGCCCCAGCCGCAGACCGGCCTGCGCGTACAGGCCGGACAAAAGGCCGGACGTCAGGTCGAAGCGGGCCATCAGGCCGCCGCCCGCGTAGCGGGCGCTGCCGGTGCCGCAGACGTCGCCTACGGAAAAGTCCTCGCGGGTGCCGATGCTGGCCTGGCCGTATTCGAAAAACGCGCCCAGCAGCAGGTCGCCCGCCTCGCCCGTGAAGCTCCGGGCCAGACCGGCAGCCAGTTCCAGGCCGGTGCCGTCCGCCCGGCCATCGTTGCCGTAGCGTTCCGTACCGCCATGGATGGCCGCGAAGGGCATCCAGGCATCCTGTCCGGCAGCCGCCTTGCGGGCCTGCTCCAGGGCCGTGCCTTCCACCAGGCGCGCGCCCCGGTCGAGGGCCGCCATCTGGGCCACCCGGTACTGGTTGAAGGCCTTTATTTGCGGGTTGGCCCGCAAGCCGGTGATGGTCAGGTCGATGGAGTCACCGTTGCGCTGCATGCTGCCGTCGAAGAGCAGGGCGAAGCCCTTGGGCGCATCATGGACGGTACCGCCGTTACTCAGGGCCAGTTCATCGGCATGGATGCTGTTTATCAGCGTGTACCGGTCACCGATGCGCATGCCCTGGCCCCCCAGGGCCCCCAGAACGCGTACCGTACTGCCCTGCAGGTCGCCCCCTGTCTGCTCATTGCCCAGTGTCAGCAGGGTCTCTCCGGGCCGCATGCCGTTGGGCAGGGCAAGGTTGAGGTACTGGAAGGCCGCCACACGCCGGAGCGTGCCCTGCCAGCCCAGCAGGTTGAGGCTGTTGCCGCTGCCGGCAGCGGGCAGGGGGGAGACGTTCTGCCCCAGGCTGTCCGTGAGGGCGCTGCCAAAGACATAGCCGCCGATATGGCCGCCCGTGAGGGTGACGGCATTGTAGCGTGCGCCGTACTGTCCGTTGCTGCTGGCATAGACGATGCCGCCGACGATGTGATCCCTGATGCTGCCGCCGCTGACGAGAACGGCGTTGAAACTGGCGTCGGCTGTCCCGTTGGTCGTGGTGGCACTGCCGCCGGCGACGCTGGTAATGGAGCCGCCGGAGATGCTGACCAGGTTGTAACGGGCCGAGCCGTCAAGCAGACCTGACGCATGGCCGCCGACCACGGTACCGGTCGTGCCCCCCTTGATGATGACGAGATTGCTGTCGGCCAGGGCCTTGTCGCGGCCGCTGTCGGCATTTCCGCCCACGATATGGGAGACATCGCCGCCAATCTGGAGGACCGTATTGCTGTTGCTTCGGGCAAACATGGTGGCAAGGGCGGATCCGCCGTAGGCATTGTCACTGATGCGGCCGCCATTGACGACGATGCTGTTGTAGGCGGTGTCGGCGACGCCGCCGTAACACCAGCCGCCGAAGGTCTGCACGGCCTGACCGCCGTCATTGACGACCGTGCCGTAGCGGGCCCGGGCACTGTCACCATAGGCCATGACGCCGTAGACATTGCTGTAGGCATCGCCCGCCCTGATCTGGGCGTGGTGGTTATGGGCCGTTCCGTCGAGGTCGGAGCCCGGTGCCGGACACGCGGGCAACAGGAGCAGGCACACAAGGCAGACCAGGGTGAGCCGGGGGGAGAACTGACGGTCGTGGAGGAAGGGGAGCGCGGACATGGTGCCTCCTGGAGACACAGGGATTGATCCCGGAGCGGGAACGCATCCAGTATAGCACAGGAAAGGGGCGCTGCCTATGGATTGGTGGTGACGGGAGCGGGGCGGGGCACTGCGGGAGAAAGAGAAAAAAGGATGGAGGATGTCCTGAAAAGTGGCGACGCTTGTTTTTGATGTTTATTGACTGATGAAATGATGCGGGGAACGGAAGGGGGCATCCTGAAAAAAACTGCGCTCGAGGCAAAAGGAAATCGTCCGTATCTTTTGCAGGGCCATAAAAGAGGGAGAGCCTCTTGAAAGGCCTCCATGCATCCTTTTTCCTCCTCGCACGGGCCCATCCGGGGCCCGCAGCATCCGGCAGGACTGGAAGACGAAAAAGGCTGCCCGCAGGGGGCAGCCTTCGACATCACCGGGAGTCGTCTAACCGCGCCGTTTGAGGCGGTCGCGGCGTTCCTGCATCAGGAAGCGGCCGGTGACGGAATCGGGGTCGGCCACGATGGCCTCGGGCGTGCCCTGCGAGACCACGAGCCCGCCGTTCTCGCCGCCGCCGGGGCCCATGTCCAGCACGTGGTCGGCGGCCAGGATCATGTCCGTGTTGTGCTCGATGACCACCACGCTGGCGCCCTTGTCCACCAGAGCGTGCAGCACCTTGATGAGCTTGCCCACCTCGTGCATGTGCAGGCCGGTGGTGGGCTCGTCCAGGATGTAGAGCGTGCCCGGCAGGGAGCGCTTGCCCAGCTCGCGCGAGATCTTGATGCGCTGGGCCTCGCCGCCGGAAAGGGTGGTGGCGGGCTGGCCGAGACGCAGGTACTCCAGGCCAACTTCCTCCAGCACGGCCAGACGGCGCTCCAGCACGGGATAGTTCTCGAAGAAGGCACGGGCCTGCTGCACGGGCAGATCCAGCACTTCCGCGATGTTCAGGCCCTTGTAGCGCACTTCCAGGGTCTCGTGGTTGTAGCGGCGGCCCTTGCAGACATCGCAGGTCACGTAGACGTCGGGCAAGAAATGCATCTCCACCCGGATCTGGCCGTCGCCGCCGCAGGCCTCGCAGCGGCCGCCGCGCACGTTGAAGCTGAAGCGTCCGGGCTTGTAGCCGCGCTTGCGGGCGTCGGGGGTCATGGCGAAGATGTTGCGGATCTCGTCGAAGACCTTGGTGTAGGTGGCCGGGTTGGAACGCGGCGTGCGGCCGATGGGCGTCTGGTCGATGGCCACGATGCGCTCGATGGGGCGGGCCCCCTCGCTGTAGCTCAGACCGGCGATGGTGCCGGGCTGGTCCACGCGCTGGCCCAGGCTGATGGCCAGATGCTTGTACAACGTGTCCACCACCAGCGAGCTCTTGCCCGAACCGGACACGCCCGTGACACAGGTCAGCACGCCCAGCGGGAAGCGGCAGTCGATGCCGCGCAGGTTGTTGGTGGTCACGTTGTGCAGGGTCAGCCAGCCCTGGGGCTCGCGCCGTTCGTCGGGCAGGCTGATGCTGGCGTCGCCGCGCAGATAGCGGGCCGTGAGGGTATCGGCGCGCAGCAGTTGGGGCACGCTGCCCTGGAACATGATCTCGCCGCCCTGGGAGCCGGAACCGGGACCCAGTTCGATGACCGTGTCGGCCGCGCAGATGGTGGCCTCGTCGTGCTCCACCACCAGCACGGTATTGCCGCGCTGCTGCAGGGAACGCAGGGTGCCCAGCAGGCGTTCGTTGTCACGCGGGTGCAGGCCGATGGAAGGCTCGTCCAGCACATAGGTCACGCCCACCAGACCGGAGCCCAGCTGGGAGGCCAGACGGATGCGCTGGGCCTCGCCGCCGGAAAGGGTGGCCATGGCCCGGCCCAGGGAAAGATATTCCAGGCCCACGTTGCGCATGAAGGACAGACGGTGGGTCAGCTCCTTGAGCAGGGGCTCGGCCACCAGGGCGTGGCGGCCGTCGAAGTGCCGTCCTTCCAGCCATTGCAGGGCCCGTTCCACGGAAAGGGAACAGAACTGGGCGATGTTCAGGTCGTCCACGCGCACGGCCAGGGCCTCGGGCTTGAGGCGGGCGCCGTGGCAGTCCGGGCAGTCCGTGGACTGGCGGAAGCGAGCCAGGATCTCGCGCCAGGCCTCGCCGTACTGCATGCCTTTTTCCAGCAGCGGGATGACGCCGGGCCAGCGCTCCTCGCTGACCTTCACGTCGGCGGCGCGTCCGGCAAAAAGTTCGCTCTGGTAGTCGCCCGTGGCATCCATGGCCACGTTGCCGCCCATCCAGTTGCGGCGCAGGCCGCTGCTGTGCGCGGCGGGGCGGCCCTTTTCGTCCTCGCCGTAGAACAGGCAGGCCAGGGCCGCGTCGGAAAAGTCCTCCAGCGGCGTGGAGAGCGTGAAACCGTGGCGCTCGCCCAGGGCGCGCAGGGCGGGCTCGTAACGCTGGAAATGCTTGCTCTCGGCCCAGGGCAGCAGGGCCCCGGTATTGAGGGAAAGGCCCCGGTTGGGCGCGATGAGGCGGGGCTCGAAATAGTCCACGGTGCCCAGGCCCACGCAGCGGGGACAGGCACCCTGCGGGCTGTTGAAGGAAAAGAGCTGTGGGCTGGGCGCGGGCAGGGAGATATGGCAGTGCGGACAGACCGAGGTGGTGGAATGGATGATGTCCCGTTCCCCTTCGGGCCTGTCGGGCAGGTGGACGGTCAGGCGGCCTTCGCCGTAGCGCAGGGCCAGCTCCACGGAGTCGGCCAGGCGGCCGCGGATGCCGTCCTTGTTGACCAGGCGGTCCACCACCAGGTCGATGCTGTGCTTCTTGTTTTTGTCTAGGGCGGGCACGTCGTCCAGGGTGTGGAAGGTGCCGTCCACACGCACGCGGGCGAAGCCTTCGGCGCGCAGCTTTTTGAACTTGTCCTGATGGGTGCCTTTTTGCAGTTCCACCAGCGGCGCCATGACCATGAACTTGCTGCCCTGGGGCAGAGCCATGATGTCGGTGATGATCTCGTCGGCGGAGCGGGCCTCGATGGGGCGGCCGCAGGAGGGACAGTACATGCGGCCCAGACGGGCGAAGAAGACGCGCAAAAAGTCGTGGATCTCCGTCACCGTGCCCACGGTGGAACGGGGATTGCGCGAGGTGCTCTGCTGTTCCAGCGAGATGGCCGGGGAAAGGCCCTCGATCTTCTCCACGTCCGGCTTGTCCATCTGGGGCAGGAACTGCCGGGCATAGGCCGAAAGGGATTCCACATAGCGGCGCTGGCCCTCGGCATAGACGATATCGAAGGCCAGGGTGGACTTGCCGGAACCGGAGGGCCCGCAGACCACCACCAGCTCGTCGCGGGGGATGTCCAGGCTGATGTCCTTGAGGTTGTGCTGCCGGGCTTTTTCGATATGGATGCAGGGATTGTTCATGGGCTGTTATGTAAGCGTGGCGACGCTGTTTGGCAAGAGGGATTCCTGATAAGCGCCGGGAAAAACGGCCCGGAGCGATGGACAAAGGACGGGGAAGGCCGTATAAAATTTTTGACGAGCCGGGACAGTGTCGCGGCAAGGGGGAGTTATGCGTGTTTTTTTCTGTCTGCTGATGCTCATGCTGCTGAGCCCGTCCGCGGGCCTGGCGCAGGAGAGCGCGCTCACCGCCCGCGAGGCGTTCGGCGCCCTGCCCACGAGCATTTTTGAAAATACGGCCGAAGGCCTTGAGGACGAGGACAAACAGCAGTTGCTGGAAGAAGGACAGAGCGAGTTCTGGGAACTGGCCGGCGAGAGCCGGGACGTGATCGTGTTCCGGGCGCTGCCCTTCCGCGACAGCGGCGTGGCCCTGCGTCTGTTCCGGGACGCTGACGACGGTTCGGCCGTGGCGGCCATCGGCACGCTGGGCACCGAGCTGTGCACGGTGGAGCTGTGGCGCGTGGACGCCTCGGGGCGCACGGTGCCCGTGGACGTGCCGCAGGAGCCGGACATCCAGGAATTTTTTGCCAAGGGCCAGCCCGTACCCGACGATGTGAACCCCTCGGTGCTCATCTGTCTGGGTATGGGGGGCCTGCGCGCGCACCCCGTGTTCTGGAACAAGACCGGCATGCTCTACCTGCCGCTGGCCAACGAGATCGGCTACCGCTGGGACGGGCACCGCTTCCAGAAGGTGGTCAGGCCGCATGCGGAGGGCAGCGGCGAGCCCGCCGACGGGCTGGATATCGAATGACGGACGAAGGGGGCACCCGGCAGGGCGCCCCCTTTTCGCATCTTGCGGGACAGTCTATTTTTCCAGCCACAGGGCCAGGCGGCGTTCCAGCTCGTCGGGCTCCAGGCGGGGGCTGTCGTAAAAGCCGGCGGCCTCGCGCTGGCGGCAGGCTTCGGACAGGATGATGGCCGAGGCCACCGAGACGTTGAAGCTCTGGATCATGCCGTACATGGGGATGTAGAGCTCACCGTCGGCCATGCTGATGAGTTCCTCGTTGACGCCGCTGTGTTCGTTGCCCATGATGATGGCCGTGGGACGGGTGAAGTCCCAGGTGCGCAGCGGCTTGGCCGTGGGGGTGAAGGTGGTGGCCAGGATCTGCATGTTCTGGGCACGCAGGCTGGTCTCCAGCTCCTGACGGTCGCGGTGGCGCACGCTCTCCACCCATTTGCGGGCCGAGGCCGAGGTCTTGCGCCCCAGCAAGGGGAAGGGCGTGTCGGTATAGTACAGGTGCACCTTGTCCACGCCGAAGGCGTCACAGGAACGGTAGATGGCCGAGACGTTGTGCGGGTCATGGATATTGGCAAGCACAAGGGTCAGGTCGGGCTGACGGTGGGCAAGCACCGAGCCCAGACGCGCCTTGCGCCGGGGAGTGGGGTCCTTGGGCATAGCATCCTCGTTGTTGGTGGAATTCGCCGGAAATCTGGCAGAAAAACGCCGTTCCCGCAAGCCTTGGCCTTGCGGCGCGCGGCAGGGAGTCTCAGCATGGAAACTGGCAGGGAAGCATCGGCCGCCATCCGCATCCGGCCGCTGGAACGGGAAGACCTCAAATTCGTGCACGGCCTGGACAACAACGCCAACGTCATGCGCTACTGGTTCGAAGAGCCCTACGAGGCCTTCGTGGAACTGCAGGACCTGTACAACAAGCACATCCATGACCAGAGCGAGCGTCGCTTCATCGTGGACCATCAGGGCCAGAACGTGGGCCTGGTGGAGCTGGTGGAGATCGACTACATCCACCGCCGGGCCGAGTTCCAGATCATCATCGACCCGGCCTGGCAGAACCACGGCTTTGCCACGGCGGCGGCCAAGCTGGCCATGGCCTACGCCTTCGACGCGCTCAACCTCTACAAGCTCTACCTCGTGGTGGACAACGAGAACGTGCGCGCCATCCACGTCTATTCCAAGCTGGGCTTCCAGGCCGAGGGCGTGCTCATCCACGAGTTCTTCGCCAACGGCGCCTACCACGACGCCACGCGCATGTGCATCTTCCAGCACGAATACCGCAGCCTTTACGGCAGTGACAGCGGCCCGGCCGCGGCCCTGCCCGGGGACGGCCCGGACCCCGTCAGGTAAGCCGGATTTTGTGAAATGTTCATCCTGCGCCAAGAGGGAGCATTTTCATTGCAAAAAACGTGGAAATGGCGTAAGATTGAGAAGTTTTCATAATGTATCACAATGTTTTCTTTTGTGATATTTTATACTGACTTGAGGAGAATCCCATGTTGAAACGCTGGTCCCTGCCTCTTGCCCTGCTGACCGTGCTGGCGCTTCCCGTGCTGGCCATGGCCTCCGAAGGGCATCCGAGCATCCCCGGTGCGGAACTGTCCGCGGTCTGGGTCATTCCTTTCGTATGCATGCTGCTGTCCATCGCCATCATGCCGCTAGCCCTGCCGCATATCTGGCATCATCACTTCGGCAAGATCTCCGTCTTCTGGGGCCTTGCCTTCCTGATTCCCTGTCTGGTGGTCTACGGCTTCAACGTGGCCTTCTATGAATTCCTCCATGCCATCCTGCTGGAGTACATCCCCTTCATCGTGCTGCTGTTCGCCCTGTTCACCGTGGCCGGCGGCGTGCGCCTGAAGGGCTCGCTGGTGGGCACCCCCGTGGTCAACACCGGCATCCTGGCCGTGGGCACCATCCTGGCCAGCTGGATGGGCACCACCGGCGCCGCCATGCTGCTGATCCGCCCCCTGCTGCGCGCCAATGCCCACCGCAAATACCGTGTGCATTCCGTGGTCTTCTTCATCTTCCTGGTGGCCAACATCGGCGGCTCCCTGACTCCCTTGGGCGACCCGCCGCTGTTCCTGGGCTACCTGAAGGGCGTGAGCTTCTTCTGGACCACCACCAACCTGTTCGTGAAGACCTGCTTCATGTCCCTGGCCCTGCTGGGCATCTACTTCGTGCTCGATACCGTCCTGTACGGCCGTGAAGGTCGTCCCCAGCCCCCGCATGATCCCAACAAGGTGGAAGAAAAGCTGGGCCTCGACGGCTCCATCAACCTGCTCTTCCTGCTGGGCATCGTGCTCTGCGTGCTGGTCTCCGGCATGATCGACCTCGGCGAAGCCATCAACATCCACGGCGTGGGCATCGATGGCCAGAACCTGCTGCGCGACATCCTGCTGCTCTGCCTGGCCGGCCTGTCCTGGAAGTTCACCACCCGCCAGTGCCGTGAACTCAACGGCTTCTCCTGGGCCCCCATCGAAGAAGTGGCCAAGCTCTTCCTGGGCATCTTCCTGAGCATGATCCCCGCCCTGGCCATCCTGCGTGCCGGTACCGACGGCGCCCTGGCCGGTGTCATCAACATGGTCTTCCATGACGGCGAGCCCGTGAACTACATGTTCTTCTGGCTGACCGGCGCCCTGTCCAGCTTCCTGGACAACGCGCCCACCTACCTGGTGTTCTTCAACACCGCCGGCGGTGACCCCGTGCACCTGATGACCGACATGGCGCCCACCCTGGCCGCCATCTCCGCCGGTGCCGTGTTCATGGGCGCCAACAGCTACATCGGCAACGCCCCCAACTTCATGGTGCGTTCCATCGCCGAAGAACAGGGCGTGGCCATGCCCAGCTTCTTCGGTTACATGGCCTGGTCCGTGGGTATCCTGATCCCGCTGTTCCTGATCCTGACCTGGCTGTTCTTCATCTAGGCCCTGAGCCTTTGCGATCCCAGGGGCTGCCCGGCAACGGGCGGCCCCTTTTTTTGTGCCTGCCTGCGGGGCCGGGAGCGGGGGAGCGGTACTTTTTTCGGCATGCATCTGCGGGCCGCCCCTGTCCATGGCGTACCTGCCGGGTTGCCGCGGTCCCCGGCCGTCATTGCTTTTTGACCTGAAAAAGGTAACTATGGCCGCTCCGCAGGCGGCCCGGCAAGGCTGCGTGCCTGCCCCGCCGGTTCCGGCAGGAGCCCCTGCGTCCGTATGATCTTTTCGGGAGGCAATCCATGCGAGCTCTTTTCCGTTTGACCGTTTTCCTTTGCGTGCTGGCCCTCTGCTGCCCGCTGGGAGCCACCGCTGCCGCCAAGGCCGACAAAGACAAGGTCGAGGAAGATTTCGAAGCCCTGCGCCGTTTCAGCCAGGTGCTGGATCTGGTGAACCGTTATTATGTGAAGGACGTGAACCAGGGCGAACTGCTGGACGGTGCCCTCAAGGGCATGCTGCAGGGCCTTGATCCGCACTCCACCTTCATGACGCCTGAAGAACACAAGGAGATGCAGGAGACCACCTCCGGCGAATTCACCGGCATCGGCATCGAGATCACGGTGGAGAACGGCCAGGTGACCGTGGTGACCCCCATCGAGGACACGCCCGCCTATCGTGCCGGCCTGCAGTCCGGGGACGTCATCCTGACCATCAACGGCCAGCCCACGCAGGAACTGAGCCTGCAGGACGTGGTCTCGCGCATCCGCGGCCCCAAGGGCACGGAAGTGGAGCTGGGCATCCTGCACAGCACCTCCAAGTCGCCCAAGACCATCCGGGTCAAGCGTGAGGCCATCCCGCTGGTCAGCGTGAAGTCCAAGCCGCTGGAAGACGGCTATTACTGGATTCGCCTCACCCGTTTCTCCGGCCGCACCGACGAGGACCTGCGCGACGCCCTCAAGAAGGCCACCCGCGAATGCGCCAAGACCGGCGGCCTCAAGGGCATCGTGCTCGACCTGCGCAACAATCCCGGCGGTCTGCTGGACCAGGCCGTGAGCGTTTCCGACATGTTCCTGAGCAAGGGCACCATCGTGTCCATCCAGGGCCGCGGCCCCGTGCCGGAGCGCATCTATGAGGCCAAGGACCAGGCCGGGGACATCGACGTGCCCGTGGTGGTGATCATCAACGCCGGTTCGGCCTCGGCCTCCGAGATCGTGGCCGGTGCCCTGCGCGACCAGAAGCGCGCCCTGATCATCGGCGAACGCTCCTTCGGCAAGGGCTCGGTGCAGAACATCATCCCCCTGTCCGACGGCTCGGCCCTCAAGCTGACCGTGGCCCTGTACTATACGCCCAGCGGCAGCTCCATCCAGGCCGAGGGCATCGTGCCCGACCTGGAGATCCCCTTCGAGCGTCCGCGTGAAGAAGATGCCGACGAGCCCCGCATCCTGCTGCGCGAGCAGAACCTGAGCGGCCATCTGGAGAACGCCGATGGCGGCAAGAAGGCCACGAGCAGCAAGAAGCGTGACGATGCCGCGGAACAGCTGGCCCGCGACAACCAGCTGCGCATGGCCCTGCAGCTGGTCAAGGGCCTGCCCCGCATCCAGGAGATCCGGCGCTAGGCCTGCGTCCGGCGCGGAGGGAACCTGTGCGCTTGCCTTTCTTACATCCCGGCCCCCCGAGCGGCGACGATCACGACGGCCTCTCCGGGGGGCCGTGTGCGTCGACCCGCCTGCTGGTGGGCGGTATCTTGTGGTTCTGCCTGTGTCTGGGCCTGTCCCTGTGGCTGGCCTCCCGGGAGGGAGGCGCCGTGCTGGTGGCCGAGGACGGGCAGCCCGTGCTGGCCACCGGTGACTGGTTGCGGCACCGGGACCGTCTGGACGATCTGATGCGCCAGACCCTGTCCCGGGTCATGCCCGGCTGCCGTCTGCTGACCATGCCCGGCTTTTCGGAACAGGAGGCCCGGCATTACCGTGTGGAAGGGGACGGCGCTCCCCTGCGTCTGGCCCTGGCCCTGCAGGAGCGCCTGTGCCAGGAGGCCCTGCGTACCGGCCCTGACGGCGAGCGCCTGCTGGCCGATGACGTCCCCATGCCGCAACTGCGCTGGACGGACGACGGGGTGCTGGAAGCCGATGTGGACGGCCGCACCTGCCTCGTCCTGCATTTCCCCGGCTGGGAGACCATGCTGGCCACGCTTTCCCGGCCCATGCCCGAACCTGCTCTGGTGCTGGTGATCGACGACATGGGCCAGAAGCTGGAGCCCGCGGAGCAGCTGGCCAGCCTGCCGTTCCCCGTGGCCCTGGCCCTGTGGCCCCATGCCGCTGCCCGCCGTCCGGTGCAGCAGGTGGCCCGGGACATGGGGCTGGACGTCCTGCTGCACATGCCCATGGAGGCCATGCCCCGCAAGAACGGCACCGCGCCCAATCCGGGCCCCGGAGCGCTGGAGACGGACATGGACGCCTATGCCATGGAACACGCTCTGGACAAGGCGCTGGCGCAGGTGCCCACGGCCCTGGGTTTCAACAACCATATGGGTTCCGGGTTCACCGGACGACGCGATGCCTGCCGCATGCTGGCCGGTCTGGCCTACGGGCGCGGCCTGTTCGTGCTGGACAGCGTCACCCGCGGCAACAGCCAGCTGGAGACCAGCATGGTCCGCCAGGGCATCGTCACGGCCAGCCGCCATGTCTTTCTGGACGATCCCCAGGGCACGGACAAGGTGCTGGCCGCACTGGACAAGGCCGCCCGCCTGGCCCGCAAGCAGGGCATCGCCATCGCCATCGGGCATCCGCACGCCTCGACCCTGCGGGCCCTGGAGCGCTGGGAGAACCGCGAGGGCGTGGCCGTGGTGCCCCTGCGGCGCTACGTCTGGCATCTGGCCCAGCTGCGGGCCGGACAGTTCGGCAAGCCGGAGTGATCTTTCCGGGAGCGTCTGGAGCGCCTCCCGGCTGACAGCCGCCTGTGGCGGTGATGGAGAACGAACATGAGCATGAGCATCGGTTGTGTGGGTTGCGGCAACATGGGCGGGGCCATCCTGGCCGGTCTTGCCGCCTCTTCCCTGGACTGCACCCTGTATGGCCATACGCGCACGGCAGCACGCATGGCGCCTCTGGAAGCGGCGGGCGTCACCCGTCTGGATTCGGCCCGCGAGCTGGCTCGCAAGACCCGCTATGTGGTCATGGCCGTCAAACCCTACCAGATCGAGGCCCTGCTGGCCGAGATGGCGCCCGAGTTCGGGCCCGACACGGTGGTGATCTCCGTGGCGGCGGGCATCAGCATCGCCCGTTTGCAGGCGGCCGTGGCCGGACGCTGTCCCGTGGTGCGCTGCATGCCCAATACGCCCGCACTGGTGGGCAAGGGCGTGTTCGCCCTGTGCTTCGACGACAAGGTCCCGGCGGAGAGCAAGGAAGACATCCTGCGCTTCTTCAGCCAGCTGGGCGTTTGTCTGGAGCTGCCGGAGTCCCGTTTCACGGCCTTCTCGGCCCTCATCGGCGCCGGGCCCGCCTATGTGTTCGGCATGATGCAGGGGCTGGTGCAGGCCGGTGTCACCCTGGGCCTGGGCCGCAAGGACTGCCGCGACATGGTGGCGGCCCTGTTCGAAGGCTCGGCCGTCATGGCGGCCCGCAGCGACACGCCGCTCATGGAACTGCGCGACCAGGTATGCTCGCCCGGCGGCCTGACCATCGCCGGGGTCAATGTCCTCGACAGGGCGGGACTTTCCGGCCTGCTGGTGGATGCGGTGCTGGTCGCTGACGAACGCGGCAGGGAAATGGAAAAGGAATAAAAGAAGGGGAGGCGAAAGCCTCCCTTTTTCAGTTATGAAAAACGGCAGGATCTCCGGGAGGTCCTGCCGTTTTTTATCGTTATGCTGCGAGAAGTTACTTGGTCTTGTCCAGACGGATGTCCAGGCGCTTCTTGCCCTTGGTCAGGATGTAGCGCGTCTTGGCCTTGGCGTGCAGGTCGATGACGATGCGGGTGTCGCTGCCCTTCTTGCCCAGGCGCACGTCCTTGACCATCTCGCCCTTGGGCACACCGGGTTCGCTGAGCTTCCAGGTGCCGTGCAGATCCACCACCACGCGGGAGGGGCTGGTCAGCTCCAGATGCTTGAAGCGGATGGGGGACGAGGCGTCCAGGCGGATGGTGGCGCCGCCGTCACGCACGAAGACCACGAAGTTGGTGATGGTCTGGTTCTTGGGTGCGGGGGCCGCCTTGCGGGGCGCGGGCTGGGGCTTGGGAGCGGGCTTTTCCGCCTTCTTCACTTCCGCCGGGGCGGCGGGAGCCGCAGGAGCGGCCGCCGGGGCTTTTTCGTCATGGGCGGCAGCGGTGAGCGGGGTCGTGCCCGGACTTGCGGGGGCAGGGCTTTCCGCCGTGGCGGGCGTTTCCTCTCCTGTCTCGAAAGCAAAGCCGCGCTCCACGGCAGCGGGAGAAGGCTTGACCCCGGCAGCGGCCAGCTTTTCACCGTCGGCAGGCGTGCCGGGCGTCACGGGCAGGGGGGGCTGGGCAACGGGCGGCGCGGGCTTCACAGGGGCGGAGACGCTGTTGTCGGCCGGGACCGGGGCGTCGCCGGACTGCCCCATGCGCGTGTTGAGCAGGATGAGCAGCAGGCCAAGGATGATGACCGCGAGGACTATCCAGAGAAAGATCTTGTTCATGCCAGTAGGCTCCTGTGCCTTTGGGCCGGATGTCCGCCGGGAAGTGCCCGGCGGAAGATCGCGCGTGGCGGTTCATGATGCGCGTGTCACGGCAGCGGGGCAAAAGGCCTTCCGGGCCGGGGCATGCCATGAGGCCCCATATGCAGGCACGGCTAAACTCTACATGATTTGTGCCGAATGGCAAGATTTGCCAAATCCCTTTACGCGCCGGGGGCTTTGCGCTAGCATCGGCGCACTATGCACGAAATGTCCATCGCACAAAGCATCCTGGACATAGCTCTGGAAGAGATCGCCAAACAGGGCTGTGACCGGCTCGACCTCATCCGTGTGGAATGCGGCGCCCTGGCCGGCGTGGTGCCGGACTCGCTGCAATTCTGCTTCGAGGCCCTGGTGCAGGGCGGGCCGCATGCGGCCGCCCGGCTCGAACTGGTGACCATCCCCCTGTTGTTGCGCTGCTCCACCTGCGGGCAGACCTTCGGCGGCGAGGGGCAGGAAGCCCTCTGGCAGCCGTGTCCGGCGTGCGGCGCCCTGGCAGGCCACACGGTGGTGCAGGGCAAGGAGCTGCAGATCAGTCATCTGGAAGCCTCCGTCAGCGGGGGCCAGGATTCATAAACCGACGGCCTGCGGCCATACTGCCGCCAGGCGGGCCCTGAGGAAAAGGGCCGGAGTTCCGGGAGGAAACGATGCAAATTCCTGTGGTGCGCAACGTTCTGGAAGCCAATGAGAAGATCGCGGCCAGCGTGCGCGAGAAGCTGCGTGAGCGCAAGATCCTGGCCCTGAACCTGATCTCGTCGCCGGGCGCCGGCAAGACGACCCTGCTGGAACGCACCCTGCATGACCTGGCCGGCGAGTTCCGCATGGCCGTCATCGAAGGCGACCTGCAGACCGACAACGATGCCCGCCGCGTGGCGGCCACGGGCGCCCAGGCCGTGCAGATCAACACCGACGGCGGCTGCCACCTGGACAGCAACATGATCATGACGGCCATGGAGAGCCTGGACCTGGACGGCGTGGACATCCTGTTCATCGAGAACGTGGGCAACCTGGTCTGCCCCGTGGAATTCGACTGCGGCGAAGACGCCAAGGTGGCCCTGCTGAGCGTGACCGAAGGCGACGACAAGCCCGAAAAGTATCCCCTGCTGTTCAACCTGGCCAAGGCCATGGTGCTGAACAAGGTGGACCTGCTGCCCTATGTGGACTTCGACCGCGAACGGGCGCGGGATTTCGCCACCCGCCTCAACAAGGAACTGGCCGTGTTCGAGGTCTCCTGCCGTGACGGTTCCGGCCTGGAAGGCTGGTACCAGTGGCTGCGCGACATGCGCGCCGGCAAGCTGTAAGCCTGGCCCGCATCTTTGGAATGCAAACGCCCCCTGCAAAGGGGGCGTTTTGTTTTTCCGGCGGGCCGCGGGGAAGGAGGGGCGTACGGGCCGTTCGCCCGGTCGCTGTTCGCCGTGGCAGCACGATGAAAGGCTGCCCTCGCGGCATGTCGTCTGGTTGGGGGACCTGTTCGCCCTGCATGATGGCGCAAAAAAAGGGCCTCCTTCCCGGATGGGAGCGGAGGCCCTTTGGGCAGGTTCGTCCGTATCTGCTAGAACGAGGCGCTGTACGCGGTCATGTCCACGATGAGGGTGGCGGTGGGACGGCGCACGGTGATGGTGAACAGCTGCACGTCCTTGCGGGGGGTATCGCTGATGAGGTCGGGCAGCATGTCGCCGGGGGCCATCATGATGCAGGCGTCACCGCGCGGGGCGTTCATGAGCATGCCCAGAGCCATGTGCAGGATCTCCATCTGGCGCTTCTGGTCAGCCACGGGCATCTCGGTGAAATTCATGTCCAGGCCCGGCAGCTCGGCCTGCCAGGGGCGGTAGCCCATGTTGTAAAGGCTGGCCAGCAGGGCGTCCAGGCGCTGGTCGCTGAGCTTCTGGCGCAGTTCCACATGCTCCAGCACCTCGCCGCCGGCCTTGACCGGGAAGGCTTCCACATTGTCATCGCCGGGGGTGTAGGGCGTCAGGCGGGCGGCCCAGACCATGTCGGCAAAGCCCAGGCTGGTCAGCACGGCGCCGCCGTCATCGCGCAGGGGGTCCTTTTCCAGCAGGGCGCAGGCGTCCTTCATCAGCATGCCGGGCCGGAATTTGCTCAGGGCGCAGACGGGCCGGGCATCTTCTGCGGGCAGCAGGGATTTTTCCGTGCCGTTGACGTGGCTGATCTTGCCGTCAAGGCCGCGGACCAGCAGGCAGGGATGGTGTTCGCCGCACAGGGTCAGGCTCTGGACGCCGGCCAGACGGACCTTGTTGAAGTCCCACAGATACAGGCCCATATCCATGCGCAGGTCGGCGGTGCCGCCGGGATTGAGCAGCTGGTCTTCGCCGCCGGGCAGGAGGTCGAGACGGGCATAGTTGGCCTGGTTGCCCACAGTGAAGCGGATGCTCAGCAGCTCTTCGGCGCTTTCGTTGCGGATGGTCAGGCTTTTTTCGTCTTCCGGGGTGTCTCTGGCCGCGAAGGCCGGGGAGGACGCGAGCAGGGAGACGAACACAAGGGTCAGAAAAACAAGCAGACGGCAGGGATGGAACATGTCGGACCTCGTCAGGTTGCAGTCCCGAAGGGCTGGGACGGCACGTCGGCCGTAGTTGGCAGGATCGGACCGCACAGCAGCGTGCGGCATGCTGTAGGTGTAGCAAAGGCCCGCCGGGGCCGCAAGGCATTGCAGGCGGAAGGGCGGAGGAGCGGGAGAGGAGGGGCCTTTACGCTGCCCGTCCCGGCTGGTATAGGAATCAGTCGGGCGGGACTGTCCGCCTTTTTCCCAACACGCCGTTTTCCAAGGAGCCGCCATGTCTTCGTCCCGCCGTGCGCAGGATACTTCCCAGCAGACGCCCGCCGCAGGGCTGAAAGTGACCCTGCCGGTCCTGGTGACGGCCAGCGTGCTTTTTTTGGCGGCCCTCGTGCTGGCGTATCTTGGCGGTGTGATGACAGGCCGTGCCCAGTGGGCCAGCAGCCTTGAGGAATCCCGTGCGGCCCTGGCCGCGGCGGCCGCCACGGATGGGGAAAAGGAAGAGAGCGCCGCCGCGGGCGAAGCCCAGACGGCCGCTGATGCCGAGAACTCAGAGGATGCCCTGGTCGAAGCCTCGGTGCTGGCGGCCTCGGAGCTGCGTTTTTCCCGTGCCCTGCGTGCCGAGCCCGGCGCGCGTCTGGAGCCTGTTTCGCCGCCGTTGCCGGCTGCCCAGGCCCCCAAACCTGCAGCGGCAGGGGCCCCCGCCTATCCGCCCATGCCTCCGGGCATGCAGCCTGCCGTGCCCGCGGGGGAAAAGGCGCCGCCGCCAACGCCCACCGACATATATGATTTCGTCTTCCAGCTGGGGGCGTTTCGCGATCCCGGCATCGTGGACGATTTGCGCCAGCGTCTGGAAGGGCGCGGCCTGCGCACCCGCATGGAGCGCAGCGGCAAGCTCTATCTGGTGATGGTGGTCATGCGCGGTACGGACGAGCGTGCCCGCGAGGTGGAAGCCATCGCCCAGGACATGCACCTGGGCAAACCGCTCATGCGCAGCCGCAAGCCCGTCCCCGGTCGCCGCTAGCGGCGGATGCGGGCATTTTTCCCGGCCCGCAGGGGCGTTGGGCTCCTTCTTGCAATATGTGAAAATATTCGCTATTATTGCAAATCTTGTTTGTTTAATTAAACAGTCATCCCGGCACGGCACCCTGCCGTGCATCCTTCTTCCCGTGCGCAGCGGCCAGCCTCCCGGCCCCGTGCGTCCGGGGAGCCGCTCCTGTCCTGTCGCGCCTGTTCGAGGCGCCTGTCCCTGGTGCCGGATGTCCCGGCCATCGCCATTTGCCTGTCTTCGGACGAACATCCTATCGGACGTTCCACCGCAAGGAGAGACCATGCCCGCTACCAAGACTGACAACATGTTGAGTTCGCTGCGCCTCGGCGTCATCGAACGTCTGGCCCTTTCGTTCTGGGCCGGGACCCTGCCGGAAGACGTGGACCGCATCCCCCTGCTGATGCGCCCGCGCGGCAGCGAGATCATGAGCCGCTGCTGCATCTACAAGGACCGCGCCATCCTGCGCGAACGCCTGCGTGCCGCCATGGGCTTCCGCCTCGAAGACGAGACGGACGACTCCATCCCCCTGCGCACCTATGCCGAAGAGGCCCTGGAGCGCAAGGAGCCCAACTGGCCCATCCTGACGGTCTGTGACATCGCCTGCCAGGGCTGCATGCGTGCCCGTTACTATGTGACCGACGCCTGCCAGGGCTGCGTGGCGCGTTCCTGTATCGGCAGCTGCCGCTTTGGGGCCATCTCTTTCTCTCGCGGCCGCTCCACCATCGACCCCGAAAAGTGCCGCAACTGCGGCATGTGCATGGACGCCTGCCCCTACCATGCCATCGTGCGCCTCAATGTCCCCTGTGAGGCGGCCTGCCCGGTGCGCGCCATCCACAAGGGCAACAAGGGCCGCGCCGAGATCGACTTTGAAAAGTGCACCAGCTGCGGCCGCTGCATGCGCGCCTGCCCCTTCGGTGCGGTTATGGAGCGCAGCGAAGTGCTGCCCGTGCTCCGTGCCCTGGCCAGCGGCCGCCATGTGACGGCCCTCATGGCCCCGGCCATCGTGGGCCAGTTCCCCGGCGGCCCGGCCCGCATCGTCACGGCCCTGCGCCGTCTGGGCTTTAGCGACGTCATGGAAGTGGCCCTGGGCGCCGACGTCACCTCGCAGCGTGAGGCCGCGGAATTCGTGGAACGCATGGAACGCGGCGACACCTTCATGACCACCTCCTGCTGCCCGGCCTATGTGGAAGCCGTGCGCCGCCACGCGCCCGAGCTCCTGCCCCATGTGTCCGAGACCGCCACGCCCATGCATTATACGGCCGAGATCGCCCGCGAGCGCCATCCCGACACCGTGACGGTCTTCATCGGCCCCTGCGTGGCCAAGCGCCAGGAAGGCCTGCACGACGAGATGGTGGACTACGTGCTCACCTTCGAAGAAGTGGGCGCCCTGTTCAATGCCCGCGGCATCGTGGTGGAAGAGTGCGAAGAGCACGAGCTGGAGCGCCCCAGCAACGAGGCGCGCGGCTATGCCATCGCGGGCGGCGTGTCCGCCGCTGTGGAAAAGCTGGTGGGCGACCGCTTCGAGGTGCGTCCCGTGGCCATCAACGGCCTTTCTCCCCAGGGCCTCAAGAAGCTGCAGTCCTTCGTCAAGGGCGGCTGCCCCGGCAACCTGGTGGAGGTCATGACCTGCGTGGGCGGCTGCGTGGGCGGCGCCGGTGTGGTGATGCCCGCCGCCAAGGGTGCCAAGGCCGTGGAGAACTTTGCCACCAAGGGCAAGGTGTAACCGGGGGCCAGGTCCCCGTTGCCTGTGACCTGCCGTCGCTGACGGGACGCCCGTCCGGACCGGCGGCAGGCAGATGACGACGCTCTGTGCCGGGAGGATGATCCATGATCATCTTCCCGGCTTTTTTTCTGCCTCCCTTGACACAGGCCGGAGGGGAGGCTACAAAGCTGGTAACACGTTTTTATAAAAAATAACACGATTGCATACGCCTCCTGTCTTCCTCTTCTTGGCAGTCGGGGAGACCGCTCAGGGGATGCCGACTTGCCACCGGTATCCCCTGATTGCTTTCAGGGCCCCGGCATCCGGCGCAGGCAGGGGCAGCGTGCAGGCATATCACGTGCGGCGGGCCCGCAGGGGCGGGCCGCAAGCCGGCCATGACCGGCGCACCGGGCGCCGGGGCCGTGCCGCCGCGCGTCACCGTCTTGGGGACACGGATACGACATGGTCAGTCAGGAAAAACGGATAGGTGTGGTGGCCCTCGCCATCCACGACAGGCAGGCCCGGGCGGCTTCCGTCAACAACGTCATCAGCCAGTATGCCGATCTGGTGGTGGGGCGCATGGGCGTGCCGTACCGTGAGCGGGGCCTGAGCATCATCGCCCTGCTGGTGGACGGCAGTACGGATGCCCTCGGGGCGATGACCGGAAAACTGGGGAACATTCCCGGTGTGAAAGTACGCAGCGTCCTGCTTACTGCCGCCGGGCAGGAGCTTTCCCCCAAGGAGGATTCATGAAGCGCATCGAGATGGAGCATATCGGCTATGTGCCGCATGTGCCGCAGCCGGGGCCGCATCCCGGTACCCTGCCGTTCGTGCAGATCGATGCCGAACGTTGCGTCGGCTGTGATACCTGCCAGGAGTACTGCCCCACGGGGGCCATCTTTGGCGAGGTGGGGCGGGAGCACGCCATCCCGCATCCCGAAGCCTGCATCAACTGCGGCCAGTGCCTGACCCATTGTCCGGAGCTGGCCATCTATGAGGAACAGAGCTGGGTCCCCGAGCTGGAAGCGAAGCTTGCCAGCAAGGATGTCCGCTGCATCGCCATGCCCGCGCCTGCCGTGCGTTACGCCCTGGGCGACTGCTTCGGCCTGCCGGTGGGCTCGGTCAGCACGGGCAGGATGCTCTCCGCACTCAAGGCCCTGGGCTTCGCCCATTGCTGGGATACGGAATTCGCCGCGGACGTGACCATATGGGAAGAAGCCTCGGAATTCGTGGAGCGTCTGGCCGCGCGCCGCGACCTGCCCCAGTTCACGTCCTGCTGCCCGGGCTGGCAGAAATATGCCGAGACCTTTTATCCCGACCTGCTGCCGCACTTCTCGTCCTGCAAGTCGCCCATCGGCATGAACGGGGCCCTGGCCAAGACCTACGGCGCGGAGCGTATGGGCTATGCCCCCGACACGGTCTACACCGTCTCCATCATGCCCTGCATCGCAAAAAAATACGAAGGCTTGCGGCCTGAGCTGGCGGCCAGCGGCCGGCGCGACATCGACGCCACCATCACGACCCGTGAGCTGGCCTGGCTCATCAAGAAAGCCGGTATCGACTTTGCCTCGCTGCCCGATGGCGGCCGCGACAGCCTGATGGGCGAATCGTCGGGCGGGGCCACCATCTTCGGCGTCAGCGGCGGTGTCATGGAAGCCGCCCTGCGCTACGCCTATGAAGCCATCACGGGCAGCAAGCCCCAAAGCTGGGATTTCAAGACCGTGCGCGGTCTGGACGGCCTCAAGGAAGCCACGCTGACCATCAAAGGCACGGAGCTGCGTGTGGCTGTGGTCCACGGAGCCAAGCGTTTCAAAAAAGTGTGTGACGAGGTGCGCGCGGGCAGGTCTCCGTATCACTTCATCGAATTCATGGCCTGTCCCGGAGGTTGCGTCTGCGGCGGCGGGCAGCCTATCATGCCCACGTTGCTGGAGCAGGCCCGGCGCCGGGCCACCAGCCTGTATGCCTCGCTGCGGCAACGCCTTGACCGCGCGGAAGTTTAGGAGGATACACCATGAAGATGATGCATCTGACCCGTCGCGGTTTCTTGCGTGCGGCCTGCGTGGTCGCGGGCGGTGCCATGATCAGCCTGCGCATGGCCGGTGTGGCTGTGGCCAGGTTCCGGGACATCAGGGACTACATGCTGGACCGCATCCACGGTGTCTACGGCGCGGATGCCGCCTTTCCCGTGCGGGCCTCGCAGGACAACGCCCAGGTCAGGGAACTGTATGCCGCCTATCTCAAGCGGCCGCTGGGCCCGCTTTCCGAAAAACTGCTGCATACCCGCTGGGCAGACCAGTCCGCCGGGTATCGCCGTCTGGTGGAGGCGGGGACGTTCCCCAATCCCCGTGATGTAGAGATGTTCGCCGCTTCTCCCTATCCTTACGAACACAAATTCTAGCCATCCTGCCGTCTGCGGAAAGGGGGCCACCTGACCCTGGGACGGTTTCCGTTCCTCTCTGTCGAGCCCTGTGTCCTGTCCGAAAACGGCGCACGCCAGAGAGGTTTGCCATGTATGATCCCCATTCCCTGCATGCCGAAGAATTCATAGATCACGAAGAGGTGCAGGAGACCCTTGCCTGGGCGGCGGAACACGCCCGCGATGCCGGGCTCATCGACAGCATCCTTGCCAAAGCCGCGCTCTGCAAAGGCCTGAGCCACCGGGAAGCCTCCGTCCTGCTGGCCTGTGAGCTGCCGGACAGGGTAGAGGCCCTGTACCGGCTGGCCAACCGCATCAAGCACGAGTTCTACGGCAACCGCATCGTCATGTTCGCGCCGCTGTACCTGTCCAATTACTGCGTCAACAGCTGCGTCTACTGCCCCTACCACGCCCGCAACAAGCACATCATCCGCAAAAAGCTGACCCAGGAGGAAGTGGCCCGCGAGGTCATCGCCCTGCAGGACATGGGCCATAAGCGTCTGGCCCTGGAAGCGGGCGAGCACCCCACCATGAACCCCATCGGCTACATCCTCGACTGCATCCGCACCATCTACGGCATCCGCCACAAGAACGGGGCCATCCGCCGCGTCAACGTGAACATCGCGGCCACCACCGTGGAAGAATACCGGATGCTCAAGGATGCGGGCATCGGCACCTACATCCTGTTCCAGGAGACCTACCACAAGCAGAGCTACGAAAAGCTCCACCCCGCGGGCCCCAAGCATGATTATGCCTGGCATACCGAAGCCATGGACCGCGCCATGCAGGGCGGCATCGACGACGTGGGTCTGGGCGTGCTCTTCGGTCTGGAAGGCTATCGTTACGAATTTGCGGCCCTGCTCATGCATGCCGAGCATCTGGAGGCCGTGCACGGCGTGGGCCCGCACACCATCAGCGTGCCGCGCATCAAGAAGGCCGACGACATCGATCCCGACGTTTTCGACAACGGCATCGACGACGAGACCTTTGCCCGCATCTGTGCCTGTATCCGCGTGGCCGTGCCCTATACCGGCATGATCATCTCCACCCGCGAGAGCCAGGCCGTGCGCGAAAAGGTGCTGCCCCTGGGCGTCTCGCAGATCAGCGGTGCCTCCCGCACCAGCGTGGGCGGCTATTGCGAGCCCGAGCCCGAAGACGAGAACTCCGCCCAGTTCGATGTCAGCGACCGCCGCACCCTGGACGAGGTTGTCCGCTGGCTCATGGATCAGGGCCACATCCCCAGCTTCTGCACGGCCTGTTACCGCGAGGGCCGCACCGGCGACCGCTTCATGAGCCTGTGCAAGAGCCGCCAGATCCTCAACTGCTGTCATCCCAATGCCCTGCTGACCCTCAAGGAATATCTGCAGGACTACGCCTCGCCCGCCACCCGGGCCGTGGGCCTGGACATGATCCGGAAGGAGCTGGACAAGATCCCCAGCGACAAGGTGCGCGCCCGCACCATCCGGTGCCTGAGCGCCATCGAGGCCGGGCAGCGGGACTTCCGCTTCTAGGCCAACAGCCTTTTCCGGGGCTGCTCCTGTCTGCCGGGAGCGGCCCCGGGCTTTCCCCGTGGCGTTTGCCGCCTTTTCCTTCCTCCATCCCGCCGGGCAGGGCCCTTCCTGTCCCGCCAGTCTTTCCAGGAGATCCCGCCATGCCGGAACCCGCACCGTCTTCCCCCGTGACGGCCTGTCCCGAGTCTGTCTCTCCGTCCGCGGCCCCCGCTTCCATCCCCTCCCTTTCCCGGGCCGAAGTGCGCGAGCTGCTTTTCGACCTGCCCTGGCCGGAGTTGCAGGCCCTGGCGCACCAGTGTCGCCTGCGGCACAAGGGGCGGCATGTGCATGTGCGCGGCCTGCTGGAATTTTCCAATGTCTGCCGCCGCAACTGCCGCTATTGCGGCCTGCGCCACGAGAACAGGCGTCTGTCCCGCTACAGCCTGTCGGCGGCGGAGCTGCTGCGGGCCGCGTCACAGGCCGTGGCCGCCGGGGTGGACACGCTGGTGCTGCAATCGGGCGAGATGGCCCGCAACCCTCTCTGGCTGGCGCAGATAGTGCGCGGCCTCAAGGAGCGCTTCGGCCTGCCCGTGACCCTGAGCGTGGGCGAGCAGCCGCGCGAATGGTACGCCCTGTGGCGGGAGGCCGGGGCCGACCGCTTCCTGCTCAAGCACGAGACCGCCGATGTCCGTCTCTATGCCGCCCTGCATCCCGGCTATCGTCTGGCCGACCGGCTGCGGGCCCTCTCCTGGCTGGCGGAGCTGGGCTATGAGGTGGGCTCCGGCTTCATGGTCGGTGTGCCCGGTCAGCGCCCCGAAAGTCTGGTGGACGACATCCTGCTGGTGCGGGACATGCGCGTGGCCATGTGCGGGGCCGGGCCATTCGTGCCCCAGGCCGATACGCCCCTGGGGCGGCAACCGCGCGGCTCCACGGAGCTGTGCCTGCGGGTCATGGCCGTGCTGCGTCTGGCCCTGCCCTGGGCCAACCTGCCCGCCACCACGGCGCTGGCCAGCCTGCGCCCCGAAGACGGTCAGCGGCAGGGCCTTGCCGCGGGCGGCAACGTGCTCATGCCTTCCTTCACCCCGGCGGCGCGTCGGGCTGCCTACCGCATCTACGACCACAAGGCTGTGGTGGACATGGACGCCGTGCGACGCGCCATTGCGGGCGCCGGGCTGGAGCATGCGCTGCCGGAAGCTTAGGCAGGGGAGAGCGAGATGTTTTGGCGGGGGAGGAAGGGGCGTTTTTTGGTAAAAACTGCCCCTTCCTCCCCCGTACCCCCTCCAACCCCGAAAAAACTTTGTTCCGGCCGGTATGGCGGGTCCCCGTCTTTGTCTGCGGGGGCAGGGACATCGCGGGGTGGCCGTGGGGATGTTTCCGGGGAGTGGCACGGGGCTTGGGTGAGCCGCTTCATCATCCGTCCCCTCATGCCGGGATGTCCGTGACAGGGCAGGTGTGGAACGGCCCCCCTTGTCTTTGGTGAGGAAAGGCTTCTGTGGCGGCGACGGCCAGGGAACGGGGAGAGCTGCTGCAAGCGGGCCTGGAATGTGCGGCGGGGCAGTGTTTTATGCTCTTTCGATGATGACGGCATGGACAGGTGCCCGTGGCGTTCCTATATCTGGAAGGAAAGGCCGGGAGCGCGGCTGAAGGCATGGGCCTGTCCTGTTGCCTCCCGTAGCTTCCGTATCAGGATTTTCAGCATACAAGTTAAGGCGTGTCGTCCGGCATGACCGGCGGCCAGCATGAAGGAGTTCGGCATGAACGAAAGTCCCAAGGCCCTGCGCCTGCATATCGGTCTGTTCGGGCGGCGCAATGCGGGCAAGTCTTCCTTGCTCAACGCGCTCGTGGGTCAGGACGTGGCCATCGTTTCCCCCACGCCGGGCAGTACGGCGGACCCGGTGGAAAAGACGCTGGAGATGGCGCCCCTGGGGCCGGTGGTCTTTCTGGATACGGCCGGGCTGGACGATCGGGACGCCTCGCTGGGCGTCCAGCGGGTGGAGCGCAGCCTGCGGGCCATGCGCCGGGTGGACGTGGCCCTGCTGGTGCTGGATGCCCCCTGCTGGGAGGCCGTGGACGCCGACACCGCCGCCCGTCTGGCCGTTGCGGGCATCCCCTTTGCCGTGGTGGTCAACAGCCGCGGGACGGCGGACACCTGTGATGCCGCATGGCGTCCTGACGGCCTTGCCGCGACGGTCCCCGTGCTCTGGGCCTCGGCCCGGGAAGGCTGGGGACTGGAAGGCATCCGGGCGGCGCTGGCCCGTCTGGCTCCGGCCGGGGCCCTGAAACAGCCGCCGCTGGTGCACGACCTGCTGCCGGAGCACGGCACGCTGCTGCTGGTGGTGCCGCTGGATTCCGGGGCGCCGCAGGGCCGCCTCATCCTGCCGCAGGTGCAGACCATCCGGGACAGCCTGGACGGCCGCTGCCTGTGCCTTGTGGTGACGGAAGAGCAGCTGCCGCAGGCCTTTGCCGCCTTGCGGGAGCCGCCGGATCTGGTGGTCTGCGATTCGCAGGTGGTGCATGTGGCCGCGCGCCTGACGCCGCCGTCCGTGCCCCTGACCACGTTCTCCATCCTCATGGCCCGCGCCAAGGGCGATCTGGTGGATCTGGCCCGGGGGGCGGCGGCCCTGACCCGTCTGCGGCCCGGCCAGACCGTGCTGGTGCAGGAAGCCTGCTCGCACCATGCGCAAAAAGATGACATCGGCCGCGTGAAGATCCCGCGCCTGCTGGCCCGGCTGGCCGGCGGCCCCGTGGAGACCCCCATGCTGGCCGGCAAGGAATTTACCGAATATGCGGGAGACGCGGCCGCCGTGGTGCATTGCGGCGCCTGCGCCATCACGCGCGGCCAGATGCTGGCCCGGCTGGACGAAGCCCGGGCCCACGGGCTGCCCATGACCAATTACGGCATGTGCATCTCGCTGGCGCAGGGCGTGCTGGAACGCGTGCTCTCTCCCTTCCCGGAAGCGCTGGCCGCCTGGCGTGCCGAAGCGCAGCTGCCGGGATAACCCGTAACCACAGGGCATGCATCATGCCCGGGAGGTCATATGCCTGGACCGTTGTTCGCCGTCATCGGCATCATCGTCATGTTCCTCGTCATGCGCTGGGTCTTCAAGAATGGCGGTTGCGGCTGAATGCCCCGTCGTCCTGCCCCGGGTCCCGGGGAAAAGCGTCTGGAAGAATTTTCCGCCCGGCGCAAGGAGGAAGACCGCTGACCCTTCCGGGAAAAGGCCCCGCGGCAGCCATGCCTGCGTGAGCCTGTCCCTTTCCCCGCTGTCCTGACCTGACGGCAGCGGCTCTCCTGTCCATGTTCCCCGGCCCGTCGTGTCCTGCGACGGGCTTTTTTGTCTGCGCTTCCCCAGCGCCGTCGTCATGGAGCCTGTCTTTTTCCTGCCCCTTCTTCCCTGTCCTCATCTTTCGCTTGTCCGGCATGGCCTGCCGTACAGCCGCCGGCCCGTGTTCCCCGGTCTGCGGTGGGCTCCTGTCTTTTGTTCCACCTTCCGTGCCGGATGCTGAGAGCTTATGTTTCCCTTATATCCTGCACAGCTATCAGTCTTTCTTGTTTCATGGACCGGGGCGGGAATCTCCTGCCGTCGCTCAAAGACGGGGACCTGCCATACCGACCGGAGCAAAGTTTTTTCGGGGTTGGAGGGGGTACGGGGGAGGAAGGGGCAGTTTTTACAAAAAACGCCCCTTCCTCCCCCGCCATCGCCGCCATCCCCATCCCCGCCCCGGATGGACAGGGCGGGACAATCTTCGTATGCTGCCTAGCCTGAGGGCCCTGACGGTCGCATCCGGCCGGTATCATGCCGGATTCCCAAGCCGGGGCCAGAATGGAGACGTGTCCGGGGCTGCGGGGCGCAGGGGGACTTCCTTCCTGACCGGGCTCCATGCGGGAGAGAGATATGCGGCAAAAGATTCTGGCAGCGGTGCTGCTTGTGGGCGTGGCCGTGGCGCTGGGCTGGTACTTCCTGTGGGACAGGACGCAGGGGAGCCTGGTGCTGTACGGTAATGTGGAAATCCGTCAGGTGGATGTGAGCTTCCGCGTGGATGGCCGTATCGCCCAGGTGCTGGTGGACGAAGGCGACAGCGTGCGCGCCGGGCAGGAGCTGGCCCGTCTGGACGACGACCTGTTGCGCCAGCAGCGGGACCAGACGGCGGCCCAATTGGCCGGACAGAAGGCCCAGCTGCTTCGCCTGGAGCGCGGTTACCGCACGGAAGAAGTGGAACAGGCCCGCGCCGCCGTGGCCCGTGCCCGTGCCGTGGCCGACAATGCGACCATCAATCTGAACCGCGTCAGCGCCATGCGCGCACGCAACGCCATCTCCCAGAAGGAGCTGGACAACGCGCGCAGTTCGGACAGGTCGGCCCGGGCGGAGCTGCGCTCGGCGCAGGAACAGCTCGACATGCTGCTGTCCGGCTACCGCGAGGAAGAGGTGCTGGCCCAGCGGGCGGCGGTGGATGCCGCGGCGGCGGCACTGGAACTGGCGGAGATCCGGCTGCGTGATGCGCTGCTGACCGCGCCGCAGGACGGCATCGTCCTGACCCGTGCCCGCGAGGCCGGGGCCATCGTGCAGGCCGGGCAGACCGTGTACACCCTGAGCCTGGTGGACCCGGTGTGGCTGCGCGTCTATGTGGACGAGCCGCAACTGGGGCGCATCAAGCCGGGCATGGCCGTGCGGGTGCGCGTGGATGCGGTGCCGGACAAGGAATTTTCGGGCCGGGTGGGCTTCATCTCTCCGGCGGCGGAGTTCACGCCCAAGAGCGTGGAGACCATGGAAGTGCGCACCTCGCTGGTCTATCGTCTGCGGGTGCAGGTGGACGATCCCGATAACGTCATGCGTCAGGGCATGCCCGTGACCGTGACCCTGGTGGAGCCCTAATGTCCTTCTGGTCCGCCTGGTGGCGGCGTCGGGCAGCCGGGGTGCCGGACACGGCCCGGTCTGCGTATGGTCGTGCCGATGGCGATGACCGGAGCGGGAAAGCCGGCCGGCAGGCTGCCGCCACCCCTGAGGCTGTGCAGGACGCCGCGACGCCGCAGGGCGGCATCGCCGTGGAGCTGCGCGGTCTGGCCATGCGCTTCGGGGCCGTGGAGGCCCTGCGCGGCCTGGATGCCCGCATCCCGGCAGGGCGCATCACCGGTCTCGTGGGGCCGGACGGCGCGGGCAAGACCACCCTGCTGCGCCTGCTGGCCGGGCTCATGGAACCGGCGGCGGGGCAGGCCCTGCTGTTCGGTCGTCCCGCCCGTGAGGTGGCGGCGGACGCGCCCAACAGCATAGGCTACATGCCGCAGCGTTTCGGCCTGTATGAAGACCTTTCCGTCATGGCCAACCTGCGCCTGCACGCCCGTCTGCGCGGTCTGGAGGGCGAGGCCCGCGATGCCCTGTTCGACAGGTTGCTGGCCTTCACCTCGCTGGGGCCGTTCACCCGCCGTCTGGCCGGACGCCTTTCCGGCGGCATGAAGCAGAAACTGGGCATCGCCTGCGCCTTGCTGGGGGCGCCGCGCGTGCTGCTGCTGGACGAACCCGGCGTGGGCGTGGACCCTCTGTCGCGGCAGGAGCTGTGGCAGATGGTCAGCGAACTGAGCGACGACGGCATGACCGTCATCTGGTCTACGGCCTATCTGGACGAGGCCGCGCGCTGTCCGGGCATCATCATGCTGGACGGCGGCCGCATCCTTTACGACGGCCCGCCCGAGGGGCTCACCGCCCGGGTGGAAGGGCGCGTGTTCCATGTGTCGCCGGGCAGCGAGGGCAGCAAGGCGGCCCTGGCCCGCTGGACGCGGACGCCGGGCGTGGAAGACGCCCTGATGCAGGGCAGCCGCATCCGCGTGCTGCTGGGGCGGGATGCCCCGGAAAGCACCCGGGCCGCCGTGCGCGAGGCCGGGGGCGAGAACGTCCCCGCCCGTCTGGAAGACGCCTACATGCACATGGTGGGCGGCCTCAATCAGGAGCCTTCGCCCTACGGCAGGACAGGCGGCGAGAGCGGCGGGCATGTGTCGCAACTGACCGTGGAAGCGCCGGAACGCATCGTGGCCAAGGAGCTGACCAAGCGCTTCGGGGATTTCACGGCGGCGGACCACATCAGCTTCACGGTGCGCGCCGGGGAGATCTTTGGTCTTCTTGGGCCCAACGGTGCGGGCAAGTCCACCACCTTCCGCATGCTTTGCGGCCTGTCGCGGCCCACGTCGGGCCAGTGCAGCGTGGACGGCGTGGACCTGCTGCGTGCGGGCAGTGCGGCGCGTTCGCGTCTGGGCTACATGGCGCAGAAATTTTCCCTGTATCTGGACATCCCGGTGCGCGAGAACATCCTGACCTGTGCGGAGCTGTACGGTCTGGCCCCGGAACGCCGCAAGGCCCTGCTGCCCGTGCTGGCGCAGGCCCTGGAACTGACCGATTTTCTGGACAGCCGCACCCACAGCCTGCCGCTGGGGCAGAAGCAGCGCCTGGCCCTGCTGTGCGCCACCCTGCACGAGCCGCCGGTGCTGTTTCTGGACGAACCCACATCGGGCGTGGACGCACGTACCCGCCGGGACTTCTGGAAGCATATCACGGCCATGACCGAGGCCGGTGCCTCGGTGCTGGTGACCACGCATTTCATGGAAGAAGCCGAATACTGTGACCGCATGGCCCTCATCTACCGGGGCGCCATGATCAGCATGGGCACGCCGGACGAGCTCAAGGCCTCCTGCCGGGGCTTGCCGGGCGTGCCTGAGGACCCCACGCTGGAAGATGCCTTCATCGCCAGCATCCGGCGTTATGATGCCGAGCACCCGCAATAGGGGATGGCTCATGCGGCTGCGGGGGAAAGGTAGCTCCAGCTTCCCCGCCTTGCTTTGACGGCCGCGCTGCCTAGCCGTTTGATGGGCGCGGCCCTGCGCTGTCCCTGACCGATAGGGCAGGGGGCCGGAATCTTGCGCCGGGGCGGCAGGGATGCGGGACGGGAAAGCGGATAGGAAAGATGGCGTCTGCAACAGCAGGCCGGGAGAGGGAATACTGATGCAAGAACGTCTGTCACGCCGCCTCTGGGTGCGGCAATTGCTGGCCCTGGTGGGCAAGGAGTTCCAGCAGATCGGGCGGGACCCCTCGTCCTATCTGGTGGCCGGTGTGCTGCCCCTTCTGTTCCTGCTGCTCTTCGGCTACGGCATCACTTTGGACGCGGGCGTATTGCAGCTGGCCGTGTTCAACCAGAGCGGCGGCCAGCATTCGCGGGCCCTGCTGACGGACTTTGCCCATTCGCCGCACTTCGTCATCCGTTCCATCAGCCATATGCGCGAGGGCGAGCGCCTGATGCGCGAATCCTCCGTGCAGGGCATCCTGGTGCTGGGCCAGCAGTTCGACGCCCAGCTGGACCGGGGCACGACGGCGGACGTGCAGCTCATCGTGGACGGTACCGAGCCCAACGTGGCCCGCTTCATCCAGAGCTATGCGCAGGCCGTGCTGCTGCGCTGGCAGGAGGCCCGGCAGGCGGGCGGGGTGCCGCAGGCCGGCCCGGTGAGCATAGAGGAGCGCTACTGGTACAATCCCACGGCCAAGAGCGAGCGCTTTCTGGTACCCGGAGCCATCACGGTCATCATGACGCTCATCGGTACCCTGCTGACCTCGCTGGTCTTTGCCCGCGAGTGGGAGCGCGGCACCATGGAGGCCATGCTGGCCACGCCCGTGAGCCGCTGGCAGATGCTGCTCGGCAAGCTCATCCCCTATTACTGCATGGGCATGTTCAGCATGGGCCTGTGCGCGCTGGCCGCCGTGACCCTGTTCGGCGTGCCTTACCGGGGCTCGGTGGGGGCGCTGCTGTTCATCTCCTCGGTATTCATGCTCTGCGCCCTGGGGCAGGGCCTGCTCATCTCCGTGAGCCTGCACAGCCAGTTGCAGGCCGCCGAGGCCGGGCTTTTTTCCGGCTTTTTGCCCGCCCTGCTGCTGTCGGGCTTCGTGTTCGACATCAACAGCATGCCGCCCGTCCTGCAGGCCATCACCCATCTGGTGCCGGCCCGTTACTTTAATACCTGTTTGCGGACGCTCTTCCTGACCGGGGACGTCTGGGAGCTGTTCTGGCCCTGTCTGGGGGCCATGAGCCTGCTGGCCCTGCTCATGCTGGGGCTGGTCTATAAAAAGCTGGTCAAAAGGCTGGATGTCTGATGCTGCGCGATGCCTTCCTGCTCCATATCCGGCGCATGCTGGCCATCGTGCGCAAGGAACTGCTGGTCCTGTTCTGCAATCCCATCTCCCGCATGCTGCTCATCGTGCCGCCGCTCATGCAGATCATCGTGTTCGGCTGGGCCGCCACCATGGAAGTGCGCAATGTGGACGTGGCCGTGCTCGACCATGACGAAGGCCCCCTGAGCCGGGAGATCGTACGCCGTCTGGAGGGCTCGCCCACCTTCCGGCATGTGTTCTTCCTGCGCGGTCAGCAGGAGGTGCGCCCGGCCATCGAGCAGGAAAAAGCCCTGTTCGTCATGGTCTTCGATGCGGAGCTCTCCCGCAGGGCCGCCCGTGGCGAGCCCGTGACCGTGCAGCTGCTGCTGGACGGCAGGCGTTCCAACGCGGCCCAGATCGCGGCCTACTATGTGCAGGTCATGCTGGCCGAGGTGGCCGCGCAGACACCGCTGGGGAGGCAGGCCGCGCTGGCGGGCGGCGGCAGCCTGGACATCCGGCAGCGCAGCTGGTTCAACCCCAATTTCGAGTTCCAGTGGTTCTTCCTGCCCAACCTCATCGGCATGCTGAGCTTCATGCTGGGGCTGGTGGTGACGGGCCTGTCCATCGCCCGCGAGCGCGAGGCGGGCACCTTCGACCAGCTGCTGGTCTCGCCGGCCACACCCACCGAGATCGCCCTTGCCAAGCTCATCCCCGGCTGCGTGGTGGGGCTGGCCCACGGCACCATCTTTTTGCTGGTCTCGGTCTTCGGTTTCGGCGTGCCCTTCACGGGCTCCGTCGTGCTGCTTTACGTGGCCATCTTCATCTTCTCGCTGGCGGCGGGCGGCATCGGCCTGATGATCTCTTCCCTGTCCTCCACCCAGCAGCAGGCCTTTCTGGGCGCCTTCACCGTGGGCGTGCCCTGCATCCTGCTTTCCGGGGCCGTGACTCCGGTCATCAACATGCCCATGTTTTTGCAGCACGGCAGCCAGCTCAACCCCATCCGCCATTTCACCACCCTGGTGCAGGGCGTGTTCCTGCGTGACATCACCTTCGAGGCCGCTTCGGTGAGCCTGCTCAAGATCTGCGCCATCACCGTGGTCTGCGTCTGCGTGGCGGTGTGGATGTTCCGCCGCCGCGTGTAGGGCCTTGTGACGGGGCACGGCGGCAGGGGAAGGTGTGTGCTGTATCCGTCGTGCGCTGCGGGGTGGGGACGACGCCCTTCCTTTTCATACGGAACATGGATGGCGGAAGTATCCCTGTGGTACCGCTACGGATTTTCTTTGGGGGCGGGCTCCTTGTCCGCCTTCTGGCCGGGGCGGCTGGCAAAGGTGCGGCCCACGATGGAGGCGATGACCACCAGCGAGTAGATGTTGGCGGACAGGGACACCAGCACGGTGGCATTGCGCGCGGCCCAGGAGACGGGCGTGATGTCGCCGTAGCCGATGGTCATGAGGCTGATGTAACTGAAGTAGAAAAGATCCTGCAGGCTCACACCGCCGGGATCGGGGCCCCGGAAGGAACCGGGCTGGAAGTTCTCCAGCAGCAGGAAGAGGAAAAAGCCGCTGTAGCCGATGAGCAGCAGGCCGGAAAGGCCCGCGCAAAGGGTCTGCCGGGCATCCAGGTGCAGGCGGTGCGTCTGGGCGCGGTAAAGCTGGATGAAGACTTCCAGCAGGATGATGAAGAAGAACAGACCGTGCAGCAAAAGCAGGCTGAACTGGAGCGCCCGGGGCATGGAGGACAGCGCCTGGAAGGGATGCAGGGCCAGGATGCCCGCGGCCGTCAGGGCCGCCGCCCAAAAGCCCGGCCGGAGGCGGCCGTACAGATTGATCCCGGCCAGCAGTTGCAGGGGCAGGTAGCAGGCCTGGGCCGTACCGCCATAGATTTTTCCGGGAAAAATGATATTCAGCAGGAACATGCAGACGAGGGAAAGCAGCAAACCCTCAAAACGGCGAAAATGCCACCAGCGGCGTCCGTGCAGCAAGGGGAACATGGGACCTCCCGGTCAGACGACTTCAGTACGGGAACATGTGGATCATGGCCTGCCGGGGCGGCAGACAGCGGAGCGGCGGCGTGGGCCACGTCTCTGTTGGGGCGTGGCATCGCAGGCAGGGACCGGATGTTGCCGGGCATCGCTCCACAGCTGCCCCTAAAGCAGAAGCGCGGGATTGCAAAGTCCGGTCGTCTGACATTTTTAAGCCGCCGCTGCCTTGCCGTGGGGGACGTGCGCCCGGGACGCGGCGGACGTCAGCGCGTTGCCGTAAAGGTCTGCCTGCTGCGGATGGGCGCGGCGGCGTCGGATACGGCCCACCGGCCTGCGATCATGATGGAGGATGACGATGGATGTGACGGCGCTGCGCAATTGCGGCCTTCTTTTTCTGGCGGGCGGGGCGGGGGCCCTGGCACGCTACGGTGTTTCGGAACTGGCCAACACGCTGGTGGGGCGGCAGTATCCGCTGGGGACCTTTGTGGTCAACGTGCTGGGCTGCTTCCTGTTCGGGCTGATCTGGGAGCTGGCCGCGGTGCGCCTGCTCATCTCGGACACGGTGCGCCTGATCATCCTGGTGGGCTTCATGGGTTCGTTCACCACCTTCTCGTCCCTGATCTTCGATTCCTTCGCCCTGGGGCAGACCCGTCTGGCTCTGCTGCTGTTCAATATCGGCGCCCAGACCATCCTGGGCTTCGCGGCCCTTTTCCTGGGCATGACCGTGGGCAAGCACTGGTAGGCCCGGCGCGGTTCAGCGCCCCCCTTCCTCCGTCGGCAGCTCGCGCAGGCGTTCCACCAGCCAGCGACCGGCCGTGCCCAGGGGCTCGACCCAGGCCAGCTCCACCGCGGTGGTGCTGATGCCGTCGTCAAAGTCCAGTTCCAGCAGCTTGAGGCGACCCTGTTCCACAAAAGGGCGGGCCAGCTGGGCCGGGAAGACCGCAAAGCCCATGCCCGCCAGCAGCATCTCCTGCAACTGGTAGAACTGGCTGTAATGCACCAGATGGCTGCTGAGGCGGAAACTGTCGTAAAAGGCATCGGAACTGATGACGCCCGGCAGGGGCAGGAGCTGGCGGTGCCGCAACAGGTCGTCCAGGGAAAGACTGCCCCGGATGCGGCTCAGGGGATGGTCGGCAGCGGCCACCACGCGCCAGATGATGCGCCCGGCCATGACCGACTGGCCGCCGTGATCGTAGCGCAGGCGCGCCGGGGCCAGCAGGATGTCCACCGTATGGCGGGCGCTGCTGTCCAGCTGGCGCAGCTTGTCGCAATGCAGGACGGAATCCTCGCCGTCATACAGGAATATCTCCAGCAGCGGGAAGGCCTGTTGCAGTTCCACCAGCGCGGCCCGCGCCTCCGGGAACATGACGAAGCCGTGCAGGCCGATGCGCAGCTGCCCTTCCTGCCCCTGGCCCCGTGTGGCGGCCAGATTCTCCAGCCCCTCCAGGCGCGGGATGATGTCCAGGGCGTGGAAGTAGAATTGCCGCCCCAGGTCGGTCAGCACCGGACTGCGGCCCGGGCTGCGCCGGAACAGGGGCGCGTCCAGATCTTGCTCGAAATGCCGGATGACCTGCTGCACGGCCGCGCCGCTCACGCCCAGACGGCGTCCGGCGGCCGCGAAGGAGCCGGTCTCGGCCACGGCCCAAAGATAGTGCAGGCGTTCCGTGGTGATGATCATGTGTGCCTCCCGCAGACAGGGCATTCCGGCCTTGGGACAGAGGGCCGGAGCCATGCCGCCGCCCATGCCCTCCGGCGTTCCCGCCGTTGTCCCTGCCGCATCCTTTGCCGGGCGGGGCCTCTTCCCGATGCCGGACAGCCGGTCCCTTCAGGCGTCCGCCCCTTTCCCGTCCATTCCATGTGCCGACACTCAGGCCAGCTTGAGCAGGGCCACGCCAGCGATGATGAGCGCGATGCCCGCAAGCCGCAGCGGCTGCACGGGGTCGCCGAAAAGCAGGGCCCCGGCCAGAAAGGTACCGGCCGCGCCTATGCCTGTCCAGACGGCGTAGGCCGTCCCGATGGGGATATGCTTCTGGGCCATGAAGAGCAGGGCACCGCTGACGAGCATGCAGACGCCCGCCGTGATGAAGCCGGGCAGACGCCACAGGCCCGATTGTGCCCACTTGAGGCCCAGCGGCCAGCCTATCTCGCACAGTCCTGCCAGTATCAGGAGCAGCCATGCGTTCATCCTGCTTCCTCCTTCCACGAAAATGTGGTGCTGATGGTCCGCGTCCCGGAAGGGACGATCCCGCCGTTGTAGCACGGGACGGCAGAAGGAGTCTTGCACGAGCGTAAAGCGCGGCTTTCAGGCTGCCATAAAAAAGAGGCCCGCAAAGGGCCTCTTTTTTGTTGCCTGATGGGCAGGGCGCACAGGGGCATGGCAGTGCCGCCGGATGCCTCGTGCGGGTGTCGCCAGGCCAGTCTAGCGGATGAAGTTGGTGGGCTGCCAGGGCTCCACGGCAGGCGGGGTGATGCCCGCCTTGCGGCCGGCCTCGATGCAGTGCAGCAGCCAGGCCATGTTGTCGCCCAGGGTACGCATGATCTGCAGGCCCTCGGCATCCTGCACGGCTTCTTCCGCATTGTTGCCGTGGATGGAGTTCCAGTACTGGGAGGAGACCACGGGCATGCGGGCGATGGTGAAATACTTGTTGAGGCGGTCGAAGGAAGCGCTGGCCCCGCCGCGACGACAGCTCACCACGGCGGCCGCGGGCTTAAAGGCGTAGGGGGCGGACTTCATGTAGAACATGCGGTCCAGCAGGGCGCACAGGCTGGCATTGGGCCCGGCATAGTAGACGGGCGAGCCCACCACTAGACCGTCGGCCTCACGCATGCGTTCGACGCATTCGTTGACCGGATCGTCCTTGAAGACGCACAGGCCGGTCCGGGCACATTTGCCGCAGGCGATACAGCCGCGGATGGCCTTGTGGCCCACGTGAAGCGTGGTGGTCTCGATACCGGCCTTTTCCAGTTGCTGGGCCACAGTGGCCAGGGCCGTGGCCGTGCTGCCCTTGGGATGGGGACTGCCGTTGATGAGCAGGACCTGCATGGGGATACTCCTTGGTTGAAAACACCCGGTCGCCGACGCGCCGGGACCCTACAGATAAGGACTGCCCGCCGGGAGTAAAGGGGGCGGGCAGGATGCGGCAAAAAAGGGAGAGTATCCGGCAGCAGAGCTTACTTATCCTTTAGAGGGAAGATCCATTTACCGTTTTCTTGAAAAGGACGCTGGCAGATGTATTTTTCCCCCGCGAACACACCATCCCTGAAAAAGAAGATGCGGGCTTCAGAATGTTCGAAGCAATCGTACAGGGTCTTGTTCCCGTAGATGAGCAACTGCGTCTCCGTGCCGGTGTTCTGGCCCTGATAATAGAGGATGCCATCCTCTTCCCGGTTGGTGTAGCGGCTTCTGGACCACGAACACAGCACGACATTGCCGTTTTTTGTCGGCCGGATGCCGCCCCGATGGTCATTTTCGAAGGCAAAGAATTTTTTCATCTCTTCCGGGCTGTAATACTTGCCGCGCTCCAATGAGACCTGCTTTCGGCCGGAGCGGGCAGGGCGCGTTTTCGCGGCGGGCAGGGGCGGTGTGAAGTCCCGGTACAAGCGCTGGGCCTCGGCATGGATGGTTGCATAAGTACCGGGAAAGTCCTCTTTTTCCATGTATATCCCCAGCTCGTCATTATTGACCTGGCTGTAGTCATACAAGTTCATGCTGCCGATAAGGGCCGCCTTTTCCGTCAGGAAGCAGGCCGCATGCAAATTGCTGCGCTGGAAATGACGTGTCGCGATGTCCGTGGCCGTGAAGGGGCCTTTGTGGATAATGGTGATGTCGACACCGGCTTTTTTCTTTTCACCGAGAATATCACGAAGGCGAAGATTCAGTTTGATATAGGGAGAAACAATGATGATGTAGGACGCGGCTTCGGAAAACATGCGTTCCAGACGGGCGGCGATGCCTTGTGCGGTGAGGCATTCCGGTTCCGCATGCTTTTTGCTCAGAAGGGAGTGGAACAGGCCGGACATGGTATCTCCTTAATCTCAGGAATGGGAAGGGGCTTTCCCCGGCAGTTCGTTGGCCAGCGTGGCGCCCAGGATGAGGACGGTGCCACACAGTTCCGCCGGGCCGAAGGGCTGGTGCAGGAAGAGGGTGGCCAGCAGGATGGCGGTGACGGGATCCACATAGCTGAGCACTGCCGTGGTCTGGGCCGGGAGACGGCCCACAGCCGAGAAGAACAGGATATAGACCAGGCCGGTGTGGACGATGCCCACCACCAGCAGCAGGAAGAGCGTGGAGGGCGCGGGAGCAAGACCGTGCAGATGTCCGCCCAGCAGCACATAGGGCAGCATGACCAGGGCGGCGGTGCAGAGCTGGCAGAAGGTGGTCTCCAGCGTATCCAGCCCGCGCAGACGCTTGTTGAGGAGGATGAGGGAACAGTAGAGCAGGGCGGCCGCCAGCCCGAAGGCGATGCCGCGCGGGTCCTGCCGGCTGCCGGTGAACACGCCGGAGATGCACACGGCCCCCAGCACGGCCAGCAGGGTGCAGACGATCTTGCGGCGGGTCAGGCGTTCGCCGAGCACCAGGGGCGAGAGCAGGATGACGAAGACCGGCGCCATGTAATAGCAGAGCGTGGCCACGGCGATGCCCGTATGGCGGAAGGCCTCGAAGAGGAAAATCCAGTTGAAGCCCAGGGCCGCGCCGGAGAGCAGGAGGCAGAGGGCATTCTTGCGGATGGCCTGACCGTGCAGGGGCGTTTTTTTCAGGCGCAGCACCAGCAGCAGGAAGAGGGTGCCGATGACGGCCCGGGCACAGGCGATGACCGCCGGGGGCAGCGGTATGTAGTGGACGAAGAGGCCGATGCTGCCCACGATGAACATGGCGGCGGCCAGTTTGCTTTTTTCCATGACCTGGTTCCCTGTGGTTCGTTTTCTGTTCGACAGGGCTTGAGAGGGGGAGGGGCGTTTTTGGGGCAAAAACTGCCCCTCCCCCTCTCAAACTCTCCCCACCCCGAAAAAACCTTCTTTGGGTCTGGCCTGATGGTCTCCGTCGCTGCCTCGCAGGCGCTGTCATCGTGTTGCAGCCCTTTGTGCCGTCACGCAGGCCGAAAGCGGCCGGCAGGCATTTTCCCCGTATCACCGGGAGACCGGCATAGCGGCAATTGCGGCGGCAGACATGGGAAAACCCTCTTGCGTATCACCGGGAGACCGGCAGCCGTGTGCTCCCCGTCGCTTCTTCCCTGTCCTGCCGGTGACCAGAGTAAACGTTTTTGGCAGGAGGAGGGGAGCGCGAGGGGAGGAGGGAGACCTTTTTTCAAAAAGGGCCCCTCCTCCCCTCGCCCATCCCAAATCACAGACCGGCGTCGATGAGGGCCAGCAGCTCGGCGGTCTTTTCTTCCAGCAGGGCCCTGTCCGCACGGCTCTCCACGTTGAGGCGCAGCAGGGGCTCGGTGTTGGACATGCGCAGGTTGAAGCGCCAGTCGCCGAACTCCAGGTTGACGCCGTCGATGGCGTCTTCATAGGTGGCGGCGGGGGCGTAGTGGTCGCGGATCTTGCGCATCAGGGCCGGGGCGTCGGCCACGCGGCGGTTGATCTCGCCGCTGCAGGGCCAGGCGTCCATGCGTTCGCGCACCAGCTCGGCCAGGGGCTTGCCGTGGCGCTGCATGGCCGCGATGACCAGCAGCCAGGGCAGCATGCCGGAATCACAGTAGGCAAAGTCGCGGAAGTAGTGGTGGGCGCTCATCTCGCCGCCATAGACGGCATCTTCGGCGCGCATGCGTTCCTTCATGAAGGCATGGCCCGTCTTGCCCATGACGGGGATGCCGCCGCCCGCCTGGATGAGTTCGCGGGTGTTCCAGTAGACGCGGGTATCGTAGATGATCCTGGCACCGGGGAAGCGGGGCAGCAGCTCGGAAGCCAGCAGGCCCACCAGATAGTAGCCTTCGATGAAGTTGCCTTCGTTATCGTAGAAGAAGCAGCGGTCAAAGTCGCCGTCCCAGGCGATGCCCAGGTCGGCCTTGTGTTCGCGCACGGCCCGGGCCGTGGCGGCGCGCTTTTCGGGCAGCAGGGGATTGGGCACCCCGTTGGGGAAGGTGCCGTCGGGCTCCATCTGGCAGAAGATGAACTCGTGCGGCAGGTGCGGGGCCAGCTCCCTGAGCAGCAGACCGGCACAGCCGTTGCCCGCGTCGGCCACGATCCTGAGGGGCTTTTGCGCGGCGGCGCCGGTGTAGTCCAGGATGCGGCGGACGTACTCCTGCCGGAAGCTGACCGGCGTCACCGGGGTTTTGTCCGCAGGCAGGTTCACGCCCGCGGCCAGCTGGGCCGCCACGCGGTCGCGCAGGTCGTGCAGGCCGGAATCGCCGCTCACGGGCCGGGCGCCGCGCAGCACCAGCTTGAAGCCGTTCTCGTCGGCCGGGTTGTGACTGCCGGTGATCATGATGCCGGCGTCGAAGTCCTGCCGGGCGGCGGCATCGTAGATCTCTTCGGTGCCGCACATGCCCAGGCTGAAGACCCGGGCCCCGGCCTGATGCAGGCCCGCGGCCAGCGCGGCGTGCAGCACCGGGCCGCTCAGACGGGCATCATAGCCGAGGACGACGCGCCGGGCGGCAAAATGTTCGGCTACGGCGCGGCCCAGGGCAAAGGCCAGCTCGGGGGACAGGGGATCGGGCACCTTGCCGCGGATGTCATAGGCCTTGAAGCAGGAAAGATCGGTCATGGGGGCTCCTTGAGGGGGCCGGTACGGCCCGTGACGGGGGCCTTCCGGTAAGAAGGGTAAAATCGTCCGGCGCAGGCAAACGGCGTTTGGGAGCCGCTGCGGCTGCCGGGGATGTCCTAGCCCTGGACGCACCAGGGATCGCACAGGGGACGGCAGCGGCAGAAGCGGGCGAAGGCGGCGGCGCTGATGCGCAGCGCCTCTTCCACGGGGGCCGCTCCGTCAAAACCGTAGATGATGGTCAGACAGACGCGCGTCCGTTCATCCACCAGAGCGCGGGTGGAATCGCTGACAGGACTGCCGAAGGGGCCCAGCGCATCGGCCAGCAGGGGCAGGTTCTCCAGATTGAGGCCGCCCTTGCCGATACCTTCGTAGGTCTCGCCCGGCAGGCCGCGGCGGAAGGTGATGTCGCCCCGGAGATTGGCAAGGGTGTAGCTGCCCAGGGAAAAGCCCGTCTCCAGCGAGGCGATGTTGTTGGCGTCCACCACGCTGTTGATGGCGTACAGTCCCTTGCCCTGCTTGAGGCGGCGGTACAGGGCCTCGGAAGAGATGCGGTAACGGCCGGGGTCCTTGCCGCAGGCCTTGCAGCCCGCACGCGAGGGCCCCAGGTTGGGCCACTGGGCCAGGGGCTCGCCTTCCATGCGGGCCACGAGACGGGGGGCCAGCTCGTTGTCCAGATAGTCCTGACAGTCGGGGCGGCTGGGTTCGACCTCCACTTCATGGACGAGACAGCCCAGGCAGAGGCCGGGCACACGGGCGAGGATGTCGGCATCGGGACGGATGACGGGACGGGTAAAAGGAGAATCGCTCACGGGATGATCCTTGGCAGAGTCTGTACGGCGTCACCGGCCGGCACGGTGGACGCGGAAGCGCGGGGACGTGCCGGCGCGCCGGTCCCTGCGGCAGGGCAGGGACAAAAACTGATTTTAGCACGGGGCGACAGCGGCCTCAAGCCGGAGGGGCGGGGCCGGAGCGGAAGGATCGGGCTTCCCGGAGGCGGGAGCCGGAAAGGGGCGGTCCGGCAGGCGCGTTTTCGGGAAAATATGGTGCAACCGCAGGAGAGGGCCCGGCCCTGTGCGAAAGGCAAGGGCAGGAAAGCGGGGCGTTGACGGATCTTGTGCGCGTTTTCCGCTTTTGGCGGGCCTGTCCTGTCTGCGTTCCCTTCTCCGTGCGGGCTGGTGTGGAGAGGCGGACAAAAAAAGGAGCATCCGGCGGGGATGCTCCTGTTGAAGGTGACGCACGGTGCCGGAGTTGTGCGGACGGCGCTGTGTGGACATGAAGGAAAAAAGAAGACGGCAGGCCTGAGCCTGCCGTCCTGGTATCAGTCTTCCACGGGGTTGACGGAATCCGCGAAGGGATGGGGACCGGAGAAGTCCACATCGGCGGGGATCTGGCACACGTGGCTGTTGAGGTGGCTGCCGTCCCAGTGGTGCAGCATATAGCCGGGCATCTCCATACGGAAGGTGTCGCCGCCCTCGGGGCTAAGGTCGAGGTCGATCTGCATGGAGATGGAAGGCACGGTCAGGGCCAGGCCCTGCGCCCAGGCAGTGAAGATGGGGCGGTGCATGTGGCCGCAGCACAGGCGGGCCCAGGGCGCGCGGGACAGCACGTCACGCAGCAGGTCGGCGCCTTCGAAGGGTTCGTCCATGGCTCCCATGCCCGTGATGAAGGGCGGATGATGCATGAAGACCAGGGCCGGGCGGCTGCTGTCTTCCTGCAGGCAGGCGTCCAGCCAGCGGGCCATGGCTTCGGGACAGTGGCCGCTGTGGGAACCGGGCTCCATGCTGTCCAGCATGACCAGGCGCACTTCGCCCATATCCACGCAATGGCAGACGCGCGGCGGCACGGGGCTTTCTTCGGGCACCCAGCCCTTGAGGATGGCACGCATGCGGTCACGGCGGTCATGGTTGCCGGGCACGGCGTAGATGGGCACGGGCAGGTCGCCGAGTGCCTCGTAGAGCATGTGGTAGGCATGCTCGTCACCGCTGTCGGCCAGGTCGCCGGTGATGACGATGGCGTCGGGCATGCGGTTCAGGGCGTGCAGATAGGCCGCCGCCGTGCGCAGGCAGGCGGGCGTGTCCACCTTGCGGAAGGAGAGCTTGCCGTCGCCGCGCAGGTGCAGGTCCGATATTTGCAGGATTTCCATGATGACAACCCGTATACGCCTAGATATGCTCGGCGTCGTCACCGTGCTTGCGCTGGGCGGCGCTGCTCTTGCGCTGGATGGCAAAGGCCGAGAGGGCGCTGGTCACGGCCGCGAGCAGGGTGAAGAGGCAGACATACAGGGGATCGCCTTCGTTCCAGTTGATGAGGAAGGTGCACAGGCCGGGCACGATGCCGGCCACCAGGAAGCCGGGGAACTGGTAGACGATGGAGATGCCGGTGTAGCGCACGTCCGGCGGGAACAGGTCGGAGAACAGGGCGGCTTCGGGGCCGAAGACACCGGCGTAGAACACGCTGATGGGGATGATGATGGCCAGGGCGATGAGGAAGAGGCTGCCGCCGCTGCCTTCCATGAGCCAGAACGACGGGAAGATGGACAGACCGCAGAGCAGGCTGGACACACCGTAGACCATGCCGCGGCCGTAGCGGTCGGCCAGGCGGCCGGCGATGAGGATGAAGGGGCACATGAGCAGGGCCGCGATCATGACGATGGTCAGGGCCTGGGTGCGTTCGATGCTGATGTACTGCACCAGGTAGCTGATGACGAACACGGCCAGCACGTTGAAGAACACGCCGTCGATCCAGCGGGCGCCCACGCCCAGGGCGATGTTGCCGGGATGGTTGCGGCAGACCTTGACGATGGGCAGGGTCTTGTCGGCGGTCTTGCCGGAATCCTTGGCCTTCTGGAAGTCGGGGGTCTCAAGGATGTGCAGGCGGATGTACAGGGCCACACCCACCAGCACCACGCTGATGAGGAAGGCGATGCGCCAGCCCCATTCCAGGAACTGCTGGTCGGTCAGGCTGGCGGAGAGCAGGGCCACCACGCCGGAGGACAGGCACAGGCCCGTGGCCAGGCCCATCTGGGGGATACTGGCATAGAAGGCGCGCTCACGCTTGCTGGCGTATTCGTAGGTCATGAGCACGGAGCCGCCCCATTCGCCGCCCAGGCCCAGGCCCTGCATGAGGCGGAAAGTCTGGAGGATGATGGGAGCGGCGATGCCGATCTGGGCATAGGTGGGCACCAGACCGATGCCGATGGTGGCCACGCCCATGATGAGCATGGTCAGCACCAGCATGCTCTTGCGGCCGATCTTGTCACCGAAGTGGCCGAAGACGAAAGCGCCGAACGGGCGGGCCAGGTAGCCGATGGCAAAGGTGCTGTAGGCCAGCAGGGTCCCGATGAAGGGGTCGTCGGTGGGGAAGTAGAGCTTGTTGAAGACGATGCCCGCCACGACGCCGTAAAGGAAGAAATCGTACCATTCGATGGTGGCGCCCAGCAGGCTGGCCAGGGCCACGGTACGGATCTGTTTCTGGGAGGGAGGATTCATGCCTGCTCCTGAAAATTTGGTTGAAGTTTATTTAATTTTTAATCATCGGGGCCGCTCCGGGGCCGCCCGGCAAAAGACGCTGGGAGAAGGCTGCCATAGCAGGAAAAATAAGACAAGAGGGGCAAGGCCCGGACAGAATATTTTCATGGAAATGTAACATTATTTTACATGAAAAAGGCTAAAAATGGCCGTTTGGGCAGGTAGTCTTGATTAATTTTTAATTAAAAATTAAATTTAACAGCAACGGTTTTTATCTATTGCGCAGGGAGGTGCCCATGCAACGCAGCCAGCGCGTCACTCTGGCAGACATCGCCGCTCGCAGCGGCGTCTCCACAGCCACCGCGTCCATGATCCTTTCGGAGCGGCCGGACGTCTCCTTCTCGCGCGAGACGGTCCTCAAGGTGCGCGAGGCGGCCGAGGCCCTCGGCTACCGGGGCATCCGGCGGCACCGGCCCTCGCACCTCATGGCCGAGAAGAGCGTGGCCATCCTCTGCCCCAATGTGGTCAACCCCTACTATGCGACCCTGGTGCAGTCCGTGCAGGATGCCGCCGCCCGGCACGACTACGACACCATGGTCTTCCCCACCTACCGTGATGCCGCTGTGGAGGCCCGCCTGCTGCGCACCCTGTCGGCCGCTTCCATCGGGGGCATCGTCTTCTGTGCCATGCCGCTGTGCCCGGCACAGGCCGAACTGGCCAACCGGGAGACGCCCGTGGTGGTCATCGGCGACAGGGACGCCAGCCTCAATCTGGATACGGTGGAACTCAACAACTATAACGCGGGCGTGCTGGTGGCCCGCTACCTCATCGGGCTGGGGCACCGTTCCGTCGCCTGCATCGCCACGCCCCTGAACAAGGACAATTCGGCACGGCTGCGGCGTCTGGAAGGCCTGCGCGACGTGTTCCGCGAGGCCTGTCCCGAAGGCCGCTTCCTTGTCCGCACCTGTACCATCACGCCCGAACAGGAGCGCGGCGACCTGAACATCGAGCACCGCACCGGCTACACTCTGGCCCGGCGCTGCATGGCCGAGCGGGACATCACGGCCTTCGTGGCCGTCAACGACATGGTGGCCTACGGCGTGCTGGACGCCATCCTGGAGAGCGGCGCGCGGGTGCCGGAAGATTACAGCCTGTGCGGCTTCGACAACATCTATCCTTCGCACTTCTCGCGGGTGGGCCTGACCACGGTGGAGCACCACATCGCGGAAAAGGGCCGCAGCGCGCTGGAGATGCTCCACAACCGCATCACCAGCGGCCCCGGGTGCAGCATCACCCGCGTGGAGGTGATGCCGGAGCTGGTCGTGCGCAGCAGTACCGGGCCCGCGCCCGTACAGCGGCAGGCGGGCGGGCCGCTGGGCAGGCCGCAGGACGAAGACGAGGAGCGGTAAAAAAAATTTGACGCGCCATCTTGCCAGCCGGAACGCCGACGGCTATGCTGCCTCCTGTCTTTCGGGACAGAAATTCGCCTCATGAAGGATACGCCATGAAAAAGATCGCAACGCTCCTCCTGGCCGCCGGCCTGCTCTTTTCCGCCGCGGGCATGGCCCAGGCCATCGACTTCAAGATCCGCGGCCAGTGGATCATGGCCTTTGATTACGGCGAGCATGGCGCCTTCACCGGCGGCAACGGCATGACCGGTTACAAGAAGGGCAACGAGGACAACTTCGAGGCCCGCCAGCGCCTGCGCCTGCAACTGGATGCCGTGGCCTCGGAAAACCTTTCCGGTTCCGTCATCTTTGAAATGGGCGACCAGATCTGGGGCCAGAGCGCCACCGGCGGTGCCCTGGGCGCCGACGGCACGGTGGTGGAAGTCAAGAACGCCTGGCTGGACTGGATGGTGCCGGATACCGACATCAAGGTCCGCATGGGCCTGCAGGGCTTTTTCCTGCCCAGCATGACCACCGGCAGCCAGGTGTGGGGCGATGACGCCGCCGGCATCACGGCCAGCTGGCAGATCAACGAGAACGTGGCCCTCACCGCTTTGTGGGCGCGCCTGTACAACGACAATTTCCAGGGCTACGGCGACGACGGCCTCCGCAAGAACTACATGGACAATGTGGATGTGGCGGCCCTGCTGCTGCCCCTGACCTTCGACGGTTTCCGCCTGACGCCCTGGGCCATGTACGCGGGCATCGGTCCCAACAGCCTTGATGCCGACCACGCCAACGACTGGAAGAACGTGGGCGTTTCGGGCATCCAGTATCTGGCGGGCATGCTGCCTGCCGGTGGCGCGTCCCACAACAGCCGCATGGACCTGTACGGCAATGCCTTCTGGGCGGGCCTGACCGGCGAGCTGACCCTGCTGGATCCTTGGCGCATCGCCTGGGACCTGAACTACGGTTCCGTGAGCTATGACGACACTTCCGCCAACCGCGCCGGCTGGCTGGCCTCGCTGCTGGTGGAATACGATCTGGGCTGGACCAAGCCCGGCATCTACGGCTGGTACGCTTCCGGCGATGACGACGACCGCGGCAACGGCTCCGAGCGCATGCCCTATCTCAGCGTGGCCAACGTGCACAACGCCTGGTCGCACTATGCCTTCAACGGCAACGAGTACATCTCCCGCGAAGGCGCGGTGGGCAACGGCATGACGGGCACCTGGGGCGTGGGCCTGCAGCTGCGCGACGTCAACGTCATCGAAGACCTGTACCAGACCTTCCGCGTCAACCTCATCGGCGGTACCAACGACCCCGGCATGGCCAAGTGGCTGTCCTCGCAGGGGCTGGCGGCCAATTCCGGCGCCCTGTCCGGGACGGTGGGCATGGACGGCCTCTACCTGACCCGCCAGGACTATGCCCTGGAATGGGGCCTGACCAGCACCACGAAGGTGACCGAGAATTTCACCGTGGCCCTGGATGTGGCCTATGTGGCCCTGTGGCTGGATCATGACAGCAGCGTGTGGGGCAACAGCCGCATGAACGGCCGCAATGACGAAGTGCGCGACGCCTGGAACTTCAGCCTTTCCTACATGTACAGCTTCTAGCGGGCTGCCCGCAGCCTGACGGGAGTACAACGCAAAACGCAAAAGCGGCGGACGGGAAAATTCCTGTCCGCCGCTTTTATTTTTGACAACTATCGAACCCTCTGCCGGGAGACCGGCAGGCAGGGACACGCCCGCGTGAGAGGCTGCCCGTCATCCTCCATAATGAAACGCGTTGGGGGAGGGATGGGGGCGAGGGGGAAGGGGACCCCTTTGCGCGTCAGTCAAAGGGGTCCTCTTCCCCCTCATCATCCATCAAAGCTTCCTGTAGGGGGCCTGACCGGTCTCGTAATAATTGTCGCCGGTGCTGTCGATGACCACGATGGCCGGGAAGTCTTCCACTTCCAGCGCAGCCACGGCTTCGGGGCCCAGGTCGGGGTAGGCCAGCACCGTGTATTTCTTGATGCGCTGCGAGATGAGCGCCCCGGCACCGCCCACGGCCGCCAGATAGGGCACGCCGTGCCGCTTCATGGCTTCCACCACTTCGGGCTTGCGGTAGCCCTTGCCTATCATGCCGCGCAGGCCCCGGGCCAGCAGGGTGGGCGTGTAGGCGTCCATGCGCCCGGCCGTGGTGGGCCCGGCCGCGCCGATGGCCCGGCCCGGTCTGGCCGGACTGGGGCCCACATAATAGATGACCGCCCCGTCCAGATCCACGGGCAGCTCTTCGCCCCGGTCAAGGGCCTCCACCAGGCGCTTGTGGGCGGCATCGCGGGCGGCGATGATGGTGCCCGTGATGAGCACCCGGTCACCGGCGCGCAGGGAACGGGCCGTGGCTTCGTCGAAGGGCGCGCGGATACGTTTCACATCGGACATGGCAGCCTCCTACAGACGCACTTCGGCGTGACGCGCCGCATGGCAGTTGATGTTGACCGCCACCGGCAGGGAGGCGATGTGGGTGGGGGCCCATTCCACATGCACCTTGAGGACCGTGGTCTCGCCGCCCAGGCCCTGGGGGCCGATGCCCGTGCGGTTGATGAGCTCCAGCAGCTCGTCCTCGAAGGCGGCGTAGCGGGGATCGGGGTTGCGGCTTTCCAGATCGCGGGCCGCGGCGCGCTTGGCGCACAGGGCGGCCACTTCCATGGTGCCGCCCAGGCCCACGCCCACCACCATGGGGGGGCAGGAGTTGGGCCCGGCCGCCAGCACGGCGTCCAGCACTACCTTGCGCACACCTTCGATGCCGTCGGCGGGCACCAGCATCTTGACCACGCTCTTGTTCTCGGAACCGGCGCCCTTGGGGGCCAGACGCAGGGTCAGGCCGTCGCCGGGCACGATGCGGGTGTGGATGACGGCCGGGGTGTTGTCGCCGGTGTTCTTGCGCTCGAACAGGGGCTCGGCCACACAGGACTTGCGCAGATAGCCGTCCACATAGCCGCGGCGCACGCCTTCGTGGATGGCGGCTTCAAAATCGCCGCCCGTGATGTGCACGTCCTGCCCCACCTCGGCAAAGACCACGGCCAGACCGGTGTCCTGGCAGATGGGGATGTCGTCCCGCGCGGCGATGTCCGCATTCTCCAGCAATTGTTCCAGGATGTTGCGCCCCACGGGCGAAGGCTCTTTGTCCAGCCGCTGCCGGAACGCGTCCCGGACATCGGCGGGCAGATGACAGCAGGCCTGCACGGCCAGCTTTGCCACGGCGGCACTAATGGTCGCGGCGTCGATCTCTCGCATGGTGTGCCTCGTCAGAATGGAATTTGCCTGACCGGTCGCCCGCAGGGGCAGCATGGTCAGGAGATGAACAGGGCCCCGGGCGCCCCCTCTGTACTGGGGGCGCTCCTTCCGGAGCCGTGAGGTGGCGTTATCATCCAAGGGGATGGACTGTCACGTCTCTCGTGTCAAAAAAACAGACCGGCACAGGGTGTGCCGGTCTGCGGGATCGCATTGGCGAAGGGGCCGTGAGGGGAGGGCGTGTCCTGCCCCCGGCCGTGACATCGTTAGTCGCCGGCAGGCACGAAGGCGCCGCTGTTCACCAGATCGGCCACCTGGGCCACGTCCTTGTCGCCGCGGCCGGACAGGTTCACCAGGATGATGGCGTCCTTGTCCATGGTGGGGGCCAGTTTCATGGCATGGGCCAGCGCGTGGGAGGATTCCAGCGCGGGCAGGATGCCCTCGTTGCGCGACAGGGCATAGAAAGCCTGCAGGGCCTCTTCATCGGTGATGCTCACGTATTCGGCACGACCGGCATCCTTGAGTTCGGCCAGTTCGGGGCCCACGGAAGGATAGTCCAGACCGGCGGAGATGGAGTAGACCTCGCCGGCCTCGCCCTTTTCGTCCTTGATCATGTAGGAATTGAAGCCGTGCAGCACGCCGGGCTCGCCGTAGCAGAGCGAGGCCGCATGCTGGCCGTAGCCGTTGCCGCGGCCGCCGGGCTCCACGCCGATGAGGCGCACGCCCTCGTCATGCACGAAGCCGGAGAACAGGCCCACGGCATTGGAGCCGCCGCCCACGCAGGCCATGGCCACATCGGGCAGGCGACCGGCAAATTCCAGCATCTGGGCGCGGGCCTCGCTGCCGATGACGGACTGGAAGTGGCGCACCATGAGCGGGTAGGGGTGCGGGCCCACGGCGGAACCCAGCACATAGAAGGTCTCGGGCTCGTTGACCCACATTTCCAGGGCCTCGTCCACGGCTTCCTTGAGGGTGCGCTGGCCGCTCATGGCCGTATGCACGCGGGCGCCCAGCATCTCCATGCGGGTCACGTTGAGATGCTGGCGGACGACGTCCACCTCGCCCATGCAGATGACGCATTCCAGGCCCATGAGGGCGGCGCTGGCCGCGGTGCCCACGCCATGCTGGCCCGCGCCGGTCTCGGCGATGACGCGGGTCTTGCCCATGCGTTTGGCCAGCAGGCACTGGCCGATGGTATTGTTGACCTTGTGGGCGCCCAGATGGTTGAGGTCTTCGCGCTTGAGCCAGATCTGCGCGCCGCCCAGCTTCTTGCTGAGGTTGCGGCAGTGGAAGACCGGGCTGGGACGACCGGCAAAATGCAGCAGCAGGCGCTGCATCTCGCGCGTGAATTCGGGGTCGGCCAGAGCCTCCTTGAAGGCCTGGTCCAGTTCGTCCAGGCGGGCTTTGATGGCGTCAGGCACATACTGGCCGCCATACGCGCCGAAGAAGCCCTTGCTGTCAGGCTGGCAGAAGGCTTTGATATCCTTGCTCATGGTCGCTCCTTTACGCACGCAGCGGCGTGCGGATTATTCAGTATTGGAAGCTATCCACACTATGCTGTCCGCGGGCGGGCGTCAAGAAAGCACAGTATCGGGCCCGCCCCGGGCGCTTGAGGCACGGGGCATTTTCGTGTAGGTTCAGCCTTCCATTTTACAGGAGGCGCACATGCTGGATGAAAAATATACCGGGAACGGCAAAGTGGTGCTGCTGGCCGGGGGCGGCAAGATCTACACGGACATCGCGGCGCGTTTCGTGCGCAGTGAGCGCAGCCTGGAAGAGATAGTGGCCTCGCCCTATTCCCGGCAGATCGTGCGCAATATCCTGGAAAGCGGGCATCGCGCCGCGCTGGAATTCGACTTTTTCCTTTTCGGCGTGGAAGGCTATTCCCGCGTGACCGAGACCCAGCTGGTGCGCAAGCGCCTGGCTTCCTACCTCATCAAGTCCGGTCGTGCGGAGCTGGGCGGCAAACGGCGTTTTTCCGTGGTCTATCCCGCCAGCGTGCGTGACTTCGGTGCCGAGGTGACCCTGCCTGACGGGCACACGACCCGTCTGACCGGCCGGGACCTGGCCGACCTGACCCGCCAGTGGTACGACGCCGGGCTGGAAGCCGGACTGCCGGAAGAAGACCTGCGCTACCTCAAGCCCCAGGCCACGGAGTTCAAGGCCATCATCGGCATGAACGCCCATGCCCTGCTGGACTGGTTCTCCATCCGCTGCTGCCGCAACGCCCAGCACGAGATCCGCCATCTGGCCTGGCAGATGCTTTCCCTGTGCCGCAAGGCCGCACCGGACCTGTTCCAGGGGGCCGGGCCCAGCTGTGTGCATCTGGGCTACTGCCCTGAGAATCGCCTGCAGAACCCCAAATGCCGCGGCCGTATCCTGACCCAGGAAGAAGCCCTGGCCATCCTGCGCGAGCACCGGGGCAGCCAGATCGCCCGTGCCGAAGAATTCGAAGCGGAATAACCGCCGGACACATCTATAAAAAAAGGCCGCCCTCCCTTGGGAGTGGCGGCCTTTGCTTTTTGTTACGGAAGCAGGTCCTCACGTTTTGTGGCGATGCTGCATCCCTTGCAGCAGGCCTGCTGTTTGCCATCCCCGCAGCCGCAGGAGCACTGTCCTTTGCGGGCGGAGATGAAAATTTTCCTGGCCATGAAGATCACGGCCACAGCCACGATGACGATAACGGCGATGCTTTGGCCATCCATGCTGGTGTCCTCGTTTCGGTCGATTTTCGGCAAGTATGCCCTAAATGAAAATGAAAATCAACTTTAATTAGCGCGGACCCACAAAAAAGGGCGGAAGGATCCGCCCGCTGTCATGCCGGCCGGAAAAGGTTATTGCTGCATTTTTTTCTGGCAGTCCGCGCAGATACCGGAAAGGATGTGCACATGCCGCAGCAGCAGGAAACCGTGCTTCTTGGTCAGCTCCTGTTGCAGCTTTTCGATGCGGGGATCGTAGATCTCCACGATCTTGCCGCAGGACTGGCAGACGATATGGTCGTGATGACTGTCGGGAGCGGCCACTTCGTAGCGGGTGATGCCGTCGCTGAAGTGGATCTCTGTCGCCATACCGGCATCACACAGGAGTTTGAGCGTCCGGTAGACGGTGGTCTGGCCGATGCGCGGGTCCAGTTTCTGGACATGCTGATAGAACTCCTCCAGCGAGTGGTGGCCGGGGAGCTCAAAAAAGGCATCGGCGATGATCCGCCTCTGGGCCGTGGTGTTCAGGCCTTTGCGGCTCATGAACTCCAGGAATGCCAGCAATTCTGATCGGTCTTTGTTTTCTTCTTTCATAATTAGCCTTCCCCCGGGATTGTCATAGCATGGCAGACATTGCCTGCCAAGTCTGAAAGCTCTGTCCCGCATCATGCGGGCAGGGTCGCGGCATCGGGGCGGGCCTGCCTGCCCCATAATATGGGGAATAATGGCGATGATGCAAGTATCCGTCTGTATTTATTTATGAAAGATGGTGATTTTGTTCCATCTCTTGACAGTTTGCAAAACTATGATACTTGGCCCCTATATCGTTGAGGAGGGGGCGCGCCTATGCCTATTTCGCAAAAGTCCCTGCACGTCATGCTGCACCTTTTCCTGGTCTATATCTCGTGGGGATCCACCTATATCGGCTACAAATTCAGCCTTGGGGTGGCCGGGCCCTTTCTGGTAGGGGGCAGCCGCATGGTCATCGGCGGCATCCTCCTGGCATTGTTCCTGATGCTCACGGGGCGCTGGATACGGCCGGAGCGCAAGGACTGGATCCATGCCACCTGGATGGGCGTGTTCATGGTCCTGCTGGCAAGCGGCTTCCTGGCCAAGGGGCAGGAGAGCGTGGCTTCCTCCACGGCGGCGGTCATCACCGGCTCGACGCCCATCACCATGCTGGTGGCCGGCTGGCTGTTCGCCAATGAGCCCCGGCCGCGGCTGCTGCAATGGACGGGCCTGGCCACAGGGACCTGCGGCCTCGTGCTGCTGGCCTACAGTCAGCAAAATGTGGGCGGCGTACAGCAAAGCAGCATCTCCGGCATGATCTGGGTCTTCACGGCCACGCTCGGCTGGGTGGCCGGAACCCTCTTGACCCGCCGTTTTCCTTTCAAGACGCGGCTTTCCAGTTTGCAATCTTGCGCGCTGCTCATCTTTATGGGCGGCCTGGAATGTCTTGTGGTCGCTTTTCTGGATGGCGAGCATCATGCGATCCGCTATGAAAATATCCACTGGCCTGTGGTCGTGGCCTTTGCCTGGATGTGCACCGGTGGCTCGGTCATCGCCTATGCCTGCTATTTCTGGCTGCTGGAGAATGTACCCATCGCCACGGCCATTTCCTATGAATATGTGGTGCCTGTCATCGGCATCTTTTTGGGCTGGCTGCTGGGGGGCGAGATGCTGACCTGGAAGATGCTCCTGGCCTGCGCCATGACGGTAGGCTCGGTCTTCTTTATCATGTGGCATCGCGAAACGCATTGATCGGCTTTGCGGCAATACAGGCCCCTTCTTCGGAAGGGGCTTTTTTTATGGCAAGCGCTGAAAAGGCAACATTTTGAAAAAAACTACGTAGTTGTCATCTGTTTTTCATATTGTATAAAAAATAATATGAAATACTTTACTTTTTTTGCGCAGAGCCGTATGTTTTTCGACAGCGGATTGAAAATCAGCGATCCATGACGCGGAAGCGCCTTTTTGACGGTTCGGAAACATTTTTTCGATTTTTTGCGGAAAAATGCTTGACGGTGGGGTCGAAAAGGCGCATAAAGCCGTTCGCGCCAACGAGCTGGCCACGTCCGAAAGGACGACTGGAAAAGAAATTTTCCCGGATGGCAAAAAAGTTCTTGACGCGGGTTTGAAAATGAGACATAAGTCTCCCTCGCGCCAAC
>NZ_JBNPKS010000012.1:0-75430 GCF_050313065.1 Desulfovibrio sp. SGI.230 | reverse complement strand
CCCCCTTCAAAAACCGCTTATAAGGGACATCTTGGGATGAGATTCTGAGATGGATGTAAAAAAGGACGCCTTCGGGCGTCCTTTTTTCATCTATCACCAGAGCGCCAGGGCCACACCGGCTACCGCCAGATAGCGGCCCAGTTTGGCCAGCACCACCAGAAGCAGGAAGGAGGGCAGGGGCTCGCGCAAGGTACCGGCCACCAGAGTCAGGGGATCGCCGATGACGGGCATCCAGCTGCACAGCAGGGTCCAGCGGCCGTAACGGTGGTACCAGACTTCGGCCTTGCGCAGGGACTCCGGCGAGAAGGGGAACCAGCGGCGATCCTGAAAGCGGGTGAGATAACGGCCCAGCCACCAGTTGACGGCCGAGCCCGCGCTGTTGCCCAGGGTGGCCACGGTGATGAGGGCCCAGGCCGGTTCCCCGCTCTGCACCAGCAGGGTGCCCAGCAGCAGCTCCGACTGCGCGGGCAGCAGGGTGGCCGCCACCAGCGCGGTGAGGAACAGGCCGCCGTACAGGGCCAGCAAGGTCAGCATCCACGGGCCTCCTGCGGGACATATTTTTACGGTGAGCCCCTCAGGAGCCTACCGCTTGCCGTAAGGCCTCTGCGTCACCAAGGGGACGGACTGCGGCGCCATCGGCCAGTGTCGTACGGAGTTTTCCTCGCGCTTCCTTTTCCAATGAGCGTCATGAGGAAGGAAGCAACGGGGAAAGGCGCTTGTTCCGGCTGTGGCCATAGCCCCCTCCCCCGAAGAGCTCCCAACACTATCCCGGCCTAGCGGCCGTCGTATTCCCAGATGACCTGACCGGTCTTTTCCACACCGTAGCCGCCCAGGGCGGCCACTTCCTTGCGGAAGGCCTCGGAGCGGATGACATCCAGCAGGGCGATGATGCGTTCGTCCTCGGCATAGCGCTGCGGGATGACCAGGTCGTATTCCTCCACGCCCACGGGCACGAAGTCCAGGCCCAGGGCGCAGGCGGCGGCGCGCACGGCCAGACCGGTATGGGCGCGGCCGGAAAGCACGGCGGCGGCCACGTTCATGTGCGTGTATTCCTCGTCCTCATACCCGGCCAGCTGCTGCGGGCGGATGCCCAGCTGCTTCAGGCGGTAGTCCAGCAGCACGCGGGTACCGCTGCCGCGCTGGCGGTTGATGAAGCGCACGTCCTCGCGCGCAAGGTCGGCGATGTCATGGATGCCCAGCGGGTTGCCGGGGGCCACGATGAGGCCCTGTTCGCGGTCCACCAGGCGCACCAGCAGCATGGGCTCGCCCTGGAGGTTGTCGCGCAGGGCCTGGCGGTTGTAGACGCCGTCGGCATCATTGAGCAGATGGCTGCCCGCCAGATGGCACTGGTGGCGCTTGAGGGCCATGAGGCCGCCCAGCGAGCCCACATGGGCCGAGGCCAGACGAAAGCGCGGATGCTCGCGGCGCAGGAAGCTGTCGATGAGGTCCAGGGTGTTGTCGTGGCTGCCGATGGCCAGCAGGGTGCCTTCCACCTGCTGGCGGGGGCGCAGCAGCTGCACCTGCACGGGCTCGTCACGGCTGATGCCTTCGCAGTCGCGGGCCACGCTGATGATGCCGTCGGCCCGGCTCAGGCTGGTGACGGTGCCCGCGCCGCGCGGCAGGGGCACGGCAAAGAAGGTGTCGTCCACCCGGCCCAGCTTGACGCGGATGCGTTCTTCCATGCCGGGGCGGGAGGGCAGCGGATTGACGGGCAGGGCCGTGACCGTTTCGCGGTGGGTCAGGCAGCGCTTCTGGAGCAGGGCCAGCAGGGGCTGGACGAATTCTTCCAGGGCGACGATGGCCGAGACGGGATAGCCCGGCGAGCCGATGATGGGCACGCCGCGCACCATGCCGAGAGCCGTGGGCTTGCCGGGCATGACGGCCACACCGTGGGTCAGCAGCTCGCCCTTGTGGGCGATGACGTCGGCGGAATAGTCGTGGCTGCCCGCCGAGGAGCCGGCGTTGAGCAGCACCAGATCAGCGCCTTGGTCGATGGCCGCATCGATGGCCGCGCTGATGGCCTCGGGATCGTCAGGCACGATAGGCAGGGTGAAGGCCTCGCCTCCGGCCTCCTGCACGATGGCCGAAAAGATGTAGGAGTTGAACTCCGGCAGGCAGCGGCCCGCGCACAGGTCTTCTTCGCGGGCCTCGGTGAGGGGCACGATCTCGGTGCCGCTGGGGATGATGCCCACGCGGGGCTTTTTGAACACCAGCGGTTCCAGCACGCCGCCCGCGGCCAGCGCCCCCAGCTCGTAGGGGCCGATGCAGACGCCGGGCGGCAGGATGATCTCGGACGCCACCATGTCCTCGCCCAGCTTGCGCACATGCTGCCAGGGGAAGGCGGCCTTTTCGATGACCACATGCTGCCCGTCGGGCTCGGTGTTGACGTTCTCCACCATGACCACGGCATTGGTGCCCGCGGGCAGGGGATGGCCGGTATTGATCCAGAACGTGTCGGTGCCGATGGTCAGGCGCAGGGGCCGCCGGGTGGAGGCGGTGAAGGTGGATTCGGCGTTGACGGCGATGCCGTCCATGGCCGCGCCGTGGAAGGCCGGGGAAGAGCGGCGCGCGGCCACGGGCTCGGCCAGCACGCGGTGCAGGGCCGCCGACAGGGGCACGCGCTCCATGGCCAGCTCGTGGCCCTCGGCGCTGATGCGGTCCAGCCAGCCTTGGCGGGCGGCCTCCACGGTCTGCAAAGTCAGATAGGTATGACGTTCGCGTTTCATAAATATCTCCCAATATCTCGAATGGAGGCCGGAAGGATCTTGTGCGGCCGGCATCGTTTCAAATAAAGCGCGCTGGGGAGGGGTGGGGAGTTTGAGGGGAGGGGGACCCCTCTCGCGCTAGGCGAGGGGTCTTCCCTCCCCTCAAGAAAAAACTACGCCAGCAGCTCCACGCGCACGCGTTCCCCGGCGGTGAGACCTTCGCGGTTCTCGGCGCAGATGACGAGGCCGTCGGCCTCCACCAGGCCGGAGACCACGCCGGAAGGCTTCATGAGCGGCTGGGCCAGCCAGTCCACATCGGAGCAGTCCAGTCCCTGGGGCAGCCAGGCGGCCTCGAGGGCCGCGGCGCTGGCGGGCACCAGTTTGACGCGGATGTAGTCGCGGCGGCCCTGGGCCGAAGCCACGGCGCGGGTCAGGCGGGCGGTGAGGGAGGGGACGAGCTCGTCCCCGGCACTGCCTTGCAGATGTTCCAGCAGGGGCACGAGGAAGGCGCGGGCGCAGACCAGGGCGCTGCTCACATGGCCGGGCAGGCCCATGAGGCATTTGCCGCCGCTGCGGGCCAGGATGAAGGGCTTTCCGGGGCTGATGGCCACGCCGTGGGTCAGCAGCTCACTGCCGGGCACGGAGGTGAAGACGTCCACGGTATGGTCGCGCATACCGGCGGAGGAACCGCCGGAGACCACCACCACATCGGCCTCGTCCAGCGCGGCCAGCACCGTGCGGCGCAGGGCCGCGGCGTCGTCGCGCACCAGACCGGCCAGCGTCGGCTCGGCACCGGCACTGCGGCAAAGGGCGGCAAGGCTGTAGGAATTGACGTCCCGCACCTGGCCGGGGCGGGGCTCGCTCCCGATGGGCACCACCTCGTCACCGGTGGAGATGATGGCCACCCGGGGCGCACGGCGTACGGCCACGTCCTTTTGTCCGAAGGAGGCCAGCAGACCGATCTCCTGCGGGCGCAGCTTGCGGCCCGCGGGGATGATGCAGTCACCGGCGGCGGCGTCCTCGTCACGCATGACCACGTGGTCACCGGGGGCCTGGGTGCGGGTGAGCTCCACCATGTTGCCGCCGGCCGGGCGGGAATATTCCACCATGACCACGCAATCCGCGCCCTCGGGCAGCATGCCGCCCGTGAGGATGCGCGCGCACTGGCCGGGCTGGAGGCTGATGTCCGGCACGGCGCCCATGGGGCAGTCGCCCACGCATTCCAGCAGGGCGGGGGAACCTTCCTGCGCGCCGAAGACATCACGGGCGCGCACGGCGAATCCGTCCACGGTGGAACGGTCAAAACCGGGCAGGTCGGCAGGGGCGTGCAGGGCTTCCGCCAGGCGGCGGCCCAGGGCATCCGTCAGGGGGACGGTCTCCGCGGGCAGGACGGGCAGGGCGCGCAGATGCCCCAGCACGGTCTCCACGGATTGCAGGGTCAAAAAGTTCTTCATGGCTTCTCCTTGTGCACCGGCGTGACGGGCCGGACGGCAGAAAAGCATACCGCAATGCCTGCCGGGTGCAAAGCCTTTGCTTCCTGCGGCACAGTGGAGAAAAGGGCGGCTGCGAGCCGTGCGGCCATCCCTGTGGGGAGGAGGGGCGATACGGAAGGCGCGCCGCTACGGGACAGGCAGAGAGGACGAGGTCGCAGGACGTTCAGGGAAACGGGCGCGAGAAAGCGGCCGGACGCAAGACACCGGGAACGCGGAGGCCGAAGACTCTCTGAAGGGAGCCCCGACTGTTGCCGCATGGCGCTCTCCCCGTCATCCCTGCGGGGCGTAGCTCGTTACAGTGTTTCCGTCTCCATGGCCGACCGGTACAGGCACAGGCGGGCACACAGGCCGCCTTCCGGCCGGTTGTGCAGGCTCAGTTCCCCGCCGTTGCGGCAGGCCATGCTGCGGGCGATGCTCAGGCCCAGGCCGCTGCCGCCGGTGTGGGGGCTGCGTGCCTCGTCCAAGCGGAAGAAGGGCTCGAAGACCTGCTCCAGCATGTCGGGGGGGATGCCCGGGCCGTCATCCAGCACGTCGATCTGCAGGGTCTCGTCTTTTTCCCGGAGCTGGATGCGGACACTGCCGGAATAGCGCAGGGCGTTGTCCAGCAGATTGGAGAGACAGCGGCGGAAGCTGTTGGGGCGCACCGTCCAGGGGCGGGCACAGCTGCCTTCGAGGCTGACGTCCTGTCCCATGTCCTGCCGGTCGGAGACCAGGCTGTCCAGCAGGGCGTTCATGTCCATGCGCACGGCGGCCTCGTCGCGGGCGCTGCCGCGGGTGAGTTCGGCGCTGTTGGCCATGATGCCGCCCAGGATGTCGATGTCTCCCAGCAGTTTGGCCCGCAGGGGGGAGGCGGGGTCCATGCTCTCCACGCGCAGGCGGATGCGGGTCAGGGGGGTGCGCAGGTCGTGGGCCACGGCGGCCAGGATGCGCTCGTGCTGGCCCACACCGGCGCGGATGCGTTCCTGCATCTTGTTGAAAGCCCGGGCGGCCTCGCGCACTTCGGTGGGCCCTTCTTCGGGCAGGGGGGCGGTGTAGAGGTTGCGGCCGAAACTCTCGGCCTTGCCGGAGAGCACCCGCAAGGGCCGCACCACGCGATGCACCACCACCAGGATGAGCAGGATCAGCAGGCCCGCTTCCAGCAGGAGCATGGTCAGGGAGGCCTGGCTGGGGGAGAAATCATAGGCATCGCTGCTGATGACCACACACAGCCACTTGCCGTCGTCCAGGCGCACGCTCACCCGGCTTTCGTACACATGCGTCCAGGGCACATGGCGGCGCAGGGTGGGGTTCATGCTGTCGGCCACATGCACGCGCTGGACCTCGGTCAGCATCTCGCGGGTGTCCAGATCGGTCTCGATGCTGTTCAGGTTCTTGCGCAGGCGGTCTCGCAGATACAGGGCGCGTTCGTCCCTGGCCTGCCGGGCCGGATTGGGGGCATCGCTCAGGCTCAGGTGGACCACGTCCAGGCGTTCCAGCCGCTCCAGCAGGGAGCGCTTGTACTCGAAGGGTTCGGAGTGCAGGAGCTGGAGGGAGAGGGCCAGGCTGTTGGCCTGTTCCAGCAGGGCGGAGCGGGCCGCCTGCCGTTCTTCCACCAGCTGGACCGTGAAGGTGGCCACGCCGTGCAGGAAAAGGATGCCGCCGATGAGCATGCCCGCCAGCTGTGCGGAAAGCGTGGTGGAGGTCAGGCTGCGCAGCAGACGGGCAAGGAAGGCGCGCATGCTACTTTCCGGGCATGATGGGGGCATCCACGGGCAGGGCCGGGCGCACGAACTGCGGGCGCACGTCCGTGGCCAGCACGTAGCCGTCGCCGCGGACGGTCTTGATGAGCTGGGGCTCGCGGCCGTTGTCGCGCAGGCGGGTGCGCAAGCGGCTGATCTGCACGTCGATGCTGCGGTCATAGGGCACGGCGTTGCGGCCCTGGGTGCGTTCCAGCAGCTCGTCGCGGCTGAGCACCCGCTGGGGGTTCTGCAAAAAGATCTCCAGCAGGCGGTATTCCGTGCCGCTCAGGGAGACCACCACCCCGTCGGGCGCCACCAGATGGCGGGCGCTGCGGTCCAGCAGCCAGCCTGCGAACTGCAGGGGCGTGGTCTCGGGCTGGTCGCGGCGGGCGCTGCCTTCGGTGCGGCGCAGCACGGTACGGATGCGGGCCAGCAGCTCGCGGGGCTCGAAAGGCTTGCTCAGGTAGTCATCGGCGCCCAGCTCCAGGCCCACGATGCGGTCGGTGATGTCGCCCAGCGCGGTGAGGAAGATGACGGGCACCGTGGATTCGGCGCGCAGGGTACGGAACAGCTCCAGCCCGTTCATGCCGGGAAGCATGATGTCCATGACGATCAGGCTGCAGGGCACGCGGCGCTGGATCTCGAGGAACTCCGCCGCGTTCCCCGCCGTGCAGGTGGAAAAGCCGTTGCGACGCAGATAGTCGGAAAGCAAGGAGCGGATTTCCTCGTCGTCATCGACGATACAGATGGTATGGATCGTGTTCATGGTCCGCACTCTGGGGCTGAAGGGCAGGGTATTATGACAAAGTATGTCATACTTTTACTGTCATTTTGCAGTTCTGTATCAAAAACGACAGTAAAGATACGAACTTATCCATAATACCTGTACTCGCGCCAGGAGGCAACCGCCGGGGAGGGAGCAGGGGGCGTCAGCGGTCTGCCGGCAGGGGCAGCCCCGCCTCCAGACGCAGCAGAAAACGCTTGATGTCCAGACCGCCGCTGTAGCCGCCCAGGCCGCCACCGGCGGCGATGACCCTGTGGCAGGGAATGACGATCATCAGCGGGTTGCGGCCGTTGGCCTGGCCCACGGCACGGCAGGCACGCGGGCTGCCCACGGCCGCGGCCAGTTCGGCGTAGGAGCAGGTCCGTCCGTAGGGGATGTCCTGCAGGGCCCGCCAGACGCGCAGCTGGAAGGGCGTCCCCTGCGGGGCCAGCGGCAGGTCGAAGCGGCGCAGGCGGCCCGCAAAGTAGGCCGCCAGCTGTTCCCGGGCCTCGTGCAGCAGGGGGCTCGCCACGGGCTGTCCCGGCAGGGAGATGGCCTCGGGCGGGCAGTGGGCCGGGGAGGGGCATGTCCTGTCCAGGGCCACCAGATGCCCGTCCTTTTCCGTGAGCCAGAGCGGCCCCACGGGGCTTGCAAGACCGGCGACCGGCATCAGGCACGCTCCCCGGCGGCGTCGTCCCGCAGGCGCAGGGAGGCCAGCGCCCCCAGGGCCGCCACGGGCACCAGGCAGGCCATGGCCGTGCCCAGCCCGCCGAAATTGTCCGCGATCCAGCCCAGCAGGGGCATGGCCATGCCGCCCAGGGTCATGGGCAGGCCCAGGGTCACGCCCGAGGCGAAGCCCATGTTGCGGGCCAGCAGCTTCTGGCCCAGCACCACCATGGAGCTGAAGGGCGCGAACAGGCCCACGGCCAGCGGGGCCAGCAGCAGGGCCGCCAGCCACATGCTGTCCACCCAGGCGAAGGCCAGGGCCGCGGGCAGGGCCAGCCACCACGAAAGGCGGATGATGCGGGCATAGCCGATCCTGTCGGCCAGGAAGCCGCCCAGCACGTTGCTGCTGACGCCGCAGACGCAGAAGAAGGCCAGCATCATGGCGCCGAATTCCTTGCTTTGGCCGAAGACGTCATGCCAGTACATGGGGATGTAGGTATTGAAGCCCAGGAAAAGGATGGAGCGCGAGGCGATGACCAGGGTCAGCACGCCGAAGGCATGCCAGTCGTTGCGCGGTTCGGCCTGTCCTGCGGCGTCATTGCTCTGGGGGATCTGGCGCTGCCAGCCGCGCATCTGGAAAAAGAGGAACGAGGCCGTGCACAGGGCCAGCAGCAGGAACACGGCCGTGCCGTGCAGGCCCGCCACGAAGGTGGCCCCGGCCACCAGCAGCGGCCCCACCACGAAGCCGCTGTTGCCGCCCACGGAAAAGATGCTCATGCCCGCGCCCTTGCGGTTGCCGGAGACGAGGTTGGCATAGCGGGCCCCTTCGGGATGGAACAGGGCGCCGCCCACACCGCAGAGCATGAGGGTGAGGAAGATGGCCCAGTAACTGTCCAGAAAACCCACCAGGCCCAGGCTGCCGCCCGCCAGCAGCACGGCCAGCGGAACGAACCAGGAACGGGCGTGTTTGTCGGCCAGATAGCCGAATACGGGTTGCACCAGGGAAGAGGTGGCCGAATAGGCGAACATCAGGGCGCCCGCGGCCTGATAGTTGAAGCCGTGGGCCGCGGCCAGATAGGGCATCAGCGAGGGCAGCGCGCCGCCGTTGAGGTCGCAGCTGAGGTGCCCCAGGGAAATGAGCAGTATTTTGCGAAGGTCCATGCCTGTCTCCTGCGGAAAGCTTGAGGCATGGGCATAGCGGGCAGGGCAGGCGGCGTCAAGGGAGGCGGGCACGAAAAAGGGCCGCCCGAAGGCGGCCCGGAAAGGCAGGTAGGACACGATGCCTAGCGGCGCGGGGGCTGCTTGGCTTCCATGCTGTAGCGGTAGATCTCGTGGACTTCCTCGGTGTAGCCGGGGTAGAAGCCCTTGCCCATGCCCAGCACGATGCGGGCGCCACGGTTCATGTGCACCAGCAGGTCGCCGGTGGAGGGGTCCACGCACAGACCTTCGATCTCGCCCTGCTTGATGGCTTCGTCGAAGACCTTTTCCATGTACACATGGGCGTTGCTGTCCGAGGTGATATCGATGCGGTACAGATGGTCGGGCTCGTTGTCGTCGGCGGTGCCGTCGTCAGCGGTCATGAACAGGGAGCCGTTGTAGTAGAACACGCCCTGCACCCACTGCGGCACGGGCTGCAGATGCACCTTGCGCAGGTAGTTGCCCTTGAGGTCGTATTCATACAGATGACGGCCGCTTTCTTCGCCCACCCAGGAGCACATCCACACGGTCTTCTTGACCGGGTCCACGGTGATGCCGGACACTTCTTCCTGGCCGGACTTGGGCTCGAACTTGAACGTGCGCTTGAATTTCAGGGTGTTGGCGTCATGGATGGCGATCTGGATGTCCTTGCCCACGCCGTCCATGAAGTTTTCGGCGCCCACATAGATCTCGCCGTTGTAGACGTCGATGTCACCGATGTGGTTGGAGGGGATGGAGTAGCCTTCGAAGGGATTTTTGTTCTCGGCCACCAGTTTGCCGTTCATGTCGTACTTGTACAGGGCCTTGCTGCAGCTCACATAGATGAACTTGCCGTCGCAGGCCACGCCCTGGCGACCGGCCACGGGCATGACGCTTTTCAGGGTGTAGGTGTACTTGGCACCGGGAAGGGGCTTGGCCTGGGCGGCGGGCAGGGCCACGCACAGGGCGCAAAGCATTGCCAGGGAAGCGAACAATCCTTTCATCTCATCTTCCTCCTTCTTTGGACCGGGTCATTGACGGTCCTTTTTCCCCTAGTAGCGCGCTAAGAGAAAAAGGGCAACGGGGGAAGACGGGCTCCGTGAAAATGTCACAGAATGACACAATGGCGTCATGTGGCGGGGGGGAGAAAAACGGCGGGAGCCAGAAACGAAAAAAGGGTCTGCGTTTCCGCAAACCCTGATTTCCTTTTTGGTGGAGCTGAGGAGAATTGAACTCCTGACCTCTTGAATGCCATTCAAGCGCTCTCCCAACTGAGCTACAGCCCCTCGGCAGAAATGTATACTGCCCAAAAAGACCCTGGCTGTCAACGAAAAAATCAAAAAAAGTGATTTTTCTTTTTTATCCTTTTATCTCAATAAATTACATAAGAAGCGCACAGCGTTTGCTCCGGCAACAGGGGTAAACGGGCCGCCATGGGCCGTCAGCGGACTATACTAGTTCCGTGGGCAGACCGGCCCGCAAACAGGCCTGTGCCCAGGCTGCCTGGCCCAGAGAGATGCCGCCGTCACCGGGCGGCACTTCCTGCTGGCACAAGGGGGTGAGGCCGTGCGCCGCGAGCAGCAGCGGCAGCAGGCGGGCCAGCAGGGCGTTCTGCATGACGCCGCCGGAAAGGCCCACCACGCGCACGCCCGTGGCCCCGGCGGCCCTGACGGCCAGGGCCGTGAAGCCCTGCGCCAGCTGCCAGTGGAAACGGGCGGCCAGATCTTCCACGGGCAGGCGGTCGCGCCGGGCCAGCACGGCGGCGAACAGGGCCGTGCCGTCCAGTTGCCAAAGGCCGTCCTCTTCCGTCAGGGGCAGGGCGGGCAGCAGCTCGTGCTCCGGCTGCGGGGCCCGCAGCTCTTCCGCCCCCATGCGCCACCATTGTCCCGGCAGGGCGCTGCGGGCGGCGGCGTCTTCCAGACGGATGGCGGCCTGTCCTTCATAGGTGATGTGCGTACACAGGCCCAGCGCGGCGGATACGGCATCGAACAGGCGCCCGGCGCTGGACGTGGGCGGGCAGTTGAGGCCCCGGCGCCACATCTCGCTGACCGCCGTGACGGCCATGGCCTGCGGCGCACGGCAGACATCGTCCCCGTCGTCAGCGCAGTCCGCCCAGATCCCGGTCAGGGCTTCGGGGGCCAGACCGCTCTGCAGGGCCAGGCCCAGGGCGATGCGCCAGGGCTCGCGGATGGCGGCCTCCCCGCCGGGCAGACGGAAGGGCGCCAGACGGCCCAGACGCTGCCAGCGGGGCGCATCCAGTTCCATGAACAGCAGCTCTCCGCCCCAGATGCTCTTGTCCGTGCCCAGGCCGGTGCCGTCCAGCGTCAGGGCCAGGGCCGGGCCGGTGTGGCCGTGTTCGGTGAGCACGGAGGCCGCGTGCGCGGCATGGTGCTGCAGATGCCAGAGGGGCAGGCCCTCGCGCCGGGCCAGTTCCGTGGCATGGCGGGTGGAGAGGAAATCCGGGTGCAGGTCGCAGACCACGGCGGCGGGCCGCACCTCCAGCAGATCCTGCAGGTGGCGGGCCACTTCCTCATAAAAACCGAAGGTGGGGGCGTTCTCCAGGTCGCCCACATGCTGGCTGACGAAGGCCTCGTTGCCGCGCGTCAGGCAGAGCGTGGCCTTGAGCTCGCCGCCCGCGCCCAGCACGCAGGGCAGATCCGTGCCCCAGGCTTCGGGCAGCATCACCGGACGGGGCACATAGCCGCGTGCCCGGCGGTAGAAAAAGGGCGCTGCGGCGGGTTTTTCCCCGTCGGCGGGCAGGGGACGCACACCGGCCACGCTGTCGTCCACGCGCACCAGGATGTCACGGTCGTGCAGCAGCCAGGCATCGGCCAGATGCGCCAGACGGCGCAGGGCCTCGCGGTTGCCCAGGCAGATGGGCTCGCCGCTGGCATTGGCCGAGGTCATGACCAGCACGGGCGCGGGCTCTCCGGCCGTAGCGGTCAGGCGGACAAGCTCGTCGAAAAGGACGGCATGCAGGGGCGTGTAAGGCAGCATGAGGCCGATGCCGGCGGTATCCGGCGCGATAGCGGGGGGCAGGCAGCCCTTGCGGGCCGGACAGAGCACGATGGGCTTTTCCGGGCAAAGCAGCAGGGCCTCGTGTTCCGGGGCAAGGTCGCACAGCTCCCGTGCCGTGGCCAGATCCGGCACCATCAGGGCCAGCGGCTTGTGCGGGCGCCGCTTGCGCAGGCGCAGCAGGGCCACGCTGCGGGCGGAGCGGGCGTCACAGGCCAGCTGGAAGCCCCCCAGGCCCTTGAGGGCCAACAGATGGCCGTCCCGCAGCAGGGCGGCCGCCCGTGCCACGGCATCCCGCATGGACGCTTCCGACGGCAGGGTCTCCGGGCCGGGCCAGTTTGCCGGGGCGCTGTCCGGGGGCAGGGTGCCGCCGGGCGGGAGCAGCGGGTTGTCCACCAGCCACAGGCGCGGCCCGCATTGCGGGCAGGCCACGGGCTGGGCATGGAAACGGCGGTCCAGAGGGTCGCGGTATTCGGCCTCGCAGCGGGGGCAGAAGGGGAAGCAGGCCATGCTGGTGGTGGCGCGGTCGTAGGGGATGGACCGGGTGATGGTGTAGCGCGGCCCGCAGTTGGTGCAATTGGTGAAGGCATAGCCGAAGCGCGGATTGCCGGGCGTGTGCATGTCGCGCAGGCAGTCCTCGCAGATGCCCACATCGGGGCTGACAAGCACGCTGTGGCCGGCATGGCCGTGGCTGGCCACGATGACGAATTCCGTCTCGCCGTCCACGGGGGGCAGCTCCGTGATCTCCAGCCGGGTGAGCCGGGCCAGGGGCGGCAGCTCCCGGCGCAGACGCACGGCAAAGGCATCCACCTGTTCCGGGGGCCCCTGCACCTCGATGCGCACCCCGTCCGAGGTATTGCCCACGCTGCCGGAAAGGCCGCCTTCCACGGCCAGCCTGTAGATGAAGGGGCGGAAGCCCACGCCCTGGACCTGTCCTGCGGCCAGCAAGGCCGTACGTTTGTGCTGTATCATGGGACGAGCCTAGCGTTTTTTCGACGTTTGCGCTACGCACGGACTGCCGCCTTGCGGGGCCATAAGACTTTATGATATTTTTCAGAACACTTTTTACCCTTGGTTTTTCTGCACAGGCTGCAACAGGAGACAGACATGGCCGGAAAAAGCAGTGTCGGAAAGCGCATCCGCACGTTCCGCGAGGAAAGGAACGTGGATCTTGAGACCCTCTCACAGAATACGGGACTGACCGTCAATTTTCTGGAACGCATGGAAAATGACGAGATATATCCCACCATCGGCCCCCTGCAGAAGGTGGCCCGCTCGCTGGGCGTCCGTCTGGGCACCTTCCTGGATGACCAGTTCACCCGCGATCCCATCATTTCCCGCATAGACCAGCTGGGCAGCGTGGACCCCGCCATGCACACCGGCCGCACCCCCCGTTCCAGCTACATCTATCAGGCGCTGGGCAAGGGCAAGAGCGACCGCAACATGGAGCCTTTTTTCATCGAGATCTATCCCGACAAGGACGAAGAGCGGAAGACCATCTCGCACCAGGGCGAGGAATTCATCCTGGTACTCAAGGGCGAGCTGATGGTGGTCTACGGCCGCGAGACCTATTACCTGAAGGCCGGCGAGACCATCTATTACAACTCCATCGTGCCCCATTACGTGGGCGCGCACGGCGACGACCCGGCCCAGCTGCTGGCTGTGACCTACACGCCGTAGCCTTCCGTCGTTCCCCGGCCCTTTTGCGTACACAGCCCGCGCTCCCGCGCGGTATATGAGGATGATCCATGGACGAGAAAGTACGCCAGCGCCAGGCGCTGTTCGAACTGCGTGAAAAGACCCTTGGCCAGATCCTGGACGAGACGGTGGCCCGCATCCCCGACAAGGAAGCCATCGTCTATGCCGACCGCAACTACCGCCAGACCTGGCGCGAGTTTGCCGATACCGTCGATCTGTTCGCCAAAGGACTCATGGCGCTAGGCGTGCAGAAAGGGGAAAAGGTGGCCGTCTGGGCCAGCAACGTGCCCTACTGGGTGACCTTGCAGTTCGCCACGGCCAAGATCGGGGCCATCCTGATCACGGTCAACACCAACTATCGCGAACACGAGCTCGAATACCTGCTCAACCAGTCGGAGTGCGAGAACATCTTCATCATGGACAGCCTGCGCGACCATGATTACATCGACACGCTCTACACTCTGGCCCCCGAGCTGCGCTACCAGAGCCGCGACCGGCTCAGCTTCGCGCGCCTGCCGCATCTGCGGCGCGTCTGTTTCCTGGGCGCGGAGAAGCATCGCGGCATGTATTCCGTGCCCGAGATCCTGTCCATGTCCGTCATGACCGATGATGCCGAGTACCAGGCCCGGCAGGACAGCCTGGACCCCTGGGACGCCATCAACATGCAGTATACCTCCGGCACCACGGGCTTCCCCAAGGGCGTCATGCTGACCCATGTGGGCGTGGGCCTCAACGGCTACTGGATCGGCCGCAACCAGCGCTTCACCGACGAGGACCGCGTCTGCCTGCCCGTGCCGCTCTTCCACTGCTTCGGCTGCGTGCTGGGGGTCTCGGCCTGCGTCAACCACGGGGCCTGCATGGTCATCCTCGAAGCCTACAACCCCCTGCATGTGCTGGCCGCCGTGGACAGCGAGCGCTGCACGGCCCTGTACGGCGTGCCCACCATGTTCCTGGCCGAACTGGAACACAAGATGTTCAAGCGCTTCGACGTCTCCAGCCTGCGCACGGGCATCATGGCCGGTTCCGTCTGCCCCGAGCCGCTCATGCGGCGCGTGGTGGAAGACATGTACATGAAGGACATCACCATCTGTTACGGCCTGACCGAGGGCTCGCCGGTGATGACCCAGTCCGACCCCGACGACCCCCTGCACCTGCGCTGCGAGACCGTGGGCTGCGCCATGCCCGGCATCGAGGTGCGCATCGGCGACCCCGAGACCTGCGAGGAACTGCCGCGCGGCGAAGTGGGCGAGATCCTGTGCCGCGGCTACAACGTCATGAAGGGCTACTACAACATGCCCGAAGAGACGGCCCGCACCATCAGCCCTGACGGCTGGCTGCATTCCGGCGACCTGGGCACCATGGACGAGGACGGCTACGTGCGCGTCACCGGCCGCATCAAGGACATGATCATCCGCGGCGGCGAGAACGTCTACCCGCGCGAGATCGAGGAATTCCTCATGGGCATGCCCGGCGTGCTGGACATCCAGGTGGTGGCCGTGCCCAGCCGCAAGTACGGCGAGGAAGTGGGCGCCTTCATCATCGCCCGGCCCGACGTGCCCGTGGCGCCCGAAGACGTGCGCGCCTTCTGCCGCGGCAAGATCGCCTGGTACAAGATCCCGCGCTACATCGCCGTGGTGGACGGCTTCCCCCTGACCGCCAGCGGCAAGATCCAGAAATTCAAGCTGCGCGAGATGGCCGCCGAGCGCTGGCCCGAAGCCATGGCCGAGCCGGACTCCAAGGCCGCCAAATAGCGCACATCTGTCTGCCATGAAAAAAGCCCCTTTCCCGTCGGGAAAGGGGCTTTTGACGTTTTGCGGAGGAGCCGGAGGCTACTTGCGGCTCAGGCCCAGGCGGGCCACCACGGCATCGGCGCCCATGCGGGCGAAGGTGGCCACGTCCTTGCCTTCGCGGGCGCTTTCGGGCAGCAGCAGTTCGGGCTTGTTGGAAAGCTCGGCCTGGGGCTTGACGCCGTAGGCTTCGGGGAAGCTGTCGTTGAAGTACATGTCCTGGAAGCCGGAGAACTTGAGGGCGTGGGCCGTGGCGTCCAGCACGGCGTGCTCGTCATCGCCCACCAGGCCCAGCGCACGGGCGTTGACCAGACCGGCCAGGCATTCGCCGCCCTGGGTGCAGGCGATGTGGCCGTGACGGTTGGCCACGATCATGGCGTCCATGATCTGCTGTTCGGTCACCTGCACCACCTGGAAGGCTTTTTCGCCGCCCTTTTCGATGAACTTTTCGGCCAGGCGCTGCACGCGCGGGAAGGAGACCGGGTTGCCGATCATGGCGGCCTGGGCCACGCTGGGGGTGACGGTCACGGGCTGCCACACGCGGGCGTCCTTGGGCGCGGCATAGTAGCGGTACACGGGGTCGGCGTGTTCGCTCTGCACGCCGAAGACGCGCGGCAGGCTGGTGATGATGCCCAGTTCCAGCATCTTGAGGAAGCCGGACATGACGGCCGTGATGTTGCCCGCGTTGCCGATGGGCACGAAGATGCACAGGCCGGACACGTCCCAGCCGTACCACTGGGCCACTTCATAGGCGTAGGATTCCTGGCCCAGGATGCGCCAGCTGTTCTTGGAGTTGAGCAGGGCCACGCGGTAATTCTCGGCCAGATGCTCCACCACCTTCATGCAGTCGTCGAACACGCCGGGCAGTTCCAGCACCGTGGCACCGCTGCCCAGGGGCTGGGAGAGCTGCTGCGGGGTCACCTTGCCGTGGGGCAGCAGCACCACGCTCTTGAGGGGCGCGCCCACATAGGAGGCGTACAGAGCCGCGGCGGCGGAGGTATCACCGGTGGAGGCGCAGACGGTCAGCACCTCGTCCCACTGGTGGCGGCGGCAGAGCCATTTCAGATAGCTGAACGCACAGGCCATGCCGCGGTCCTTGAAGGAGGCGCTGGGGTTCTGGCCATCGTTCTTGTAGGCAAAGGGCACGCCCACACGGTCGCGCAGGGCCGGAGCGGCTTCCACGATGGGGGTCAGGCCTTCGCCCAGGTAGACGATGTCTTCCTCGTCCAGCAGGGGCGCCAGCAGTTCATAATAACGGAAGATGCCGCGCAGGGCCGTGCTGCGGGTGGAGGCACGGCGGTCGAAGATCTCGCGCCATTCCGCGCCGCTGCGCTGTTTCAGTTCGTCGAACTTGGTGTTTTCCAGCAGGAACACGCCGCCGCAGGACGGGCAGGTGTAGAGCAGGCTGTCACCGGGGTAACGCTGGCCGCAGTGCAGGCACACATATTCCATCTGACCGCGATAGGCGGGAAAATCACTCTGGCACACGGGATAATCTCCTTGCAGGGACAGGATGAGGAAAGGAGTTTTTTACCATCCTCTCCCGTGACTTGTCGAGAGGGCAGGCAGGGACGAGGGAGGAGCGGGCGGCGTTTTTCCGGGGGAGGGGAGGCCCTTTTGCCCATGCGAAAAGGGCCTCCCCTCCCCCGGGCCCCCACCCCACCCCAAACGCATTTTATCCGGGTGGATGGCGGCCGGCGTGGCATGATGGCCGTGCCCCGCTGCCGGTCCCCCGGCAGGAAGGGCAAAAGAGTCTGAGTGGTATGAAAAATGAAAACGGAGGGGCTCTTGCTGGAGCCCCTCCGTTGAGGGATGGCTGCTCCCGCTTGGCGGGTCAGCCGGGCATTCATCGGAGCGCTTTTTATGGGAAGGAAATTTCCTTTCCAATAAAGCGCGCTGGGGAAGGGGAGTTTGAGGGAAGGGGTTCCCCCTTCCCTCAAGAAACATCCTCTACCGCAGCTGGGACAGGGCGTCGCCGATGCGCTGCAGGGCGTCGCGCAGGGTGTCGTCGCTGACGGCGTAGGAGAAGCGGATGCAGTTGTCGTCACCGAAGGCGGCGCCGGGCACCACGGCCACGCGGGCCTTGTCCAGCAGCCAGGTGCAGAGCTCGGTGGAGTTCTTGACCGTGCCGCCGAAGCACTTGCGCACATCCACGAACAGGTAGAAGGCGCCGTCCGGGCAGGGGCAGGAGGCGAAATCCCAGCCGTTGATGATGTCCATGGCCAGGTCGCGGCGACGCTGGAAGGCGTTGCGCATCTCGCCCAGGAAATCCAGGGGACCGGTAAGGCCGGCCAGGGCGGCCTTTTGCGAGATGGAGCAGATGTTGGACGTGCAGTGGCCCTGCATGCTGGACATCTTTTTGATGATCTCGGGGTGGGCCACCACATAGCCCACGCGCCAGCCGGTCATGGCAAAGCTCTTGGAAACGCCGTTGAGGATGGCCACCTTTTCGGGATTCTTGGCAAAGTGGTGCACGGCGCTGGCCATCTTGGCCGGAGCGAAGACCAGCTGGTCATAGATCTCGTCGGTCAGCACGTAGACGTCGCGGCTGTCGGCCCAGTCCAGGATGGCGGCCAGTTCTTCGGCATTGTAGACGGCACCAGTGGGGTTGCTGGGCGTGTTGAGCACCAGCAGTTTGGTCTTGTCGGTGCACTTGGCGTCCAGCATCTCGGGCGTGACCTTGAAGCCCTGTTCCAGCGAGGCCTGCACGATGACGGGCACGCCGCCGGCCAGCTGGATGGTGTAGGGATAGCTGACCCAGTAGGGGGCGGGCAGCAGCACTTCGTCACCGGGGTTGATGGAGGCCTGCATGAAGTTGTACAGGGCATGCTTGCCGCCGGCGGAAACGATGGTGCATTCGGGGGCGATGTCCTCGCCGTAGAATTTTTTGAAGTAACCGCCCACCGCGGCCCGCAGCTCCGGGATGCCGGGCACGGCCGTGTAGCGGCAGAAATTGGCGTCGATGGCGGCCTTGGCGGCCTCACAGATATGCTTGGGGGTGGGGAAGTCCGGCTCGCCCACGGCCAGGCTGGTGACTTGTATGCCCTGGGCCCGCAACTCCATGGCGCGGGTGTTGACGCTGAGGGTCAGCGAGGGCTTCATGGTGCGCACACGTTCGGAAATCTGCATAGGGTGCTCCTTGCCTGGAATAGGAGTGGCCGGACTGCGGCGCGCCCGCTCCGGTCACGGCGCAATAGCGTATCAGGTTCATATCTGACTGTAAACGAGGGCCCCTCCCCGCGGCCCTGTGTCCCTTTTAAGGATGATCCATGGAAAAAACACCGTTGCTGCCCCTTCCCCAAGGCTGTGTGGTGGGGCGTTTCATCAGGCGTTACAAGCGCTTCAGTGTGGAGATGCTGCTGGACGGGCAGAACGTCTGGGTCCACAGCAACAATTCCGGCAGCATGCTGGGCCTGACCCTGGCCGGAGCCCCGCTGCTGGCCTCGCCCGCGGCCAATCCGGCGCGCAAGCTGCCCTACACGCAGGAGGCCGTCTGGCTGGCCGAGCGGGCCGTACCGCCCCTGCCCGGCGGGGAGGAAGGCGCGGATGGCTCCGCCCTGGGCCGTGGCTTTTGGGTGGGCGTCAACACCAGCGTGCCCAACCGCATGATAGAAGTTGCCTTCCATGCCGGGCGGCTGGCCTTTGCCGCCGGATACACGCAATGCCGCCGGGAGGCCAAACGCGGCGAGAGCCGCCTGGATGCCTGCCTCACCGGGCCGGATCTGCCGCCGCTGTGGGTGGAATGCAAGAACGTGACCATGGTGGAAGACGGCGTGGCCTGCTTTCCCGATGCGGCCACGGAGCGCGGTCAGAAGCATCTGCGCGAGCTCATGGACATCGTGCGCTGCGGCGAACGCGCGGCCATGTTCTATCTGGTGCAGCGCCCGGACGGCCATTGCTTCGGCCCGGCGGACGTAGTGGACCCCGCCTATGCGGCCCTGTTCTATGAGGCGATGGATGCCGGGGTGGAGATCTATCCCTACCGCGCCTCGGTGAGCCCTGCCGGTATCGAGCTGGAAGGCCTGCTGCCCGTGGCGCCCCGTCCCGCCGGACTGTGATGTCCTCCTGTTGGGGGGAATGTGATGCGGAGGGGCGCGGGGCCATTTTCATAGGGCACCCCACAGCGCGTGAGCGCCTCTTCCCCACGCCTGTTCTCTCCCTGTTGCCCATTGGGACAAAAACGCGCACAATGACGGGCGGCAAACTGTGGCGGGCGCATCGGCCGTTCCCGGCCGGAAAGGGATTCGCCGTTTGCCGCTCCGGCACAGGCGGATACCGCCTTGCGGCGATGTGTCCCGGCGGCCCCCTGTGGCCCCTGTTGCCACGGTCCATGCTCTCAAGGAGACAGTTCCATGACTCACCGTTTCATCCCCCGGCTTTCTCCCGAAGAGATCGCCCGCCAGCAGCTGGAAGGCCTGCGCTTCACCGTGCGCCAGGCTTTCAAGTCCCCCCAGTACCGCAAACGTCTGGAAGCCTGTGGCGTCACGCCTGACGACATCACCTCGCTGGACGATCTGCGCCGTCTGCCCACCGTGGACGTGGAAGACCTGCGCGAAGGCTATCCCCTGCCCCTGCTCTGCGTGCCCGAAGAGGAAGTGGTGCGCATCCATGCTTCCAGCGGCACCACGGGCAAGCGCAAGATCCTGGCCTACACGGCCAATGACGTGAATAATTTTACCTTGCAGATGGCCCGTTGCTACGAGATGGCGGGCCTGACCCCCATGGACCGCATGCAGGTGGCCGTGGGTTATGGCCTGTGGACGGCCGGTGCTGGCTTCCAGCTGGGCAGCGAGCGCTTCGGCATGCTCACCATCCCCGTAGGCCCCGGCAACCTGGAGATGCATCTGCAGCTCCTGCGCGACATGGGCTCCACCTGTTTCGGCGCCACGGCCTCCATGGCCCTGCTGCTGGCCGAAGAAGTGGAGCGCGCCGGTATCCGCGACAAGCTCAAGCTGCGCAAGGTCATCTGCGGCTCGGAGATCCGCAGCGAAAAGATGCGTCTGGCCATCGAGAGCAAGCTGGGGCTGGAAAGCAGCTATGACATCGCGGGCATGACCGAGATGTATGGCCCCGGTACGGCCATCGACTGCGACGAGCACAACGGCCTGCACTACTGGGCCGACATGTTCATCATCGAGATCCTCGATCCCGAGACCCTGCAGCCCGTGCCCGAAGGCGAAGTGGGCGAGATGGTGGTCACCAGCCTGCGCAAGGAGGCCGTGCCCCTGCTGCGCTACCGCACCCACGACCTGTCCCGCCTGCTGCCCGGCGACTGCCCCTGCGGCCTCAGCATGCCCCGCCATGACCGCATCCTCGGCCGCTCCGACGACATGATCATCTACCGCGGCGTCAACATCTACCCCGGCCAGATCATGGACGTCATCGGCGCCTTCCCCGAACTGGGCGGCGAATATCATGTGGAACTGACCCGCGACGACCGCTCGCTGGACCACATGACCCTGACCGTGGAACGCGCCCAGGGCGCCACCTCCGGCGGCGATGCCCAGCTGGTGGCCGCGCTGGAACAGCGTCTGCACAAGTCCCTGCTGGCCCGCGTGGCCGTGAAGCTCGCCGACCACGCCAGCCTGCCCCGTACCTTCAGCAAGTCCAAGCGCGTCACCGACCTGCGCTAGGGCGGTGGTTGTTTTTTGAGGGGGGAAGGGGCCCTTTTTGAAAAAAGGTCGCCCCTTCCCCCCTCAAGCTCCCCCCATCCCTCCCAAAAACTTTTGTTCTGATCAGTGACGGTCCGCCTGACCACGGCGGGCTTTCTTCGTGCGTCCGTCCCCAGGGCGCGCGGAAGAAGGGGACAGTAAGCGGGCCGGGGAGATATGATTGTTTTTTCATGGGAAGGGAACGGCCAGGAACTTCGATAAACGGTCGCCCAGTGTGGGGCACCTAAAAAAGCCAATAGAAAAGGACGCCATGCGTGGCGTCCTTTTCTATTGGCTGAATCTATGATCCTCGCGTCTGCGACCGTCTGGCTGGCGGGGCTGCGGGCTGCCTGTCCTGTGCCGAATGCCTTGCCCTCTCAGACAGCGACGGGGACCATCCGGCCGGACCGGAGAAAAAGTTTTAGGGGGGAAGAGGGGTTCCAAGGGGAGAAGGGAGACCCTTTTCCAAAAGGGGCCCCGTCTCCCCTTGGCAGCATCTTGTCTTACTGCTTCAGCAGATCGTCCTGGCTGTCGCGGGCATGGCGCACGAAGACGGCGCGCACGCCGGGCAGCTCGCCCAGACCGGTGAGTACGGGGCGGGGGGTGAGGCCCAGGGCGCGGATCTGCGAGGCCCAGGAATCGGACTCGTCACCGGCCAGGTCGTTGCGGGCATGGTCCCCGGCTACCACCATGAAGGGCTGGAGCCAGATGACGGACGCGCGGCTGGTCTTGATGGCGGCAAGCACCTGGTCGAAACCGTGCGAGCCTTCCACCGTGGCCAGCACGGCCAGGTTGTCGGCATCGGCCAGGGTGGCGCGCATGCCTTCGATGATCATGTCGCCCCGGCCGTGGCTCTGGCCGTGGCCCATGAGGGCCAGCAGCTCGCCGGACTTGCGCTTGCCTTCGGTGGCGCCGAGGACGGCGCGGCAGACATCTTCGGCATCCTGCCGGGATTCCAGCAGCGGGCGGCCCAGATAGACGGCCTTGAAACTGTCGGGATGGCGGACCAGCCAGCTGACGAGCAGGCGCTCCATCTCGCTGAATTCCTCCCCGGCCACCACATGCAGGGACTGGACGCGCACCACGTCCACCTTTTGCCGGGCCAGCTCTTCCAGACCGGCGGCCACGTCACCGATGTGCACGCCCTTCTTTTCCAGCTTGGCCCGGATGATGCTGGAGGTATAGGCCCAGATCACGGGGCTGTGGGGGAAGGCGGCCTTGAATTCCTTGTCGATGGCGGTCAGGGCGGGCTGGGCCTCGGGCACGCTGGTGCCGAAGGCCACCAGCAGCAGGCCTTCCTTCTGGGCCGCCAGGGCAGGCAGGGCCAGGCAGAGGGTGAGCAGCAGGGCCAGCAGCGTGGAGCGCAGGGATGTTGTGGGGATGCGACGCATGGAACCTCCTCAATGACGCGTTGAAAGGTTAGGGATGGAGCGGGTATTCGGACTTGAGGGAATGGGGAGGCATGCCTCCGGGCCTTTGCTTCGCCTTCACCGTGACGGCTGGCTGTCGTGGCGTGTCGCCAAAGAAGCTCCGTACCCTCTTACCGCAGCGCGACTGTTTCCGATTTGCACGGAATTCCCCGCATGGATGCGCCATCAGAAACGGTTTGGGGCACAAAAGTCAAGCCGGGCGGAAAAGTAAAAGCCTGCGCTGTCCGGGAGATGCGGGGGGAAGGCTCCTTTTGTCCGGCCGTTGCGTCACGGGCGGCGCTGGTCCGCGAGGGGAGGACGGCCCTGCTTTTTTTCGCCGCTCGGGCCATCCCCGTCGCCGAAGGAGGCTGGCGGACGCTTGGCCTTGTCCGGGCTTTGGGCTATGCTGATCACATGAGTACGCACAGTCGATCATTTCCCGCGCCCCGTCGTGGCGCCCTCCATGAGGAGCAGGCCCCGCAGGAAGCCGACAGGGAAGAGAAAAAACGTTCAGCGCCCCGCCGTCGCAGCGGGGGCAAGGCCAGCCCGGAGCAGGGCGCGGACAGGCAAGGCCCGTCCCGCCGTTCCGGGCGTCGTGTTTCCGGGGAGCCGGCAGCGCAGGCTCCCGCCCGGGCCAAAACGGGCTGGGGCAAGAAGGCGGAACAGCCGGAACATGCCGCCGGGGAGGCCCATGCCCTGCCCCGCTGGCGGCAGGAGCGCCGGGAACAGCGGCGCGAGGCCCGGCAGCAGGAGCAGGTGCTCCTGGCCCGTCGCTGGCCCGACCTGCCCCGTTCGGCCCTGCCCAAAGAAGATTTCAGCGTGCAGGTGGCGGCGCGTGACTACATGCAGCCCCTGCTGGAAGAGCTGGGGGACCGCGTCATCACCGTGCGTGGCCGTCTGGTGCTGGCCAGAGGCACGGAGCCCGCGGCCTGGGCCCAGAACGTCTGGACGGAACCGCGCTGGATCCCCATCACCTCCATCGGCAGCGGGGCACGGCAGCTCTCGGCCCTGCAGCGCAACTGGCGGGCGCACATCCCCACCCTTGGCGGACATGTGCGGCGTCTGCGCCTTATGCAGGAGCAGCTGCCCTACGTAGCGGCACGGCCCCTGCACTTCGGCACGCCCGCCCCGTCCGCACCGCTGGGGGCCTTCACCCTGTGGGAAAAAGACCTGATGCTGGCCTCGCCGTGCACCACCTCGCCCTTTGCCGACGGGGAAGTGCAGTTCGTGGAGAACCGCGAGGACCCGCCGGGCCGCGCCTACCTCAAGCTGTGGGAAGTCTTCACCCTGACCGGGCGCACGCCCGCGCCGGGGGAACTGTGCATCGACCTGGGCGCCGCACCGGGCGGCTGGACCTGGGTGCTGGGGCGGCTGGGCTGCCGCGTGTTCAGCGTGGACAAGGCCGAGCTGGCGCCCCAGGTGGCGGCCATGCCCGGCGTCAACCACTGCCTGGGCAGCGGCTTCGGCCTTGAGCCGCGCCATGTGGGCCAGGTGGACTGGCTGTTCTCGGACATGATCTGCTACCCCGACCGCCTGCTGGAGACCGTGCAGGAATGGCTGGCGGCCGATGCCTGCCGCAACGTGGTCTGCACGCTCAAGTTCCAGGCCCAGACCGACCACGAGACGGCGCGGGCCTTCGCGGCCATCCCGGGCGGCCGTCTGCTGCATCTTTCCTGTAACAAGCACGAGCTGACCTTCGTGAAGCTGGCCGACTAGACCATCCTTTCCATCGCCATGATGCGGGCATGCCGTCGCCGGACGGTGTGCCCGCTTTGCGTTTTTCCGGTCATCGCAAGGGCGGGCGGCGATGGGCCTATGCAGCCATGGCAGGCGGGAGGCGGAGCCCTTGCCGTCCAGGCTCTGCAGGACGGCAGCCTTGCGGTGCCGCGCCTTCCTTTTTCTTTTCAGGAACCATTGTCAGGAATGGGGAGCTCTTTTCCCTGTCCTTTCACGACGTTCCGTTCGCCGTCCATGGCGTGGAAAGGGCCGTTCCGCGTGCCCTGACACGTGTCCGGGCCATTTTCGCCTTGTGCTTTGCCTTTCCTTTTGCTACTTTCTTTCACCCCCGTACAGGGGACAAATTATGTTTGGAGGCATGTCAAGCATGGCAGACAAGGAAACCGGGCACGAAAACGAAATGAGTTTCGAAAGCGCCCTTGAAAACTATCTCAATCCCGACTTCGGCGACCTCGAAGAAGGCTCTATCACCAAGGGCGAGATCGTTCGCGTGGATGACGACAATGTTCTGGTGGACGTGAACTTCAAGTCCGAAGGCCAGATCCCGGCCAGCGAGTTCCGTGACGCCGCCGGCAACATGACCGTCAGCGTGGGCGACCGTGTGGATGTCTACGTCGTTCGCAAGAACGAAATGGAAGGCACCATCACGCTGTCCTTTGAGAAGGCCAAGCGCATGCAGGTCTTTGACCAGCTCGAAGACGTGCAGGAAAACAACCGGGTCATCAAGGGCCACATCGTGCGTCGCATCAAGGGCGGCTACACCGTGGACATCGGCGGGGTTGAAGCTTTTCTGCCTGGCTCGCATGTGGACCTGCGTCCCGTGCCCGACATGGACGCTCTGGTCAACCAGGAATTCGAATTCCGCGTGCTGAAGATCAACCGCCGCCGCAGCAACGTGATCGTTTCCCGCCGCGTGCTGCTGGAAGAAGAGCGTGATTCCAAGCGTCAGGATCTGCTGCGCACCCTGGAAGAAGGCCAGATCGTGCACGGCAAGGCCAAGAACATCACCGAATACGGCGTGTTCGTGGACCTGGGCGGTCTGGACGGCCTGCTGCACATCACCGACATGAGCTGGAAGCGCATCCGCCATCCCAAGGAAATGATCACCATGGGTCAGGACCTGACCCTGAAGGTGCTCTCCTTCGACCGCGAGAACAACAAGGTCTCCCTGGGCCTCAAGCAGCTGGTGCCCGATCCGTGGCAGGACATCTCCGCCCGCTTCCCCGAAGGTGCCAAGTGCACCGGCAAGGTCACCAACCTGGTGGACTACGGTGCGTTCGTGGAACTGGAACCCGGCGTGGAAGGCCTGGTGCACATCTCCGAAATGTCCTGGACCCGCAAGCTGCGTCATCCTTCCCAGATGGTGCACACCGGTGACGAAGTCGAAGTCGTCATCCTGGGTGTGGACGGCGAGAAGAAGCGCATCAGCCTGGGCATGAAGCAGGTTCGTCCCAATCCCTGGGAACTGGTGGCCGAAAAGTATCCTGAAGGCACCATCCTCGAAGGCGTCATCAAGAACATCACCGAATTCGGTATGTTCATCGGTATCGAAGACGGCATCGACGGCCTCATCCACGTGTCCGACATCAGCTGGACCAAGAAGGTGCGTCATCCCAACGAGATCTACAAGGTGGGCGACACCGTGCAGGCCAAGGTGCTGACCGTTGACCAGGAAAACGAAAAGTTCACCCTGGGCATCAAGCAGCTGGTCGATGATCCGTGGGGCCACGTGCCCAGCACCTACCCCGTGGGCTGCACCGTGAAGGGCGTGGTGACCAACATCACCGACTTCGGTCTGTTCGTGGAAGTGGAAGAAGGCATCGAAGGTCTGGTGCACGTTTCCGAACTTTCCAGCAAGAAGATCAAGAGCCCTGCCGAGCTCTACAAGGAAGGTCAGGAAATCCAGGCCAAGGTCATCCACGTGAGCGCCGAAGAACGCCGCCTGGGTCTGTCCATCAAGCAGATCAAGGACGACGAAGACCGCCGCAAGCCCAAAGAATTCCACGCTGGTCCCCAGGAAGCCGGTCAGAGCCTCGGCGACCTGCTGAAGGCCGCTCAGGAAAACAACTAGTCCTCACGGACCGGTTTGCGAATATGAAGGGGGAGCCGCAAGGCTCCCCCTTTTTGCGTCCGCAAGGCAGGGCGGAGGAACGGCAGGCCATCCTTGCGGCCCCATCCTTTTTCCCGGGCAGGGAGCCCGCGGCAGCGGCGGCCCGGCTTGCCTCGGGACTGGCGATGCCCTACACTTGTCCTGTAGCCCGACCACAGGACAGACAGGCCATCGGAGGCGGATATGAAGCGCGTACTTTGCTGGATCGGAGGTATCGTTCTGGTACTGGCGGCGGTACTGGCCATAGTGATCAGTCAGCTGGATACCGAATTCATCAGCGGCCAGATCTCGGCCGCGGTGGAAAAAGCCACGGGCACGCCCGTGCGCTTCGCCAGCCCGCCCGAGCTTTCCCTGCTGCCCCCCGGGGCCAAATTCACCGCCGTCAGCTGGGACGGCGTGCAGGACGGGCAGGGCATGCGCTTCACGGCCAAGGGCGGCGAGGCCCATCTGGAGCTGGAACTGCTGCTGCACGGGGAGCTGGTCATCGGCGAAGTCCGTCTGGACAGCCCCTCGCTGAGCCTGCTGCTGCCGGAAGGCAAGGCCGCCGCGCCTGCGGATGCGGCCTCCGGCAATGCCGCCGGCAACAAGCCCGGCAGCGAAGTGCTCCTGCCGCTGGAGCTGGGCCGCCTGACCCTGAGCAAGGGCAGCCTGCATGTGGAGAAGGGCAGCGAGCGCTACGACCTGCGCGACATCAACCTTTCTGTAGAGAACCTGCGCAACGGTCAGGACGCCGTCCTGCGCTGCGATTTCACCTATGATCTGCTCACCGCCGGGCGCACGCTGGCCGGGACCCTGGCCCTGGATGCCCAGGCCGGGCTCTTCGGCATGGCCCCGCGTGTGCAGAACCTTTCCCTGACCATCACACCTTCCCGCCGGGGCCTCCTGCCCGCGGACCTCGGGCCCGTGCAATTGCAGGGCGATGCCTCGCTGGATACGGCGGCCCGGCAGCTGCATCTGTCCCGCCTGAGCCTTTCCGTGCCGCACGGCCGCGTGGGCCTCACCGGTACGCTGGGTCTGGACGGCCCGGCCTTCACGGGCTCCGTCCTGCTGGAAGGCGCACCGCGCAAGCTGGCCTCGGCCCTGGGCGTGCAGCTCAAGCCCCATGCGCAGGACGCCCTGCTGTTCAAGGGCTCCGTGACCTGGGAAGGCGACACGCTGGCGCTTTCCCAGTGCAAGGGCAAGCTGGACGCCACGCCCCTGCGGGCGGAACTGCGCCTGCACTTCCGGGACGTGCTCGCCATGGAAGGCTCCCTGAGCCTGGGCAAGCTGCAACTGGACGAATATCTGCCCCTGCCCGAAAGCGGCAAGGACGCGGGAACGGCCAAGGGCAAGGAAGGCAAGGCCGTGGCGGCCGCGGACAAGGAAAGCGCCACCAGCTGGCCCACCATCAACATGCGCCTGGCCATGTCGTCCCTGGGCTGGAAGAAGATGCATCTGCGTGACATCTCCCTGGCTCTGAGCGGCAGCAAGGGCGATTACCGCCTGACCTCCTTCCAGGGCGTGCTGGAAAGCGGCGGCCGCCTGTCCGCCGGCGGCCGTGCCGACCTCCGGAACCGCAAGTATGCGCTGGATCTGGATGCGGCCGAAGTGGCCCTGGGCCCCCTGCAGGAATCCCTGGAAAAGCCCCGCTCCGTGGAAGGTCTGGCGGCCCTCAAGGCCTCCTGCACCACGAGCGGCACAGGCGCCGACGCCATGATGGCCGCCCTTTCCGGTTCGGGAGACCTGCGGCTGCGCAACATGCATATCCCGGCCCTGACCTCCCTGCTGCATTCGGTGCCCGGCCTCAAGGGCGCTGTTTCCGATACCTTCGAGCAGGTGCATGTGCCCTTCGTGCTGCGCAAGGGCGAGGCCGACCTGGCGCCCATGACGGCCACCTCGCCCAAGCTCCAGGCCAGGGGCCAGGCCCACGCCAGCCTGCCGCGCCAGCACCTCAAGGGCACGGCCACCATCACCACGCTGGGCCTGAACATCCCCGTGAACTACGAAGGGCCCTTCGATAACCTTTCGTTCTCGCTGGATTCCAAGTTCGCGCTGGACGCGGTCAAGGGCCTCGGCAGCAATCTGCTGGAAGGCGGCAAGAAGGCGGGCAGCGCGGCCGGTGATACGGCCCGCGGCGCGGGCAACAGCATCGGCGGTGCCGTGCGTGACGCCGGCGGCGCCATCCGGGGGCTGTTGGGCCGTTAGGAAGGAAAGCGTTTTGCGGGAAGGGCTCCTTGCGTTGCTGTTGATCCCGCAAGTTTTTTATTGTTGAGGGGGGCCCCCTCATCTCTGCTGTCGATGCCCGTAGCTTCCTGCGTCGCAACGGGCACGGCCCTGCGGGCCGCCATCCGGTCGCTGCTCGCGCGAGAGGGGTTCCCCCCTCAAACTCCCCCCTCCCCAGCGCGCATTATTTTGGAGAAGCAGGGATGTACAGGCATTGCTGTCGTCTTTGGGGCAGGTGTACGGCCGGAGGAAGCCTCTTCTTTTCAGGGCGTGTCCTGCCGGACAGACTGAAGGGGCAAGGTCCTGTGCAATGAAATATGAAAAAAGGCCTCTTTCCCGCAGGGGAAAGAGGCCTTTTGCTGTCGTGTTGCGCCGTCTTACTTCTGGCGGCTCTTGAGCCAGCTCTTTTCGGTACCGGCGCGCAGGCGGGCGATGTTCTCCTTGTGCTTCCAGACCACCAGGGCCCAGATGCACAGCGACAGGGGCACCCAGGCGTACTTGGTGGCGGCCAGCAGGGCAAAGGGCAGCACCGTGACCAGGGTCAGGGAGCCCAGCGAGACGAAGCCGCTGCGCCAGATGACCAGCACGCAGGCCGCGCAGGAGAAGAGCAGGGGGAAGAAGGCCAGCGGCAGGAACACGCCGATGCTGGTGGCCACGGCCTTGCCGCCGCGGAAGCCCATGAAGCAGGAGAACACATGGCCCAGCACGCAGGCCAGGGCCACGCAGGTCACCAGCAGGGGCGAAAGGCCCAGCCACAGGGCCAGGGCCACGGGCAGGGCGCCCTTGCCCAAGTCACAGGCCAGGGTCAGCACGCCCCAGCGGAAACCGCACAGGCGGGCCACGTTGGTGGCGCCGGTGTTGCGGCTGCCGTCGTTACGGGGATCGATGCCGCAGAAGGTGCGGGCGATGACCAGCCCCCACGGGGCGGAACCCAGCACATAACCCAGAACGATACACAAAAAGGCCGTCATATTCCTCCTCCTTGAACCGGGGCTGTCCTTGCCCCGCCACAGCGGCTGCCATGGCGTTGTTTATCCCTGTAGTGTCCCGTTCCCGTACGGCCCGTTTCCCCTGATGAAGCGCATTTGGGGGAGGATGGGGGGCCTGGGGGAAGGGACCCCCTTTGGGCGCTGGTTAAAGGGGGTCCCTTCCCCCCGGAAACATATCCTCAGGATCCCGCATCAGCCGTCCATGCTGACGGCTTCGAGGATCTGGATTTCGTTGTACAGCGGGTGCACGCGGCCGATGCGCACCTGCACGGCCATGCCGGGGCAGGTACGTTCGTCGAACATGCGGCGTTTGCCGCGCACGTACATGCCCTGTGCGGGCAGGCTCACGTTGACGAACATGTCGTTTTCTTCGGTGACCACGCCGTCCCACCAGACCTTGTCGCCCTGCTGGCGGAAGTAGAGCAGCTTCCAGTAGCGCGGGCGGAAGCGCTGCACCTGCCCGGCGGCATCCAGCACGGCATTGAGGCTGACCAGCAGGGTGGACAGGGCCTCGCCATCCCAGCGGGGCGTGCCGTGGGTGAGCCAGTGCAGCAGCTGGGCCTCGTTGATGAGGTCGGGATAGCGGCGCAGGGGCGAGGTCATGGGCGTGTAGCGCGCCAGGCCCAGGGCGGCGTGCGGCCGGGCCTGCACTTCGAGGCTGGAGGGGATCAGGGCGCGCATGATGCGCGTCATGTCCTGGGGCTCCTTCCAGACGCCGGCGTATTCCCTGGGCAGGGCCACGTCCTGGGTGCGGTGCAGCATGGGGATCTCGCGTTCCGCGGCCCACTGGGCCACGGCGGCGCTGGCCAGGATCATCATCTCGGCCACCAGAGGCTGGGAGTCCGGGGTCTCGTGGCCGGGCTCGATGGACACGCGCGTCTGCGCGCCTTCGCCTTCCAGCACGATGGACGGTTCGGGCCGGTCCATGATGACGGCCCCGCGCGCGATGCGGGCCTTTTGCCAGACGCGGGCGAAGTCGTTGCCGCAGGCCAGCATGGTGGCCCAGGGCGCGGCGGGGTTGTCCGCCTGCGGGGCCTCACCGGCGGCCAGGGCGTCGAGGACGGCCTGGGTGTCGTCATAGGTCAGGTTGGCGGCCAGGCGCACCCGTGCGGCCCAGGGCTCGCAGGAAAGGATCTCGCCCGCGGCCGAGATGCGCGTCCGCACACAGAAGGCCGGGCGATCCTGACCGGCCAGCAGGGAGAAGGCGTCCGTGCCCAGGGCTTCGGGCATCATGTGGCTGTCGCCCTCGGGCAGGTAGATGCTGGTGCCGCGACGGAACACGGCCTTGTCCAGGGCCTCGCCGAAAGGCCAGCAGGCGGCCGGGCAGGCCAGGGCCAGGGTCAGATCGAAGCCGCCGTCGTCCGTGGGCAGGATGTGGAACGCGTCGTCCACGTCGCGGGTGGTGGCGCTGTCGATACTGATGAAGGGCAGGTCGCAGACGGGCAGCTCCACCTCACGGGCAGCCCGCTGCAGGGCCTCCACGGCCGGGGCTAGAGGCTGCCACCAGTCGTCGCCGGGGGCGTAGCCCGCGCGGTCATACCAGAAATTGTAATGGGCGGGCACCTGTTCCCAGGCCATGAGCAGCTGTACGGGCAGGTGCGGCACGTCGGGCAGGCCCTTGGAGAGCATGCGCCACAGTTCGTCGTATTCCTGGCTCTCGGGGTCGGCCATGCGGGCGAACAGGATCTGCTTCAGACGTTCGGCCACTTCGGGGGCCGGCCATTCGGAGATGCCCCGGGTGTCCTCGCCGGGCTGGGGCGGCAGCGCGCGTTTTTTGCAGGCCACGTCCCAGAGCAGGCGGAAAAAGCTGTTGCCGCCCAGCACCAGGGCCTCGCGGGCGGCGCGTTCCTGCTGTTCCTTGAGGCGCTTTTCCACCATCTCGGCGGAAAAGATCTGGAAGACGGGAGGCTGGAAGCGAAAGTGGCTCTTGCAGGCCAGCAGGGCCCGCCCGCAGGCGGCGACGCTGTCGGCGTCCCCGGCCTGACCGGCCAGTTCGGCGAACCACTGGGCCGAGGCTTCCGGCACCTCTCCCTGGCTCATTTCCCACAGTTCCAGCACGGGCAGGGCCGCGGCCAGTTCTTCGCGGCGGGCGCGGTGCTGCTCCAGCACGCGGGCGGACTCGTCCTTGCCGGGCATGGAGCCCAGCGCGGGCCCGGCCCAGGGCAGCAGGCGCGACGTGGTGAGACGCGTCTCGCGCCGGTTGGGCAGCAAAAGACGCAGTTTGCCGCCAGATTCTTCGGTGACCAGCGCGATCTGGATGGCATTGCCTTCAAGATATTCCACAATGCAGCCCGCCGAGGGGTACTGCACACAAACCGACATAAAAGCTCCTTCAACCGGAGGATGGGCTCCGATAGGCGGTACAATCCGTCATTTTGCCTGTTCTGGCAAGTCCCGGCGGCGCATCCTTCGACACGTCCGAAGGCCGGAGCGCCGTCCCGCCGGCCCTTTGACGCGCCGTCGCTAACAGGATATGTTCCTTACCTTGTACGTCACTTTTCAGGCCGGACGGAGTTCCATGAGCAGCATCATCCATCAGACGGGCAGCGTTCGCCCGCTTTCGCTTCAGGAACGGGAACAGCCCCAGCTGTACCGCGAGCTTTTTCCTTACACCAGCATCTGTCGCACGACTTTCGACGAGGTGCTCCTTGCCCCGCGTCCTGCCGAACAGATGCGCATCACGGACACCACCTTCCGTGACGGCCAGCAGGCCCGGCCGCCGTATACGGTCAAGCAGGTGGCCAAGATGTTCGACTTCCTGCACCGCATGGGCGGCAAGACGGGCCTCATCACGGCGTCGGAGTTCTTCCTGTACTCGGCCAAGGACCGCAAGTGCATCGACGTCTGCCGGGCGCGCGGCTACCGCTTCCCGCGCGTGACCTCCTGGATCCGCGCCAACAAGGAAGACCTCAAGCTGGCCCGGGACATGGAGTTCGACGAGACCGGCATGCTGACCAGCGTGTCGGACTACCATATCTATCTCAAGCTGGGGAAGACCCGCCAGCAGGCCATGGACATGTATCTTGACCTGGCCCGGCAGGCCCTGGAATGGGGCATCATCCCGCGCTGCCACTTCGAGGACGTGACCCGCGCCGACATCTACGGCTTCTGCCTGCCCTTTGCCCAGAAACTCATGGAGCTGAGCCAGCAGAGCGGCATGCCGGTCAAGATCCGCCTGTGCGACACCATGGGCTACGGCGTGCCCTATCCCGGCGCGGCCCTGCCCCGCTCGGTGCAGCGCATCGTGCGTGCCTTCACCGACGAGGCCGGTGTGCCCGGCGAATGGCTGGAATGGCACGGCCACAACGACTTCCACAAGGTGCTGGTCAACGGCGTCACGGCCTGGCTCAACGGCTGCGGCGCGGTCAACAGCACGCTGTTCGGCTTTGGCGAGCGCACGGGCAACACACCGCTGGAAGCCCTGATCATCGAGTACATCTCGCTCACCGGTGACGATGCCGCCGCCGACACCACCATCCTGAGCGAGGTGGCCGAGTTCTTCGAAAAAGAACTGCACTACAACATCCCCTACAACTATCCCTTCGTGGGCCGCGACTTCAACGCCACCAGCGCCGGTGTGCATGCCGACGGCCTGGCCAAGAACGAAGAGATCTACAACATCTTCGACACCAAGCATCTGCTGGGCCGTCCCGTGCCCATCATCATCACCGACAAGACCGGCCGTGCCGGGGTGGCCTACTGGATCAACGTCAACCTCAAGCTGCCCGAAGGCAAGCAGATCTCCAAGAAGCACCCCGCCGTGGGCCAGATCTACGAGGCCATCGTGGCCATCTACGACACCGGCCGCACCACGCACCTTTCGCACGACGAGATGGCGGCCCTGGTGCAGCGCTACATGCCGGAACTGTTCGAGACCGAGTTCGACCACATGAAGGAACTGGCCGACGAGCTGGCCGCCCACCTCATCGCCCGTCTGGCGCAGAACGAGGACCTGCGGGACTTCGGCAAGCATGCCTGCGCCCGTCTGGACAGCTTCTCGCGCGAGTACCCCTTCATCCAGTACCTCTACCTCACGGATACCCAGGGCAGCCTCAAGTGCGCGGCCATCACCGACCCGGCTTACCGTGAAAAGTACGAGGCCCTGCCCATCGGCTTCGACTTCTCGCAGCGCGAATGGTTCAAGATGCCCATGCAGACCGGCGACATGCACATCATGGACGTGTACCAGTCCCAGTTCACGGGCAAGCTGGTCATCACCGTGTCCTGCCCGGTGACGGACGATGACGACAACATCGTGGGCGTCATCGGTGTGGACATCCAGCTTGAGCAGCTGCTCAAGCGCTCGCAGGCCCTGCAGCAGGAAGCCCGCGCAGCCGAAGACTAGACGCATGGCGGCGCGCCGGTTCCCCGGTGCGCCGTTTTTTGCCTACAGGCCCGCCCCCGGCGGCCGCAATCAGGAATACAGAAAAGGATGCAGACAATGAGCAGCAAACGAGTTTACTGGATCGAAGGCGACGGCATCGGCCCCGAAATCTGGCGCGCCGCCCGCCCTGTCATCGACGCCGCGCTGGCCAAGGAATCGGACATGCGCATCGAGTGGGTGGAACTGCTGGCCGGTGAAAAGGCCACGGCCGAGACCGGCTCCCCCCTGCCCGAGGAGACCATGAACGCCCTGCGCACCGCCGATTTCGCCATGAAGGGCCCCCTGGGCACCCCCGTGGGCACCGGCATCCGCAGCCTCAACGTGGCCCTGCGCCAGACGCTGGACCTGTACGCCTGCATCCGTCCCGTGCGTCACTTCGAAGGCCTGGAAACGCCGGTCAAGCATCCCGAGCGCGTGAACATGGTCATCTTCCGCGAGAACACCGAAGACGTGTACGCGGGCATCGAATACGCCGCCCAGACCCCGGAAGCCAAGAAGCTCATCGCCTTCCTGCGTGAAGAGTTCGGCGTGACCAAGATCCGCGAGGAAGCCGCCGTGGGCATCAAGCCCATGAGCGAGTTCGGCTCCAAGCGCCTGGTGCGCCGCGCCCTGCGCTTTGCCCTGGATACCGGCAGCAAGAGCCTGACCCTGGTGCACAAGGGCAACATCATGAAGTTCACCGAAGGCGGCTTCCGCCAGTGGGGCTATGATGTGGCCGCCCAGGAATTCGGCGACCTGACCTGCACCGAGAAGGAACCCGTGGAAGGCCGTCTGGTGGTCAAGGACCGCATCGCCGACGCCATGTTCCAGGAAGCCCTGCTGCGTCCCGAACAGTACCAGATCCTGGCCACCCCCAACCTCAACGGCGACTACATCTCCGATGCCCTGGCCGCGCAGGTGGGCGGTCTGGGCCTGGCCCCGGGCGTCAACATGTCCGACTCCCTGGCCTTCTATGAGGCCACCCACGGCACCGCTCCCACCATCGCCGGTCAGGACAAGGCCAACCCCGGCAGCGTGATCCTGTGCGGCGCCCTGATGCTGGAACAGATGGGCGTGCCCGCGGCTGCCGAGCGCATCCGCAACGCCATGAGCAAGGCCATCGCCGGCCGCGCCGTCACCGTGGACCTGGCCGCCCAGGTGGAAGGCGCCCGCGTGGTGGGTTGCCAGGAATTCGGCGAGATCATCGGCGCCTGCCTGTAGGCAGCCGCGTCACTGCACTATCTTCGTATATCCGGGAGGAAGGGCGCATCCCTGCGGGAAGGGCCCTTCCTCCCTTTGTTTCCCGCCCCGTGATCGCGGGCGACCTACAGGAACGACGCATGGTCTCATTGGAAAACCTGCTCCTCTACATCCCACTGGCGGCCCTGCTGGTCATGCTGCCCGGCCCGGATTTTGCCCTTATCGTCCGCACGTCCCTGACGGAGGGGCGCAGCTCCGGTCAGGCCGCGGCCTGCGGCGTGGCGCTGGGCATCATGGTCCACACCTCGGCCGCCATGCTGGGCATCAGCGCGGTCATCGCCCAGTCCGTCACCCTGTTCACGCTTTTGCGCTATGCGGGGGCCGCCTATCTGTTCTGGATGGGCATCCATGCCCTGCGGGCCGGGCGTGAGGTCACGGCCGCCGTGGTGCGTCACGGAGGGCAGGAAGAGGAAGTGCAGCCTGTCCGCGGCCTGCGTCGCCGGGCCTTCCGGCAGGGATTTTTGACCAATGCCCTCAACCCCAAGGCCGTGGTCTTTTTCCTGACCATGCTGCCGCAGTTTTTGGACCCGCATGCCGCCCTCTGGCCGCAATTCCTGGAGCTGGGCGGCATCATGGCCTTTTTCTGCCTGGGCTGGTTCGTGCTGCTGGCCAGCCTGCTGCACCGCATCCGCCGCCTGTTCGCCCGGCCGTCCTTCCAGGCCTGGCTGCACCGGCTCACGGGCCTCATCTTCATCTGTTTCGCCTTCCGGCTGGCGCTGGAGAAGATCTAGGCGCCGGCCGCACGCCCGCCGTCATACCGGAAGAAAGGAGGGGCAGCCGTCTCTTCCGATGCCCGTAACGCACTCCGGTATGACGGGCATGGCTCCACTGCCGCCATCCGGCAGAGCCTTCCCCGCTCCCGCACCATCCCTGTCTTGATGCCTTTTGTGACCATTGCCCTCGCGGCCATTGCCGGTGATGTGCTCCGTCCTCTTTCCAGTGCCGGGCCGGGCGGCTGGAACACAGACGAAAAATCTGTGCCGGATGCTGGGGGAAGTGGTAACACCTTGTAGAATCAAGCTATTTATTTTTTATTAAAACGGGGTGTTTACAGGTGTTGCCTGCTGTCCGGCTTGCAAGACGGCCCCTCCGGTGGCAGAGTTTGACTTCCTGTTCTTCCCCTTCCCGCTGAGGTACCCATGCACGAGATCCCCCTGCAACGTGTGGCCGCCATCCATGACCTTTCCGGTTTCGGGCGTGCCTCGCTGACCGTGGTCATCCCCATCCTTGCCAGCATGGGCGTCCAGACCTGCCCCCTGCCCACGGCGGTCCTGTCTTCCCAGACCTCCGGCGTGGAGGGCTTCACCTTTCATGACCTGACCGCCGAGATGGGGCCCATGCTGGATCACTGGCAGCGGATGGGCCTGAGCTTCGACGCCGTCTATTCCGGCTTTCTGGGCAATCCGCTCCAGCTGGAGATAGCGGCCCGGTGCATCGGCCACTTCCTCAAGCCCGGCGGCTTCGCGCTGGTGGACCCCGTGCTGGGCGACAACGGCACCCTGGACCCCACCCAGACGCCGGAGATGGTGGAGGCCATGCGCCAGCTCATCGGCCACGCCCACGTCATCACGCCCAACCTCACCGAAGCGGCCTTTTTGCTGGACGAACCCTACCGGCCGGACATCTCGCCCGACGGCCTCAAGGAGCAGCTGCGACGCCTGGCGGCCATGGGGCCGGACAGGGTGGTCATCACCAGCGCCCCGGCGACCCGTCCCGGCCATTGTGCGGCCGTGGCCTATGACCGCGAGCAGGGGCGCTTCTGGAAGATGGAGTCGCCCTACATCCCGGCCTTCTATCCCGGCACGGGCGATACCTTCTCCAGCGTGCTGGTGGGGGCGTTCCTTCAGGGGGACAGCCTGCCCGTGGCCCTGGAGCGCGCGGTGCGCTTCGTGACCCTGGGCATCCGCGTCACCTACGGCTACGACACCCGCCACAGCGACGGCGTGCTGCTGGAGCGCACCCTGCCCGCGTTGCAGGACCGTTGCGCCATCGGGGAGTACGAGGCGTTTTAGGCCATTGCTCCGGTTCCGGGCGCACGCAAGATGCCCCGGATGCCGGCACCGTCGCAGGATACGGCCTTGCCGCCCGGTGCGATATGAAGCGCCTCTTCTTGTCTTTGTATCATCGTGACGATCCTTGTTGCGGACGGCGGACATGTTGCGCCGGTGGCCCGGTCGGGGCAGGCCAAAGAGGTCCCGCAGTACGCATCAAGGCCCTTGGTGCCGCGATTCGCGGTGATATCCTGTAGCCCCATTCCCCTTTTGTCTGGCCGGAGGTGCCATGAAGAAATTCTTTTTCCTGCTCTTGGTCGCGTGCGCCCTTTCCACTGCCTTGCCCCGCATCGCCCTGTCCGCGGAGTCGCAGGCGGATACCGCTACGGAGAACAGTGATTCCGAAGTGTTTGTGGACGACAGTGATCGTTTCACCGCTTTTGAGGAAGAGCTGCTGGCCCGGTATGCCGACAAGGGGATCACGTCCGTGGATGTCTCCGCCTATGCCAAGGGCATCGACATCGTCTTCGTCGCGGCTGACCGGAAGATGACGCGGGCGGCGTTCTCCGCCATCGCTTCCCGCAGCGTCAGGGAATTAAAGGAACGTTTCGGTTTCGAGAAGGATCTGCCCATCGGGGCCGTCCTTGACTATAAAAAGGACGCAGCGAGCGATACCCGGACGCGCTTCGTGCTGAAGCTGCGGTAAGGACAGGACTCCTTGTTTCCAGCGGCGCTAAAAACGGGCAAGCATGGATACGGGCGCACGCCTTCCCTTTTTTAGCTTTCTTCCGTTCAGATTGCGGCTCTTGTTATCTTCGTCCTTTAATGAGCCATGCTCCTCGTAGGGGCGGGATAAGCCGCATGACCGATATTCATGCGCAGGTCAGCGCCGGAAGGAAAGCGTTCAGCCTTTTTGACGGTTTCAGCCCCCTGCATGCTCTCAGACCTGCCTTTGTCAGCGTCACCGTCTTCAACGGAGTCCCTTTTCCTCTGTGCAGAGGATCCTGCCCTGACGCGGCGCTATCACACCTTGAGGAGAGGGCGCTTAAAAACGCGGCCGCCCAGACAGGGAATTTTGGGGCCATAGCGGATCTGCATAATATGGATACGCCGCGAACACAAAATGCCCTCTCCTCTTTCTTTATTCTTTTCTCAAATTTGACTACCCTGCTCAGTATGATTCCCCTGTCCGTTCCGGCAGGCTAACGACAACAACATTCAGGAGAGCCCATGATTACGGGGGCCGTAAAAAATAAAGTTGATAAGATTTGGCTCGACATCTTTTCCGCGGGTCTGGCCAACCCGCTCACCGTTATTGAACAGCTTACCTACCTCATGTTCGTCCGCGCGCTGGATGTCAAAGAGCTGGAAAACGAAAGATACGAAGCCCTCGGCATGAAGGTGGAAAAAATTTTTCCGCAGACGCCCGCCGGCCAGTCCATGCGCTGGAGCAAATTCAAGAACAAAGACGCCCAATATATGTTCGACGTCATGTCCCAGCGCGTTTTTCCGGCCATCAAGGGCATGAGGGGCGGCAGGCTGCCGGACTTCGACGAGGAAAAAGGCACGTTCGTCCCGCTGCCGGATGTCGATGACGGCACGGCACAGGCGGCCTTTGCCCATTTCATGAAGGACGCCGTATTTCTCATGCCCACGCCGCAGGTGCTGGAAAAGGTCGTCACCGGGCTGGAAGAACTGTATGAGCATGATATTGCCGACCTCGACATGCAGGGCGACCTGTACGAATACATGCTTGGCAAGCTCTCCACGGCGGGCCGCAACGGGCAGTTCCGCACCCCTAAACATATCCGCGACATGATGGTCGCCCTTCTGCGCCCCACGCCCGACGACGTCATCTGCGACCCGGCCTGCGGCACGGCGGGATTTCTTATTTCCGCCGCCGAATACATCCGCGCGCACTACGAAAGCGGCATGACCACGGAGCAGTGGGAGCATTTCGCCGGGCCGGCCTTTACCGGTTACGATACCGACCCCACCATGCTGCGCATTTCGGCCATGAACCTTATGCTGCACTCCATACATCACCCGGATGTCCGCTACCGGGACAGCGTGTCCAAGGAAAACGACGTGAACGCCGCCTTCACCATGTGCCTGGCGAATCCGCCGTTCAAGGGCAGCATCGACGCCGAAAGCATCAGCGATTCTCTGAAAGCCGTGACCAGCACCAAAAAAACGGAGCTCCTGTTTCTCGCGCTTTTTTTGCGTCTGCTGAAAAAGGGCGGCCAATGCGCCTGCATCGTGCCCGACGGCGTGCTCTTCGGCAGCAGCAAGGCGCATCAGTCCATCCGCAGGGAGCTGGTGGAACAGCATCAGCTGCGGGCCGTCATCTCCATGCCCTCCGGCGTGTTCAAGCCGTACGCGGGCGTCTCCACCGCCGTGCTTGTCTTCACCAAAACGGCGGCGGGCGGCACGGGCAACGTCTGGTTCTACGACATGCAGGCCGACGGCTTTTCTTTGGACGACAAGCGCACGCCCGTGGCGCAGAACGACATCCCCGACATCATCGCCCGTTTTGCCGCTCTGGAAAAGGAGAAGGACCGCGCCCGCACGGAACAGTCCTTCTTTGTGCAAAAGGAAGAGATCGTCGCCAACGGCTATGACCTTTCCATCAACAAGTACAAGCGGGTGGAATATACGCCAGTGGAATATCCCCCTACGCAGCAACTCATGACCGAACTGCACGAGCTGGAAATGCAGATTTCCGCAGGACTGGCCGAGCTGGAGGAGATGCTGTGATGGTGAAACTTGGTGATATCTGCACTGTGGTTTCCGGTTCAACCCCCAGTAGTTCCGTCGCGGAATATTGGGATGGAAACCATATTTGGATAACTCCAGCGGAATTATCTGATGATAGCTTCATTATATATGACTCTGCCCGACATATTACAGATAGAGCTATACAAGAAACAAGCCTGAAGCCTTTTCCTGAAGGCACAGTTATACTTTCGTCGCGTGCGCCTATTGGAAAAACTGCTATTGCAGGGTGCAAGATGTATTGCAACCAAGGATTTAAAAATTTAATTTGTAGTGATTCTATTTATAATAAATATTTGTACTTTTTTCTTTCCGCAAAGACGAATTACCTGAACAGCCTTGGAAGGGGCGCTACATTCAAGGAAATTTCAAAACATATTGTTGAGAATATTCAAATCTATCTTCCTACTATTGAAGAGCAAAAAAAAAGAGCTGGTATTCTTGAAAAATTGATATTCCTGATTCAAACGAGAAAACAGCAGCTCTCCAAGCTCGACCAGCTCGTCAAATCACGATTTATCGAGATGTTTGGAGATCCAGTTATAAATACAAAAAAATTTCCTGTATTCCGCATGGACGAAGTGGTCAAATTTGTAGGGGGTAGCCAGCCAGACAAAAAATATTTTGAGTACTCTCCGACTCCTGACAATATTCGTTTGATTCAGATCAGAGATTATAAGTCTGATAAGTTTATCACTTACATCCCTAAATCTATGGCTAAACGGCATTGTACTGCTGATGATATTATGATCGGCCGTTACGGACCTCCTATTTTTCAGATATTACAAGGAATTGAGGGATCTTATAATGTCGCACTTATGAAGGCTGTTCCTCTCAGAGGAAATAAGGAGTTTATCAGATACTTTCTTAAACAAGACGCTCTCTTGCATTATCTTGAATCACTATCCTCAAGAACTGCAGGTCAAGATGGTATTCAAATGGATAAGCTAAAGGAATATCCATTTCCATTTCCTCCTCTGATAGATCAAGAAACTTTTGTAACCTTCACTAAGCAGGTCGAAAAAGCAAAATCGTCCATAAAGCAGAGCCTTGAAAAACTGGAAACGCTGAAAAAATCCTTGATGCAGGAGTATTTCGGATAAAGGAATGCCAACATGACTACGGAAGAAATGAAATTCTGGATGGACATATTCCATTCGCCGGTAGCTATTGCTCTGGCTTCCGGCCTTGCAGGCTCCCTCATCACACTTATTGTCACGTTGCTGAAATTGCGCCATGACTCCAATGAAAACAAAAAATCCTGGGAGCGTCAGGAGCAGCGCCGTATAGAAGAACGAGCCTTTAAAGAAAAGACAAAGGCCTATGAAGAATTTTTCAAATGCTTCGAAACGACGTATGGTCCGGAACCAAGCAATTTCGATAGATTTTTTGCTCCATGTCTCATAAAGCTTATGGTATATGGAACATTGGCAATAAAGCAATATGCAAGATTAGCTCTAATCCAATTTGTCGAATCTAAAAAATATCAAATTGGAACATCTGAATATAATAAATGTATGGACAGTGCAAAAGAATATTATAATGAAGTCCATGCTGCCATGATGGAGGATATAGATACGCATTTTTATCGAGATGATATGAATAAGTGGAAGGAACAATCAGCAAAATCAAATTAGCAAATAAAATATTATAAAGCTCACATAAAGTTAATGTTATGTCGAGGAGTCCCTGTATGCCCAACTTCGACTTTCTGAACGGCCGTCAAGAGTTCTCCCTGTTCGCCCCTTCCGCCGTGGAGGCGGAAAAGGTCTTTGCCACGTCGCCCGCCATGTGCGTCATCGGTTGCCGCAAGGCTCTGGAGCTGGCCGTGAAGTGGGTCTATACCGTCGATAAAGGCATACAGGCTCCCTATAAGGACAATCTCTCCGCGCTCATCCATGAGTATACCTTCAAAAAACAGCTTCCTCCCCTCTTGTTCGGCAAAATCAAGGGGATCGTCGCGTTCGGGAACATCGCCGTTCATACCAGCAAGATCGTCCCTCCCGCTTTTGCCGTCCAGTCGTTGAAAAGTCTTTTTGAGTTCATTCAATGGGTGGATTATTCCTACGGCAGCGACTATCAGGCCCGTACGTTCGATGAACAACGGATTCCCAAAACGCACGTCTCCCTCGACATGCAGAAGATCCGGGCACAGGAAAGTCTGCTGGGAGAAAAAGACGCGGAGATTGAACGACTCCGGCAGCAGCTTGCCGAACTTGCGGACAAGTACACCGGCGCGAAGGAACGCAACCGCCAGAGCCGTACCATCACCATGGAAGACCTTTCCGAGTTCAGCACCCGGAAAATCTACATCGACGCCATGCTCCTGGGCATGGACTGGGAACTGGAAGGGCCGGACAGCGACGTTTCCCAGGAATACGAAGTGGAAGGCATGGCCGGAGTTCCCGGCCAGAAGGGATATGCGGACTACGTGCTCTGGGGCAGGGACGGCAAACCCCTTGCCGTGGTGGAAGCCAAAAAAGCCTGCAAGGACCCCAATACCGGAAGAACGCAGGCCAAACTCTATGCCGACTGTCTTGAGCTCCGTTTCGGGCAACGCCCCGTCATGTTCACGACCAACGGCTTCGATACCTTTTTCTGGGATGACAAAGGCGGTCCCCAGCGCAAGGTGAGCCGCATATTCAGCAAGACCGATCTGGAAAGAATCATCGAGCGGCGAACGTCCAGGCTCCCACTTGAGAGCATCACCATCAGTAACGCCATCACCGACCGCTATTATCAGCAGGCGGCCATCCGCTCCGTGTGCGAGGAGATCAGCCGCGGCGTGCGAAAGCATCTGCTCGTCATGGCCACAGGCACGGGGAAGACCAGAACCGCCGCCAGCCTGGTCGATGTGCTGAGCCGTGGGCACCACATAACCAACGTCCTCTTTCTTGCCGACAGAACGGCGCTTGTCTCACAGGCCAAAGACGACTTCAAAACATACCTGCCGAACATGTCGCTCTGTAATCTGTGCGCCAACAAGGACGACGCGTCCGCACGCATCGTCTTCTCCACCTACCCCACGATCATGAACGCCATCGACCGCGAAAAAAGCAAAGACGGCGGCATGCTGTTCTCCCCCGCGCATTTCGACCTCATCATCATCGACGAAAGCCACCGGAGCATCTTCAAAAAATATCGCGCCATCTTTGAATACTTCGATGCCATCCTTCTTGGCCTGACCGCCACGCCGAAAAACGAAGTGGCCAGAAACACCTATGAATTCTTCGAGCTGGAAAACGGCGTCCCCACCTATGCCTACGACTACGATACCGTCGTGCATCAGGATCACGTTCTGGTTCCGTACTACAATTATGAGGTCACGACAAAATTCCTTTCGGAAGGCATCACCTACGAGGAGCTTTCCGACGAAGACAAGGAACGCTACGAAGATGACTTTACTGAGGATGGCGTCATGCCGGATTCCATCCCTTCGCAGGCGCGAACGACTTCGTCTTCAACCAGAAAACCGTGGACCTTGTGCTTCAGGACCTTATGGAGCGCGGCATCATGGTGAACGGCGGCGAACGCATCGGCAAGACCATCATCTTTGCCCAGAACAAAAGGCACGCCGAGTTTATTCTGGAACGCTTCAACAAACTTTATCCGCAGTATCACGGCACATGGGCAAGCCGCGTCGTCTGCGACGACAGCTATGCCCAGACCGTCATCGACAATTTTAAGGAAGCCGAAAAAACTCCGTATATCGTGGTTTCGGTGGACATGATGGACACCGGCATCGACGTGCCCGCATGTGTGAATCTGGTGTTCTTCAAGAAAGTCCGGTCCAAAACAAAATTCTGGCAGATGATCGGACGTGGAACACGTCTTTGCCCGGAACTGACCTGTACCGACCTTATAGAACGCGAGGAATACACAGGTAAAAAGCGCTTCCTCATCTTCGACTACTGCGGCAACTTCGAGTACTTCCGGCAGGTCAAACATACCACGGAAGGCGAGGTCCCCATCTCGCTCTCGGAAAATATCTTCCGAAAATGCGTCCGGCTGGTCGCGGCGTTTCAGGACGCTTCAAAATTCGATGGCGCTTATCAGCCATGGCGCAGGGAGCTGACGGAACTATGCCAAGGCCGGATTGCTGGCCTTAATACGGATCTCTTTCATGTGCGGCTTGCTTTGAAGCATGTGGAAAAGTTCAAAAAGCCGGAAGCCTTCATCTGTCTTTCCGAGCTGGATCAGCAGGAGCTTACGGAACACATCGCCCCTCTGGTTCATTTCGATGAAGCTGATGCCATGGCTTTGCGCTTTGATAACTTCATCTACGGCTTTATCCTGAATGTGCTGGACGAAAGTCCGCTGGTCAGGCGCGACATGGCCCGTCTGGTCACGACGGCCAGACTCCTCGAAAAAAAATCCTCCATTCCGCAGGTGGCGGCAAAGCTCCCGCTGCTCCACCAGATAGGTGCCCCGGAGCTCTGGAAGGATATCGACATCTGCAAGCTGGAAGACATTCGACGGGAACTGCGCGCGCTGATCCGCTTTCTGGATGAAGGCAGTAAAAGAAAGGACATCATCACCATCCTTACCGACCCGATACTGGACTCGACCGCGGGAATCCCTCTGCCTGAGGAAGACCCTTTTGAAAGCTATAAAATGAAGGTCAACCGCTACATTGAGGAACACAAAAACTCTCTGGCCATCTATAACCTGACGCACAATATTTCTCTGACCAGAAAGGACTACGAAGAACTCGAACGAGTCTTTACACAGGAACTCGGCAGTAAGGAAGATTATGTGAAGACGTTCGGCGACACTCCCTTCGGCCTGCTGATACGCAAAATCGCAAAACTGGATCACGAGGCCGTTCTTGCCGCCTTTTCTGAGTTCATCAACGACCAGTCGCTGAACTCACGACAGATAGCATTCGTTCAAAAGGTCATCACACACATCGAGCAGAACGGCTATATTGAAGATATTTCCGTATTGACGAAGGCTCCGTTCGACAAACCGGCAAAACTGCTGGACTTCGACGAAAGACGCCAGGAAAGACTGCTTGCCGTCATCAAGTCGGTACGAGATAATGCGCTGGTGATATAGGCCACGCGTGCGGGCAGAACGGAAGCCGTCTTGCTAGTGAAAGGAGGGAGCCATGCATATCTATTATGCCACCAGGGGGCTGCGCGGCAGGCCCTATCACAGTGACATGATAAACACAGATCTGTTCGCATTTTTTCAGGGAAAAAGAATGCGCACCATCCCCTCCGCAGAAACGTTGCGCGCTGTCAACGCCTTTCCCAAATGCGATATTGATATGGGGGAAGACACGGATTCCGAATATGCGTGTGAGAAAGGGACGTTCTACATCCCCAAAAGCATCTGCATGGGGGAAGTCGTCAACGCCGGCTGGGCCGTTGATTATTACTTCGTGGTGCTTTGCGGTGATGCCGTGGAACTGCGCTATGTGCGCTGGGACTGTCCGTGGTATGAGACGGTGGGACGGGATACCGAAGTCACTGATCCCGCCGTCATAGCCAAAATGGAGCGCACGCTGGCAATGCTCCTGGATGCGAATAAGCCCAGGATACCGGCGCCTGTGCCCATATCGCGTCCGGCCCTGCTCACGTTCCTTACCCTGCTCGGCGTTGCCGATGCCGAAGCGCTGGCGGGCAAGATCCACGCCGCCGCCACGACGCCGGAACAGTGCGCCGCGCTCTGTGAAGAATTCGATATGGATGAAGCCTACACCGGCTGGCATATTACGTTGATGCGATTGGCCCTGCGGGACCGGAAACGCCTGGATTGGGTAGACTGGAAGGAAGCGCCGGAAGAAGTTTTCGCCTCCCTGTGCTGCCTCTTGCCGCCGGGGGCAAAGGAACACCTGCCCCCCTGCGATGATGAAGACGCGTACCCCGAGGAGGTGCTCCGCGCTTGCAGCCCCGTCTTGCATGACCGCTATGGCCTGACGATCCTGCTGTGGGATACGGGCGGCGATGAATATGTCTTCATGGTCGTACCGAGCGACAAGGTCGCGGAAGCGTTCGCGGCGGCCTCCGAGCTGGGCATTACCCTGCAACGTGTCGAGGACCTGTTCGACCAGGAGTAGAAGGCGGCAAAAGAGAAGGAGCGGCACGCCATGCGGGACGATCGTCCGGCGGTTTCGTCTTTTGCGGACAGGGCATTTTCGTCAACGCTGTCGTTCGTGACGAGACCGTCCGGTCGTCCGGGCCGGTATCTTCCTGCGGTAACAAGGCTTGCCGGAGCGCGCCACCGGCAAAAAATGCGGGACAGCGGCGCAGGGCGCATGCCTTCCGCAAAGAGCGTACGGGGATTTCTGCGCAGCCTCGTAGAGGCGCGGAGTCCTGACAGGCAATAATGATTGGGGACAGGAACAGTGGTGGGAAAGATCCCGCTAACGAAAAAAGGCTTCCGACGAAAATCGGAAGCCTTTGATCTTTCTGGTTGCGGGGGCAGGATTTGAACCTACGACCTTCGGGTTATGAGCCCGACGAGCTACCGAGCTGCTCCACCCCGCGACGCGGTAGCATTCGCACGTCATCCGTGCGAGAAGTCCTTTCTAGCTAAAAGCCCCCTGCCTGTCAATAAAAAAATCATTTTTTGGCAAATTTTTTTATTGCCGTTCTCCGGGGCCTTGTTTGCAAGAAGCTCCATCTATATGAAATCGCTTGTGTTCCTTTCAGGATCGGGCCTATGCCGCTTCCCTGCTCATCCAGAGCGGCAGCAGGCAGAGCAACAGGGCCGCTGCCGCGAGGTAGGCAGCATCCATGCCCCAGAGGTCCTGCACGCTGTAGGCCAGTACCGGGCCCGCAGCCGCGCCGCAATCCACGATGAAGGCATAGGAGGCCAGCGTATGCGTGGGATGGCCGTGCCGTTCGGCCGTATCCGAGGCGGCGGCATCGGAGAGGGTGGCCAGGCCCGTGGCGCAGAGCTGCGAGCAGAGCAGCAGCGGCAGCCACAAGGGCGCGGGCAGGTACAGGGCCACCAGGGCCAGCGCACAGGCGCCGCCGCCAAGGCAGGCGCACAGCACCGGGCCCCGGCCGCGCGGGCCGTCGGAAAGGCGGCCGAACCACGGCGCCAGCCACGGTTCCCAGAGCCAGCGCAGGGCCTGCAACGTGCCGGCCAGGGTGGCGCAACCGATGACGAGACCGCCGGCAAGGGCCAGCTCGCCCACGTGCAGGGCCACCATGCGGCTGAGGGTGGCGGCGTAGATGCCCTGGAAGACCAGGGCCACCAGCAGCCCGGTGATGAAGGCACGCCGCATGTCGGGGTGGCGCAGGTGCAGGCCCGAAAGCAGGGACGTGGCGGCCTGGCTTGCCGCTCCGGTGGCGCGGCCGCTGCGGGGGATGCGGGTCAGGGCCAGCGGCAGGCCCGTCAGCGTCAGGGCGCCGAAGAGCAGGGCCACGGTGGAGAAGCCCAGCAGATCGGCCAGGAGGCCGCCGCCGATCATGCCCAGCAGGCTGCCCAGGCGCACGAGGCCATTGTAGCTGCCCATGAGATAGCCGCGATTGTCCTTGCGGGAGGCCGCCATCAGGGCGAACAGGGAGCCGAGGCGCAGGAGCGTCCAGGCCAGGCCCCAGAGGCAGCGCAGCAGCAGCCAGAGCGCAAAGGACTGGGCCACGCCGTACAGCAGGGTGGTCGAGGCGGCCAGCACCACGGCCAGGGCCATGCCGGTGCGCTGGTCGATGCGGGTATAGAGCAGGCGCACCAGCGGGTTGAGCGGCAGCCGTATCAGCCGGTTGACGGCCAGCAGCACGCCCACCTGCCAGAGCGCGGTCAGGCCGCATTCCTGCCAGAACAGGGGCAGGGCGATGTAGAGCATGGTATCGCCGGTCAGGCAAAAGGCCGAGACCACGGCCATGCTGCGGGCCAGACGTCGGGCTGCGGCGTCATCGGGGCAGGATGGGGAAGGAGCGCTCATGGGCCTGTCCTGTGGCACGGGCTCAGTCCGGACGCCGGGCCAGTGCGGCCACGGCCAGCCGGGCCAGCAGTTCCAGGCCGCGGGGCAGGACGCTCTCGTCAAAGGTGAAATGGCTGGTGTGATGCCCGTCGGGCCTGTCGGCGCCCAGCTGCAGATAGGCCGCCAGACCGCCGTCTTCCTGCACCTTGTTCATGAACCAGCCAAAGTCCTCCGATGCCCAGAAGTCGGCCTTGCGGCGCACTTCGCGGAAGCTGCCCATGTCCCGGGCCGTGCGTTCCACCAGATCCACCAGCTCGGGGCTGGACATGGCGCCCGGGCAGTGGCTCTGGCAAAGGAAGCGGCTGCGGCAGCCGTGCATGCGCGCCGCGCCGTCCACCACGCGCCGGGCCTCGGCCAGCATGTAGCCGTTGATGTCCCCGTTCTCGCCTCGGGTCTCGCCGCGCAGCCAGGCCTTGGCCGGGATGATGTTGGGGGTCTCGTTGACGTGCATCTCGCCCACGTTGATGCGCGAGGCGCCCTGACCGTGGCGGGCGATGGCCAGCAGGTTGGTCACGGCCGTACAGGCGGCCAGCAGGGCGTTGCGGCCTTCGTGCGGGGCCAGCCCGGCATGGGCGCTCTGGCCGGTGAAGAAGACTTCGAAATTGGTGGTGGCCAGGAATTTGTCCGTACCGCAGACCAGATCGCCGCTGCGGCTGGCCTGCATGCTCAGGTGCAGGCCGAACAGGGCCCGGACGCCGTCCACGGCCCCGGCGGCCACCATGCCGGGCGCGCCTTCGCCCTCTTCCTCGGCGGGCTGGAAGATCAGGCGGATGCGGCCGCTCAGGTGGCGTGACAGTTCGTCCCGCAGGCCGCCCAGCAAGCGGGCCAGTTCCACGCCCAGGGCCACATGACCGTCATGCCCGCAGGCATGCATGCAGCCCGCATGGCAGGAGGCGAAGCCTTGCGCCGCAGGGAAGTGATCCTTGTCCGTGGCTTCGGTGATGCCGGCGTTGGCGTCCATGTCGAAACGGAAGGCCACCAGCGGGCCGCGCTCGTCTTCAGGGGTGCCGGGGGAGTCCAGATCAAGGTCGCCCCACAAGCCCGTGAGGCCGCCGGCCATGCAGGCCACCAGGGTGGGGTCGGCGCCCTCGTTGAGGGCCCGGCCGCTCTGGGCCGTACAGAAAGCCGCCTCGGGCTGGCGGGGACGGGCCGAAGGCCGCAGGGCATTGGCCCCCAGGGTGAGCCGGAAACCGGCATCCTGCAGGGCACGGGCCACCAGCGAAGCGGTCAGGTATTCGCCCCAGGCCGGTTCCGGGTGGCGGTGCAGGTGACGGCGCAGGGCCGTCAGTCGCGGGCCGGCCTCCCCGGCCCTTCGTCGGATCTCCTCCGCAAGACGTTCCATATGGGCATCTCCTTTGACGCGGCACATTGCCAAGGCCGCCTGCACAGGATATATGCCGGAGACACGTTCATGCAAGTCGCCGGATACCTTGCGGCGGCTTTCCATTTTTCACGAGGGACCTATGCTCACCCTGATTCTCGCTGTCAGTGTCGCGGTCGTCATCTCCTTTACCTGTTCCCTGACGGAGGCGGCCCTGTACGCCGTGCCCTGGTCAGCCATCGAGAAGATCCGCAATGACGGCAGGCCCGTGGGGGAAGTGCTCTTCCGCCTGCGCAGCAATGTGGAAAAACCCATCGCCGCCATCCTCACCCTGAACACCGTGGCCAATACCGCGGGCTCCGCCGTGGCGGGCGCGGCCTTCATGGCGGCTTTCGGCGCCGAATACATGGCCCTGTTCGCCGCCGGTTTCACGGTGCTCATCCTGGCCTTCGGCGAGATCGTGCCCAAGACCCTGGGCGTGGCCTATGCCACTTCCATCGCCGTGGTGCTGGCCCGGCCGCTGGAAGTGGCGGTCAAGCTGCTGACCCCGGTCATCTGGCTGACGGGCCTGCTGACCCGTTTGCTGACGCCGCCGTCCAACGGCCCGGACATCTCCGAGGACGACATCCGCGCCGTGACCAGCCTGTCGCGTCAGGCCGGGCAGATCAAGGCCTATGAGGAGGCCTACATCCGCAACATCCTGGCCCTGGACCAGAAGCGGGTCTATGACATCATGACCCCGCGCACCGTGGTCTTCTCCCTGCCCGAAGACATGACCGCCGCCGAGGCCTACAAGAACCCGCGCCTGTGGCATGTGAGCCGCATCCCCGTCTATGGCGAGGACAACGAGGATCTGGTGGGCCTGGTGGACCGCCGCACCATCCTCCACTGCCTGCTGGAAGAAAAGGGCGAGACGCCGCTCTCCGAGATCATGAAGCCCCTGCACTTCGTGCTGGAGAGCCAGACCCTGGACAAGCTGCTCAAGGAGCTGCTGCACTCGCGTTCACATTTGTTCGCCGTGCTCGACGAATACGGCGGCCTTGCCGGTGTGGTGACGCTGGAGGACGTGTTCGAGGAGATGCTCGGCAGCGAGATCATGGACGAGAGCGACAGCGTGGCCGACCTGCGCCAGATGGCCCGGCAGCGGCGCCAGGCCCTGCGGGCGGCCGGTCTGCTGGAACAGCAGAAAAAGGAAGAACAGGCGGAGCAGTCCCGGTCATGACCGGGCGGCAGATGCCCTGATATGGACTGATATGATGACGAAGCCCCGGCGGAACTGCCGGGGCTTCTGCGTTTTGGAGGCAAAAAGGCTTGAGGGGAGGAAGGACCCCTCTGCTGGCGCGAGAGCGGTCCTCCCTCCCCTCAAACTCCCCTCCCTCTCCCCAGCGCGCTTTGTCAGGGGATGGGGATGAAGACGCTCGTTGCATGAGGAAAGGGGGATGTCCCGCGTGACGTGCGGGATGGAAACAGGAAACGTGTGTCGTTACGGGCATCGACAGCAACGCGCGACCGGATGGCGGCCGGAGGCCGTGCCCCGTTTTTTACAGATAGGGCGAGAACAGCCAGCAGGCGGCGTCACGCAGTTTGAGGATCAAAAGGCGTTCCTGCAGGTCTTTCAGGGTCACTTCGCGGCTGCGGGCGATGGTCATGTCCATGTGCAGGGCCATGGCGGTATGGAACTCGGGATCGAAGATCTCCATGTTCAGCTCAAAGTTCAGGCGCATGCTGCGGGCGTCCAGGTTGGCGGAACCGATCTGGCAGTAATAGCCGTCCACGGCCAGCAGTTTGGTGTGGGCAAAGGGGGGCGGCTGGAACCACACGCGCACGCCCGCTTCCAGCAGGACGGGCAGCAGGCGGAAGCTGGCCCAGTGGACGAAGGGCAGGTTGTTCTTGCCGGGCAGCACCACACGCACGCTGACCCCGCGCTGGGCCGCGCTGCGCAGGGCGGCGATGAGCTCGTGCGACGGCAGGAAATAGGGCGTCATGATGCGCACCGTATGCTGGGCGCTGCCGATGACCCCGCAATACAGGTCATTGAGCGGATCGGCCTCGGTGCCGGGGCCGTCCAGAACCATGCGGCACAGGCTGTCCCCGGACATGATGTTGCTGCTGGGCAGCAGGCTGCGCTGGTCGAATTTGCCGGTGGCAAAACCCCAGTCCAGCAAAAAGGCCCGGCGCAGCTGGTCCACGATGGGACCTTCGCAGCGGAAGTGCAGGTCCTGCACACAGCCGGGATGCTTGCTGAGGATGTGGTTGTCCGCGATGTTCATGCCGCCGGTAAAGGCCGTATCATCGCAGATGAGCAGCTTGCGGTGGTTGCGCAGGTTCAGGCTGAGGCTGGGCGGGAAAAGGCGGGGCGGCAAAAAGCGGGCCAGCTGGCCGCCGGCCTGGGGGATGCGCTTCCAGGGTTTGCGCAGCGAATAGACGGCGCCGCCGAAGCCGTCCACCAGCAGGCGCACGTCCACGCCGCGCCGGGCGGCATGGCACAGGGCCTCGGTGAAGCTCTCGCCCACGCTGCCGCCGCGGAAGATGTAGGTGGAGAGGAAGACCTGCTTGCTGGCCCGGTTGATGGCGTGCAGCATGGCCGGATAGGCTTCGTTGCCGTTGCGCAGGGGCAGGATGCCGTTGCCGCTGCACAGGGTCTGGCCTGTCAGGCGGCGGCCCAGGATCTCCAGGGGCCATTCCTGCGGCGGCGCGATGGCCGTCCGGTGGCAGACGACTTCGGGATGGTGGGCGTAGTCAGGTTCGATGGCGGCCATCTTGCGCATAAGGCGGGCCGCCAGGCTTTCGGCACGGCTGATGCCGAACAGGCAGTACAGCACGATGCCGACGCCGGGCAAAAAAAGGACCGTCACGATCCAGCCCAGCGCCGAGCGCGGATCGCGCTTGTGGAGCAGGGCATGGCAGACGGCCCCCCAGGACAGAAGGTGCGCTGCCACAAGGCCTAAAGTTCCCAGTGTCAGCACGGCGGATCGCTAGCGGCGGACAGCCAGCAGCGGAATGTCGGTATTGCGCAGCACGCGCTCGGTGATGGAACCGATGAGCATGTCGGCCAGGCCGTCACGGCCGTCGGTGTACATGACGATCATGTCCACGCCTTCCTCATGGCCCACGGTGACGATGGTGTCGGCGGCCAGGCCTTCACGCACGATATAGCGGCAGGCCACGCCTTCCTTTTTCAGGGCATCGGCCAGCGGCGCCAGCAGGGTCTCGGCCTTGGCGGTATTGGAACGTTCCAGTTCGGTATGGGCAGCGCCGCCCACCAGGTTGGGCAGGGCTTCGGTCACATGCAGCAGGATGATCTCGCCGGAGCACAGGGTCTTGGCATGGCGCAGAGCCTTGGCAGCGCGTTCGCCGGAATTTTTGCCGCTCACGGGCACGAGGACACGTTGGTAGATCATGTGGGCTCCTTGGATTGGGATGGCATTGCCCCAGAGGGCATTTCAACTAGGCATTGTCGCACGACAGGCCGATTTGTGCAAGCCTGCCGGGGCCGGGACGCCGTCATCAAAAAAAGCCCGTTCCGGGGAACAGGCTTTTTGATGACGATAGCGCGGCAAGGCCTACTGACGGACGACCAGCACGGGCAGCGGGGTGTTGCGCAGCACATGCTCGGTGATGGAACCGAACAGTCTGTCGGTCAGGTCGTCACGACCGTCCGAGAACATGACGATGGCTTCGGCGTCCATTTCCTTGGCGGCCTTGACGATGGTCTCCACGGGCAGACCGTGGCGGATGACGGTCTGATAGGGGATGCCGGCATTGTCCAGTTCGGCGGCGAGAGGAGCCAGGAGGGCTTCGGCCTTGACGGCGATGTCCTGCTGGTCGCGCATGATGTTGGGCATGGGGGATCCCACGCTGGGCGCCACGGCGTGCAGCAGGATGATCTCCTTGGGATCAAGCTTCCTGGCCTGGCTCAGGGCCTTGAGGGCGCGTTCTCCGGAATGCTTGCCGCTCACGGGCAGAAGGACACGTTCGTAACTCATGTGGACTCCTTGCATAAAATAAGAGATGGCCCTTGTGGGCGTTGAAGATTTAGTCTGGCACGACTTGCTCCTTTGTGCAAGAGGGCCTGTCGCGGCCTCCGCGCCGGGGCCGGGAACGAAAAAGGGCCGGTCAGCAGGACCGGCCCCGGTATGCGTATCAGGAGCCCATGGAGATGCGGTGGCGTTCCACCGCCGTGGCCAGCTCGGGCAGCAGGTCGGTCACGGCCTGCAGATCCTTGGCGCGTCCGGCGCTCTCCACACAGCGGGCCATGCGGCCCAGTACCCGGAAACCGTAGCTCTCGGCCTCGGCGGCCAGGCGTCCGGCGGCGTCGGCCACCAGATGCAGACGGCGCTGTTCCAGGGCATAACCGGCCTCCGCCAGATATTTGTCCATACGCCACATGAGAGCGGGCAACGGATCCTCGGGGTCGTCCGGCGGCTGGGGCCGCTGGGGCATGGGCGGCACGGGCATGCGCGGCGTGGGGGCCACGGGCCGGGACGCCGTGCGGCGTTCGATCCAGGGATTGGTCGTGGCGGGGATGTCCGCCGTGGTTCCCGGCGTCTCTTCCCGCGGTGCATCCTTCCTGGGCATGGGGCGCGGTGTGCCCTGCCGTTCCTGCGCGGTCGCTGCCGGAGCCTGCGGGCTCCTGGCTTCTTCCTTGTCCTGGGGCTGGCCGTTGCCCGTGTGGAAACGGGAAAGGAAGCGCATCAGGGTGTTGGCCGCAGCCCTGGTCCGGCTGGTCTCTTCCCGGCCGCTGGCAAGAAGGGTGGTGCTGTCCGGCGTCATGTCCGGCAGGCTGGAAACGTCCTTGCTGCCGGGCACGGCCTGGGGCGCCTCTTCCACAGGCGCGCCGGGGAAGGCAGGCTGCGTCCCGGCGGCCGGGCCGGTACTGCTGCTCTTGCGGGGCTGCGGCGTGATGAGGGCCGATTTGTCCGTGGGCACCAGACTGGGCTTGCCCAGCTTGCGGGCGATCTCGTCCGGGCTGACGTCCCGGCGCAGGGGGCGGACCGTGACGACGGTCTCCACCGGAGCGGATACCGTTTCCTCCTGCCGGGGGGCGGGACGGTCGACCGGGGTGCCGATGGGCATGGGCTCGCCGACCCATTCACCGGCATGGCGCAGGCTGGGGCTCACATAGCCACCGGCAAGGGGACTGCCGGCCGCCTCGACAGACGGGAAGGCAGGGGCCCTCGTGGCAGAGGCGGCCTGTGCATCGGCGACCGGAGCTTCCGTGCGCTCCTTTTCGTCGACCGTGGCTCCCGTCGCGTCATCGGCCGGGGCCGCAGCGGCAGCATCCGCCGTCTCCTGCTGGGGCAGGGGCTCTTCCCGCGTCATATCGGCCGCCGGTGCGGCGGGTCCTGCTTCCTTCGCCGGGGCTTCCGGCATGGCAGCCTCGTTCGTTTCCGCCATTTCCGCCACCGGCACGGACGGGAAGTCCGGCGCCGCAGGCGCGGGGGCCGGAGCGACGTCTTCGGCCGCCTCGGGAGCGTTTTCATTTTCCTGCACAGGGCTGTCCGCGGGCGCGGCTTCCTCCGGCTGTACGGCATCGGACACCGGCGCTTCGGCAGCATCCGTAGGCGCGTCGCCGGTCTGTACGTCATCAGCGGGCAGGGCCTGTTCGGCCGCAGCCTCCCGGGCCGGAGCCGGGAACGCCGGAGCGCTCGGGGGCACCGCGGCGGCTTCGTCCCGTGCGGAGGGCGTCACGTCAGTGTCGGCCACCGTTTCCGCACCAGCTTCATCCGTGCTGTCCATTTCATCGGACAGGGCTTCAGCAGCGACATCGGCCGGGGCAGCATCCGCCGCCTCCTGCTGGGGCAGGGGCTCTTCCCGCGTCATATCGGCCGCCGGTGCGGCGAGTTCTTCTTCCTTCACCGGGGCTTCCGGCATGGCAGCATCGTTCGTTTCCGCCGTTTCCGCCACCGGCACGGACGGGAAGTCCGGCGCCGCAGGTGCGGGGGCCGGGGCGACGTCTTCGGCCGCCTCGGGAGTGTTTTCGTTTTCCTGCACAGGGCTGTCCGCGGGCGCGGCTTCCTCCGGCTGTACGGCATCGGACATCGGCGCTTCGGCAGCATCCGTAGGCGCGTCGCCGGTCTGTACGTCATCAGCGGGCAGGGCCTGTTCGGCCGCAGCCTCCCGGGCCGGAGCCGGGAACGCCGGAGCGCTCGGGGGCGCCGCGGCGGCCTCGTCCCGTGCGGGGCTCGGCACGTCAGTGTCGGTCATTGCTTTCGTACCAGCTTCTTCCGTGCTGTCCATTTCATCGGACAGGGCTTCAGCAGCGACATCGGCCGGGGCAGCATCCGCCGTCTCCTGCTGGGGCAGGGGCTCTTCCTGCGTCATATCGGTCGCCGGTACGGCGGTATCTTCTTCTCTCGCCGGGGCTTCCGGCATGGCAGCCTCGTTCGTTTCCGCCGTTTCCGCCACCGGCACGGACGGGAAGTCCGGCGCCGCAGGTGCGGGGGCCGGGGCGACGTCTTCCGCCGCCTCGGGAGCGTTTTCGCTCTCCTGCACAGGGCTGTCCGCAGACGCGGCTTCCTCCGGCTGCACGGCATCGGCCACAGGCCGGGCGGTCTGGGCTGCGGGCGTATCGAGGCGCATGTCGTCCGTCAGGGGGAGGGTCTCCGCCTGGGCCGTATCCGCTGCAGCGGCCGCCGGAGCGGCGAACAGGTCCGGCAGATCCGCGCTTGCCGCGGCAGGAGCGGCCGGGGCCGTCTGCTGCGGGATATCATCGGTGGACAGGAGCAGATCGGGCATGCCTTGGTCTGCCTGGGGGGCCGCGGCGGGGCCGAACAGGTCGGGCAGGGGGGCATCGGCCTGTCTGGTCTCGGGCAGGGGCGCACCCAGGTCGGCCACATCGTCATGGCTGCCCAGGATCTCGAGCACGGTCTCGCGCAGGGCGTCTTCCGAGACGGGCAGGGTCAGGGCATGGCTGAAACCGGCATGGGCCAGCGCATCCCACTGGCTCTGGTCGGGCGTCAGGGCCACGGCGCCGAAGGGGCCGGTCCTTTCGGCAAGGCTGTGGTAGCGGCGCAGCAGCGGCGCGGCGTCCACGGAAGCTTCGGGACCGCAGACCAGCAGCACGGCAGCCGGTGTCCGGCCCTTGCGGGCCCCGGCAGCCAGACCGTGGGCCAGGGTGCCTGTCTCGTGGCAGGTGCAGGGCAGGTCGCGCAGCATGGCGCCCAGCTCGTGACGGGTGGCGGCATCGGGAGCGCAGACCAGGACCGTGGGCAGGTCCTCGCCGTCAGAAGCTTCCGGGAGATGCAGCTGCAGGGTGAAGATGACGGACGTGCCGCGGGGGCCGCTCTCCACGCCCAGGAAACCGCCGTGGGACGAAGAGAGTTCCCAGATACGGGCCAGGAGCGATGCGGAACGCTGCTCCGGGGGCAGGCCCGTGCCCGTGTCGCGCACCTGGAAGAGCAGATGTCCGGGGTGCTTGCTGTCCGGCACACGACGCACGGCAAAATGGATTTTGCCCCCTTTGGTGGCCCGCAGGGCATCTTCCAGCAACAGGCGGAGGACGTCTTCCAGTTCCCCGGCGGGGCCTTCGTAGAGCTGTTCGAGGTCGGCCGGGACATGCCAGCCCAGGGCGATGCCGGATTTTTCCGCCAGCGGGCGGCAGGTGTCATGGGCCTGCCGCAGCGTCTTACGCAGGTCGAAGACACGCTTTTCAGCGCGGGCCGTATCCGCGGGAGCCGGTGCCTCGGGTGCGGCAGCATCCCCGGCCGGGTCGTGCAGCAGGCTCAGGGCTTGCCGGGCACGGCGGCCCATATTCTCCACACGGGAACGGACATCATGGGGCAGGGCGCATTGTTCGAGCTGGCGGTCCTGTTCCACGATCTCGCGCAGGGGCGCGGCAAGGGCCTGCTCCAGACGCCGGATGGCCGTGGCGGAGGCACTTTCGGCTTCCACGGTTGCCGGAGCGGGGGCAGGCTGGCTGAGACCGGTCATGAGCGGCAGGGTGTTGCCGTCGGTATCCAGCAGGCGCAGGTTGGGGTCCGTGATGGTCTGGTTCCGGGCGGGGCGGCCCGGTGTCAGAGGATCGGCAGGTTCGGCGGAGGTGCCCGCTTCACGGCCGGGGGCGCTCATGCCCGCGATGATCAGGGCGCTGAGGGCCGTCCCCCACAGAGGCAGGGTGCCCTGGACGAAGGGCGGGAGCAGCGTCCCGAGGTCAAGGACGGCCAGCCCGGCCCCCAGTGCGGCCACGAGGCAGCCCAGCAGGAAACGGCGGGCTCCCGGCACGCCCATGAGCCAGGCGCCGAGCGTGGTGGGCACGAAGATCAGGGCCAGCATGGGCCAGAGCGGCAGGAAGCGCCCCAGCCAGCTGAAGTCGGGCCAGAGGGGCAGCAGGGCCAGCACGGCGCCGGGCAGGGAAAGCAGCAGGTACTGGATGTCCAGCAGGCGGGAATGGCTGGCGGTCTGCATCAGGTGCCGGGCCAGATGGGCCAGGAACATGAGGGCCAGGCCGGGGGCCATGGCGCTGACGGCGTCGGCGGGCGTGATGTTGCCGGCACCCAGGTCAGGCCCGCCCAGCACGGCATGGGTCAGGGCGGCGCCCACATACAGGGCCGTCCAGAAGCGCCACTGGCCGCGCTCGGTGATGCCGCGCAGCAGGGCCAGCAGCATGACCACGGCCAGGGCCAGCATGACGCCGGGGCCGAGCAGGCTTTCCGGCGCGCCCGCCAGATTGTCCAGGCTGCGCAGGGTGGGCGCGAACCAGAGGGGCGGCTGCCCGTCCAGACGGATGAAGCAGACCTGCGGCGTTTCCGCGGGCAGGGGCAGCGGCAGCAGGTTGCGCCAGTTGGCCTGGCTCTCCTGCCAGGTGGTCTGGCGGGAAAGCGGGTCGATGTCGGGCGTATAGAGGACGGCTCCGGCCGGGACGCCCTGGCCGAGGTCGAGCATCAGGGACTCGGTGCGCTCCGTCCCGGCGGCGGGGATCTCCAGACGCAGCCAGGTCACGCCGCTGCTGCGGGGCAGGGTCCTGGGATGCAGCGGCTGGAAAGAGGGCATCATGCCCGGCGTGGCCACTTCTTCCACGCTCATGTCGCCGTCCGTATCCAGAAAAGCCGAAAGGTAGGGCAGGATGCCCAGCTGTCCCGCGGCGGTGCCCTGGGGCGTCGCGGACAGGCTCACGGGCAGGGCGGGCGTGGGCGCGGGGGCCGGGGGCGGTGTCGGGACCGCCGGACAGGTGGCGGCCAGGCTCAGGACGAGCAGGAGCGGAATGACGATCAGGGCCAGCCTGCGGGAGCCGGCCTGTAGGGGAAGAAGGGGGTACGTCATGCTTTTTTACCTTGAGGGACATCTCCGCCACGGGGGAGACGGCCCGGGAAATTCCGGGACGGCAGCGGGGACGGGAAGAGCGGACCGGTGGTCTGCGGACCACGGAAGGCACAGGGGCCGGTGGGCTGCCCCGGCCCGGGGGCGGGGCAGCCGGAACCGGATCAGTGCAGATGCTTGATCAGCTCCGAGACGGGCGTCCCGTCAGGGGCGTGGGCGTTGGGATCGGCGGCCAGCAGCTTGCGCCAGGCGGCTTCGGCCTCGTCTTTGCGCTTGAGGTCGTAATAAAGGACGATGCCCTGATTGAACAGGGCGTTCCTGTGCCCGGGCTGGACGCGCTCCGCCTCGCGGAAAGCCTTGAGGGCATCCTCGAAGCGGTGGAGCTCGCGGTACATGATGCCCAGGTCGGTCAGGACGTTGGCATTGCCGGGCTTCAGGCGCAGGGCGTTCTCATAGGCCGTGACGGCCGCGGAGGGGTTCTGGTTGTCGAACTGGAAGTTGCCCAGCTTGATCCAGTTCTCCGCCTTGTTGGGTTCCTTGACCACGGCTTCCTGCAGTTTGAGCAGGGCGCTGTTCAGTTCGGGGGAAAGGCTGGCCTTGGCCTGCTGTTGGGGGGCCGCCTGCTGCTGCGCGGGCTGCTGGGCCGGAGCGGCCGCCTGGGGCCGGGGAGCGGGGGCCTGACGGCTGTCCATGAAGCCGGGCAGCATGCTGCCGATGCACAGGCCCAGGGCAAGGGCCACCACCACGCTGACCAGACAGGTGGTGAGGGAAACGGTGGTGACTCGGGCCGGGGCCGCCGTCCGGGCCTGATCCTGTGCGGGGGCCTGGGGCTTGTCCTTGACCGGCGCGGGCTGCTGGGAAGTCTTCTTCTTGGCCATGATCGCTCCTCTGCGTGCATGAAAGTGCCGCCGTCACGGCGGCTTCGTCCTGTGCGCTGTTCCTTGCGCTGTGAAAGTGGGGGCAAGAGTAGCCGCAGGCAGGTAAAGAGGCAAGTCTGCCCTGCCTGCGGCCCTGTCCGGCATCCTGTGCCGGACCTAGTTGAAACTGAGGGTCGCCCGGCCCTGTTTGAGCATCATCCGGGCCAGCGGCAGGTCGCGCCACCATAGGGCGGCCTCGTTGCCCGCAAGGCCGGTCTGGCGGCTCTGGCCGCTGAGCAGGGCCGTGATGTCGCTGATGTCGTCCAGCACCAGGCTGTGCGCCGGGTCGGGGACGGCGGGCAGCAGGCAGCGCAGACGGGGCGCCATGTGCAGGCGGCCGCCTGCCATGCGGCCCAGCAGGGCGCCCTGCCAGGTGAAGCCCTGCGGCAGCAGCAGGTCGGCATGGGCCGGGATGAAGCGCACCTGCTCGCCGTAGATGCGTGCCTCACCGGCGGGCAGACGGTCGGGATCGCAGCAGGGCCCGGCCAGGGCGCTGCGGGGCACCACCTGGCCCTGGGGCAGGGCAGGGCGGGCATCGCGACGGCTGCGGCCACGGGCCGCGTTACGGGCGGCCGTGCGGGCATCGGGCTCGGCGGAGAGGGGCGGCAGTTCGGGCAGGGGGGCGTCCGCGGGCTTGCGCAGCAGGGCCACATAGAAGCCCTGGGCCGCCGAGCGTTCGCCGTCCACGCGCAGGGTTCCCTCGCCGCCGGGGCGCTGTTCCCAGACGAAGCCCTCGAAGGGCGTCAGGTGTTCGCGCACCAGTCCCAGCTCCTCTTCGGCAAAGCGCACCTGCGCTTCGTTCTCGTCATCGTTGGTGGTGCAGGTGGAGAAGACCACGCGGCCGCCGGGGCGCAGCAGGCGCGCGGCATGGGCCAGCAGCAGCTGTTGCAGGCCCACCAGGCCCTTGAGCTTGTCGCCCTGCCAGAGCTTGAGGACCTGGGGGTTCTTTTCCACCGTGCCCCAGCCGGAGCAGGGGGGATCCAGCTGGATGGCGTCCCAGGTGCCGGGCGTCAGGGGCAGGGCCTGGCCCTCGAAGGAGCAGGTGCCCACATGCGGCAGGTTGCAGGCGTGCAGGTTGGCCCGCAGGGTGGCCAGACGGGCGCGGGAAAGCTCGTTGCCCAGCACGAAGCCGTCGGGGCCGGTGAGCTGGCCCAGGAAGCCCGTCTTGCTGCCCGGGCTCGCGCACATGTCCAGCACGGCTTCGCCCTGCCGCGGCGCCAGGGCCAGGGGCGGCAGCATGGAAGACCTGTCCTGGATATAGATGTAGCCGAAAAAGGCGGCCAGCGAGGAGCCCAGCGGCCGCGGTTCGCACAGCAGGCGGCGGCAGAAGGGCGAGAACGGCTCGGGTTCGAACTCATAGCCCTGGGCGCGCAGCAGGCTCTCCACCTGCGGCATCTGCTCCGGAGGGCAGACCAGACGAAAGGAACGCCCCGTGGGGCGGGAAGGATTGGCGGTACTCATGGGCCTTTCTTATCTGTTCCGTCTGGAGGGGGCAAGAGCGTCCGCGGCAGGGGGCCCCAAGGAGCGCAGGGCCGCGCCGGAACAGCGGATACGGCTTTCAAGTTGCGCGGCAGGCCAAGTGTCGCTATAGTTCCGGTGCCGCAGGCCGTACGGCGCCTGCCGCGACAGCGGCAGAGACCCCGGCCGGGCGAGCCCTCCTGTGCGAGGGCGGTCGACGTACGCAGAGAACTGCAAGGAGATTTTGAATGAAATTTGCCATGAAGCTGGCGTTTGCCGCCTGCCTGATGCTGGTGATGGGCCTCCAGGCCCAGGCTGCCCAGGCAAAGTCTTTCGTGCTGCTGCCTTTTGAGGTGCACGCGCCCCAGAACTACAGCTACCTGTCCAAGGCCGTGCCTTCCACGCTGATGGGTCGTCTCAGTGCCACGGGCGCTACGGGCACCATGGGTCCCCGTGCGGCCGGCTCCGCCGCCGAAGCCCGCAAGTTCATCGGCGGTGCCGACTATGCCCTGTGGGGCACGGTGAGCGTCATGGGCAATGACTGCACCATCGTCCTCAACAGCGTGGACAAGAAGGGCTCCACCTGGACTAATACGGCCCAGGGCCCCATGAGCGCCCTGAACGCCACGGTGCAGCGCCTCGCGGGCGCCTTCTCCTCCGAGGTGCTGGGCGTCGCCGGTGCCGCCGCTGCCAGCCGCGGCGGCCGTTCGGACATCATCCGCAACGAGACCGGCCAGACGGAATCCTACTTGAACCCCCAGTTCCGCTATCAGGGCAACTCCGCCGACGGTTCCCGCATCCGCAGCCAGCGCCTCAAGGACGAGATGGTGGACATGGCCGTGGCCGACTTCAACGGTGACGGCCGCAACGAGATCGCTATCCTGCACGACCATCGCCTGGTCATCTACAAGTGGGGCAACGACGGCCGTCTGGGCAAGCTGGGCGAGATCACCATCTCCCGCAGCAACCTGAACTTCTCCATGCGTGCCATCGACCTCAACCGCGACGGCGCCAAGGATCTGGTGGTGGCCACCTTCGAAGAAGAGAACAACCGCCCCTACACCTACTTCTACGGCTTCCGCGGCAACAAGTTCACGGAAGTGGCCAAGCGCTGCTCCTACTTCGCCAGCGTCATCAACCTGCCGCCTTCCTACCAGCCCACGCTGGTGGGCCAGGGCTGGGACTCCATCAAGCTGTTCGCCCCCGGCGTGCACATCATGGTCAAGCAGAACGGCTCCTATGGGCTGGGCCAGCGCATCAACCTGCCCAGCGGGGCCAACGTCTTCAACGTGGCCTGGCTCCCCGGCAAGAACGGTGACCAGCTGGTCATGCTGACCGACGACGAACGCCTGAAGATCTTCCAGGGCGCCAACCAGACCCTGATCCATACCACCATGGAACGCTTCTCCGGTTCCGCCACCGGCATGGAACACTACAAGGGCATGCCGGGCCTGGGCGTGGACCGCAACTACCAGATGCCCAGCAAGTACTTTGCCCCCATGCGCCTCATCGTGGCCGACATCGGCCATACCGGCGAATACACCCTGCTGGTCAACAAGCCCATCTCCACGGCGGCCCAGATCTTCGACCGCTACCGCTACTTCCCCCAGGGCGAAGTGCACGCCCTGTTCTGGGATGGCGTGGGCCTGGGCCTGAAGTGGAAGACCCGCCGCATCCGCGGTTCCGTGGCGGCCGTGGACCTGGCCGACTTCAACAACGACGGCATCCTGGACCTGGTGGTGGGCCTGAACACCTCGCCCGATCTGGGTGTGGGCAGCCGTCAGTGCATCGTCACCGCCTATCCGCTGGACGTGTCGCAGATGAACCCCAACGCTCCTGCCGACCTCAGCGATTTTGAAGTGACCCCCAACTACTAACACGTAAGAGGATGCAGCCCCGTTCCGTGTCGCAGCGGCACGGGACGGGGCTTTTTCAGCAGCTCCGGCTGCCGGAAAGTTTTCCGTATGTCTATTTTTCAGGGAGGAGAGGTTGTGCGCATCCTGGTTATCGGTTCTGGCGGGCGTGAGCACGCCCTGGTGTGGAAGCTCAAGCAGAGCCCTCGGGTAAGTGAAGTTTTTGTGGCCCCCGGCAACGGCGGTACGGCCCGTGAGGGCGCCATCAACGTGGCCGTGGATGCCGGAGACCTGGACGGTCTGGTGGAACTGGCCCGCAAGGAAAAGATCGACCTGGTGGTGCCCGGTCCCGAACTGCCCCTGACCAAGGGCATCACCGACCGCATGCGTGAGGCCGGCATCCCCTGTTTCGGCCCGGATGCCTACTGTGCCCGTCTGGAAGGCAGCAAGGCCTTCGCCAAGGACGTCATGAACCGCGCCGGTGTGCCCACGGCCCACAGCCAGGTCTTCACCGATCCCGACAAAGCCAAGAACGCCGTGGTCAAACTGGGCGCCCCCCTGGTGGTCAAGGCCGACGGCCTGGCTGCCGGCAAGGGCGTGGTGGTGGCCATGACCACCCAGGAAGCCCTGGATGCCGTGGACGACATCATGTGCAAGCGTGCGCACGGTGCCGCCGGTGCCAAGCTCGTCATCGAGGAGTTCCTCGTGGGCGAGGAAGCCTCCTTCCTGTGCCTGTGCGACGGCAAGACCGCCGTGCCCCTGCCTTCCGCCCAGGACCACAAGGCCGCCTATGACGGCGACCAGGGCCCCAATACCGGCGGCATGGGCGCCTACAGCCCCGCCCCCATCCTGCCCTACAACGCGGCCGAAGCCATGGCCGATACGGTCATCCGTCCCATCCTGGCCGCGCTGGCCAAGGACGGCCATCCCTTCGTGGGCGTGCTCTATGCCGGTCTGATGATGACCGAGAACGGCCCCAAGGTGCTGGAATACAACACCCGTTTCGGTGACCCCGAATGCCAGCCCCTGCTGATGCGTCTGGAAGGCGATCTGGTGCAGATCATGCTGGACTGCATCGAGGGCAAGCTCCGTCCCGAGAGCCTCACCCACACCTCCCAGACCGCTCTGGGCGTGGTGGTGGCCGCCGAAGGCTATCCGCACGCCTATCCCAAGGGCATGGTCATCGAAGGTCTGGACGAAGCCGACGCCCTGCCCGGCGTCAAGGTCTTCCACAGCGGCACCAGCATGGACGGCGACAAGACCCTTTCCAGCGGCGGCCGCGTGCTCTGCGTGACCGCGCTGGGCGATACCCTGGCCGACGCCCAGGCCCGTGCCTATGAGGGCGTGAAGGCCATCCGCATGGACAAGAGCTTCCACCGCAGCGATATCGGCCAGAAGGGCATCCGCCGTCTGGAACAGCTGGCGCAGGAAGAAAAGTAAGCAACCGCGGCCTTATGCCGCCATAAAGGAACATCTATGGCTCAAGTCGTCATCATGATGGGCTCCAAGTCCGATGAAGAAAAGGTCAGCCCCTGCGTGGACGTGCTGCGTTCGCTGGGCATCTCCTATCTCTTCACGGTCAGCTCCGCCCACCGTACCCCCGAGCGCACGGAAAAGATCCTGCGCGAACAGGAAGCCGCCGGCGCCAAGGTCTTCATCTGCGCCGCCGGCATGGCCGCGCACCTGGCCGGTGCCGTGGCCGCCCGCACCACCCGTCCCGTCATCGGCATCCCGGTCTCCGGCGGCCTGATGGGCGGCATGGACGCCATGCTCGCCACTGTGCAGATGCCTCCCGGATTCCCCGTGGCCACCGTGGCCATGGACAAGGCCGGTGCCCGCAACGCCGCCTGGCTGGCCGCCCAGATCCTGGCCGTGGCCGATCCCGCGCTGGATGAAAAGATCCGCGCCGCCCGCGCCAAGATGCAGGCCGGTGTGGAAGAAGCCGCCGCCGAGATCGAAGCCAAGTACGGCTGCTAGCCGGCCGGTACACCAGCAAACAAAAAGCCCTCCGTTCGCGGAGGGCTTTTTGTTTGGCAGCGGCCTGGCTGCATCACATATCCTGAAACAGAAAATCCCGGAGACGGGGAGCTGCCCGCTTCCCATACCTGTCCGTCATGCGGATCGTCCCGGTCCATGCCCGGATGGCGGCTCCTCCGGCCAGTGACGGGGACCGGCCGGTCAGACCGGAGAAAGTTTTTTCGGGGCGGGGGAGAGTTTGAGAGGGGGAGGGGCAGTTTTTGTCCAAAAAACGCCCCTCTCCCTCTCAACGAAGCCTCATTGCCCTAAAAACAGCATTTGCCGTCCAGACCGCAGGCCGCGCCCTGGGCGACGGGGCTTTCGCGGACACCGCGCAGGGCATCGTCCAGCTTGGCCCGGACGCTGGCGTAGTCGCTGTAACCGCGGGCCAGCAGGGTGCGCTGGCCGTCGTGCTCCAGATACAGGGTCGGATAAAGGAGGAATTCGCCCATGACCTCCTCGGCTTCGGCGGCGTCATGCCGGGCGGCGCTCCGGATGGCGGGGTCCGCCATGGCGGCGGCCAGGGCGTCGGCGGGCGTCCCCGCAGGCAGCCAGGCGGCCGCGATGGCAGCCTGTTCCCCGGCGGCCATGACATCACGGCCCTGGGCATAGAAGGCCATCTGGAAGGCCTCCATCTGTTCCAGCTCGTGACCGGGGGCCAGATGGCGCAGGGCGGCCAGGGGCAGGTTCATGGCCGGGGAATGCATGAGCAGGTCCGGGCCCGTACCGGCCACGGCCTGTTCCAGGGCCTGGCGGAAATGTTCCGTGGACTGGCCGGTGGTCTCCTGCAGGCGGGCGAAGAATTCCCGGATGGTGGGGTATTCTTCCAGCATGCCGGTGAGGGTCTGGGGCTCGTCCATAAGGTTGCCGCCCAGCACGCGCACGGGCAGTTCGGGATGTTCCGCAGCCAGGCGGCGCATGACCGGCGCGAAGCCGTAGCACCAGGGACAAAATACGTCGGTGAGATAGAGGAGGTTCATGGCCGCAGCATACGCTTTTGGCCGGGGAAGGAAAGGCCCGGCCGGGAGCCGTGCGGGCGGGGAAGGAGGGGCGGCCCTTTGCCGTGGTGGGGAGATGGAAAAACTTTTTTGATTTTTTTGTTGACAGAGGGGCTGCTTTTTGGCAATGTACCTTCTTGCCGAGGGGCTGTAGCTCAGTTGGGAGAGCGCTTGAATGGCATTCAAGAGGTCAGGAGTTCAATTCTCCTCAGCTCCACCAAAAAGGAAATCAGGGTTTGCGGAAACGCAGACCCTTTTTTCGTTTCTGGCCACAGAAACACAGACAGCAAAAAGCCGGGGCTCTGATGAGCCCCGGCTTTTTTGTATCCGGCTGGAGGCGGGCCGTGTCCCCGCCCTGCGGCAGCCTTACTTGACGGTGATGATGTCCGAGGCGGCGATGGTCTCGGGCGTCAGTTCCTGGCCAAGGCCGGGCAGTTCGGGAACGGTGTAGCGGCCCTTGCTGGGCATGTAGTTGTGGATGCAGGTCCTGGTGTTGGGTTCCAGCAGGGCATAGCGGTGCAGTTCGTGGATCATGAAGTTGGGGATGGCCGCTTCCATGTGCAGGGCGGCTGCGGTGGAGATGGGGCCGCCGCAGACATGGATCTGGACGGTGACGTCATAGACGTGGGCCATGTCGCAGATCTTCTTGACTTCGGAGATACCGCCGCAGGTGCAGATGTCCGGCTGGATGACGCTCAGGCTGCCGTCTTCCAGGAAGGGGCGGTAGCCCCAGCGCCAGTAGATGCGTTCACCGGAGGCCAGCGGGATGTTCACATGGTCGGCCACCTGCTTCATCATCTTGGGGTTCAGGGGCATGACGGGCTCTTCGTAGTACAGGACGCCCAGCTCCTCGATCATGCGGCCGAACTGGATGGCCGGTGCCGCCGAGGTGAAGGAGTGCATCTCCACGATGATGTCCACATCGGGACCGATGGCGTCGCGCATGGCTTTCAGGCGGTCATAGCCCAGGCGCAGGATGTTGTCCGGCAGCAGGCCCTTGAGGTCACGCTGGTTCCAGTTGCCGTGTTCGTCCATGGCCAGCACGTCCACCTTGATGGCGTCATAGCCTTCGCTGACGGCGACACGCGCCACGTCGGCGTACTGTTCCGGCGACACGAGCATGGCCTTGTCGGTACCGCCGCCCCAGCCGAACTGGAGCTGGCTGGCGTAGGCCCGGATGCTGTCACGGCTCTTGCCGCCCAGCAGGACATACAGGGGCACGTTGAGGGCCTTGCCCTTGATGTCCCACATGGCGATGTCGAGGCCGCTCATGGCTGCGGAGAAGATACCGCCGCCGCCCTGGCCCCAGAAGGTCTTGCGCAGCATCTTTTCCCAGATGGCTTCCGTATCCATGGGGTTCATGCCGATCAGCAGGGCGGACAGATCCTTGGCCACGCCGATGCCGCCGGAGGCGCCGACGCCGTAGGCGAGGCCCACTTCACCGAAGCCGCTGATGCCTTCATCCGTGTTGACCCGGACGACGGTGGGGCGCCATTTGCTGGTGGCGGAAGAAAAATCGTTGGCGACATCGATGATATCGATACTGGTGATTTTCATTACAGGCTCCTTGAAGTCTGGATTGATTTGATTTTATTTAATATTTCTGGATAACGAGGATGGCTGCCGCCAGCGTCGCTGCCGCACCGGTGAAGACCAGGCACAGCAGGCCGCCGCTGAACTGGCCCGTCAGGGTGATGAACAGGCCGATCAGGGCCGGGGCCAGAGCGGCCAGACCATTGGCGAAACCGTTCATGATGCCGGAGGCCGTGGACATGGACGAACCGGGCACGAGGCTCTGCAGGAGGGTCCAGGCGACAGGGGTGCCCATGGTGCAGAAAGCCACGGAGCAGGAGAGCAGGACGGCGGAAGCGTACTTGTTGTCCACCGAGGCGCCGAAGTAGACGCACAGACCGGCGAACAGCATGGCGCACATGAGGATGGGCGCACTGCGGCCGACCTTGTCGGCCAGGATGCCGCTGGAAGCCTTGCAGAAGATGGAAAGGACGAAGGGCAGGGAGGCCAGCCAGCCCATCTCGCTCCAGGAGAAGCCGCGGGCGGTCTTCAGATAGCTGGGCAGCCAGGTGATGAGGCCCCAGTACATGCACTGCAGGCACAGGTACCAGAACACCAGCAGCCAGTAGCGGTAGTTGCCCGCAAAGGCCTTGAAGCGCACGGCGACGGGAATCTTTTCTTCGGCGGAGGCAGGGGCCTGCTCCTGACCGGCTTCGATGTGGGCCAGTTCCGCGGCGTTGATGCCCTTGGCCTGACGGGGCGTGTCCGCCACATGGCGCCAGAGCAGGTACAGGGGGATGAGGCCCAGCACGAGGCAGACATGGAAGTTCATGCGCCAGCCGTGGGTCCCGATGAGCCAGGCAAAGAAGGGCATGGCGATGGCAGGCGCAACGGACTGCCCCACGACCCAGGCTGCATTGGCCCGTCCCCGTTCCTGTTTGGGGAACCAGTTTTTGATAAAGACACTTTGCAGGGGATAGTAAAAGCCCTCACCGATGCCAAGTATGATTCTGCTGACGATGATCAGCATGAAGGATGTGGCGATACCACCAATGAAGAGGGATATCGTCCACAGTACGATGCAGAGCATCATGCTTTTACGCGGTCCAAGATAGTCCCCGATAGGCGAAAGGACGACATTGGATATCCCGTATGCCGCAAGGAAGACGGACATCATCATGCCTATGCGCACGGGCGTATCCTTGATGCCCATTTCAAGGAGGAAAGGATCGTTAGCCGCAAGTACAGATACGTTCACTCTGTCGAGATAGGCTATAAAAATACCTATAAAAAGGCATATAACGATTATAAAACGCTTCTTTGTTGGATTTTGCTGTATAGAATTTGCATTTTCCATATGCATCTCCAATTGTTATGATTTTGATTTTCCTGTACGCTCTAGAGCAAATACGATTCATCAGATCTTATTTGGGAGTATCCATGAAAAAACAGGGGATGTACAATTTTTTTTGTTGATCGATGCATCACTTCTGCTTATGCATCCGTCACGAATCCGCCAGCAGCCCGGGATGAACTATGAATATCACCATTCGTCAGGTAGATGCCTTTTTGATGGTCGCAGAGCTCCGCAGCTTCACGGCGGCCGGTGCGGCGCTGCACATCACGCAAAGCGCGGTCAGCAACCTGGTCAAGGATCTGGAAGACCAGATAGGCGTCCAGCTTTTTGACAGAGGGAGGCGAGTCGTCAAATTGACGGCGGCGGGCAAGATATTTTTCGAAAAGGCCAGCAGGGCCCAGGACGTGTTCCGCAGCATGGAACAATGCGCCACGGAACTGCACGATGCCCGCATCCACCGGGTACGCATCGCGGCGGCGCCGCTTTTGGGCTGTACGCTGATCCCGCTGCTGGCCTACCGCTTCATGCGCCGGTATCCGGAGATGCGGGTCGAGCTCGTGGATCTGCCCATGTCCAGGGTCCAGCAGGCCGTGGTGGACGGCAGCGCCGACCTCGGCTACGGCCCTGCCCGTGATCTGGAAGCGGGCGTGACGGGCGAGCTGTTTTTTGAAACGTCTGTCCACATGCTCTCGCTGCCCCAGCACCCGCTGGCAGGGGAGGCCGTCTCCTGGGAGCAGGTGCGCAAGGCGGACGTCATCGCCGTCGGCCGGGAGTCCATCCACTACATCTCGGCGGATGTGGGCGGTGAGGAAGACTTCCATGTGGCGCATACGGTGCACCACATGGCAACGGCGTTCGCTCTGGCGGCCACCGGCGCGGGCATCGCGCTGGCCGGGCGTTTTTCCATCCTGCTGGCCCGGGGCTTCGGCCTTGTGGCCACCCCTGTCTACCCGGTGCTCCGGCGTGCCATGCTCCTGTACCGGCCGGCACAGCAGGAGCTCTCGTCCCCGGCGGAGCTCTTCGTCAGCTTCACGCAGGAGTATGCTCGCCGCCACTGCCTGGATTCCCTGCCCGACGATTCCCTGACGGCTCTCGCCAATACGGCAGGCTAGCCCGGTGATACCGGCCGGACTGTGCGTGCGCGCACACTGGATTCATGCGGCTTTGCTGTCCTATCAGGAGCGATTCTTACTTGTCAAAAAGGCAGGGTTGTGCTAGGGTATGCAGCAGCTTCGTGCCGGGAAAGGCACGTTCTTTCATGCAAGGAGACCCCATGCCCCGCAAGAAAAACACCTGTATGTATCTCGTGGCCGCCCTGCTGTTCCTGGGTGGTCTGGGCTATCTGGTCTTTTCCGGCCTGTCGGAGAATACCGTCTATTTCCTCAACGTCTCCGAAGCCAGGGCCGCCACGGCCGACAAGTTGCAGGCGGCCCGCCTGTTCGGCACCGTGGCCCCCGACAACCTGCTCAAGAACGTGGACGGCCCCGGGGCCAGCTTTTTGCTGCAGGACAAGGACGATGCGGGCCTGACCCTGCCCGTGGTCTACAAGGGCGCCGTGCCGGATACATTCAAGGCGGGCGCCGAGGTCATCGTGGAAGGGGGCCTGCAGCCCGACGGTCGTTTCATGGCCAAGACCCTCATGACCAAGTGTCCTTCCAAGTACCAGAAGGAAAACCGCAAGAGCTAGGGCGGCGCAGGCCGTACCCTTCCTGACGCACGGCCGGGCCTCGGGGGCCGGTCGCGTCCTCACCGGAAATGTGCCGCCATGGCTGGTCGTGGCGTGCCCAAAGGAGCCCCATGTATTTCATTGCCTATGCCATGCAGCTGCTGACCCTGATCTGTGCTCTGGGCGGCAGTGCGCTGGCGCTTCTGCAGCTCTGGCAGCAGCGCGGCGACGCCCTGGCGCTGATCGAAAAGGTCCACTGGGCCATCACCGGCGCCCTTTCCCTGGCGGCGGCCCTGCTGCTGCACGCCCTGTTCTGGAACGACTTCAGCCTGGTCTATGTGGCCAGCTACACGGACCGTGTGCTGCCCGCCTTCTACCGCCTGACGGCCTTCTGGGCCGGGCAGCCGGGCTCCATGCTGTTCTGGGCCTTTTCCGTGGCCATCAGCGGCAGCATCTTTGCCCTGACGCCCGCCTACAAGCGCCTGACGCCCGCCACGCGGCTCTGGTACTGGGGCTTCTTCTACGCCATCATGGCCTTCTTCGCCCTGATCCTCTCCTGCTGGAGCAATCCCTTCGAGATGCAGTCGCCCGTGCCGCCGGACGGCAACGGCCTCAATCCCTTGCTGCAGAACCCCGGCATGATCTTCCACCCGCCGCTGCTCTTCCTGGGCTACGGCGGCTTCACCGTGCCCGCCTGTCTTGCCCTGGCCCAGAGCCTTTCCGGCGGTGAGGGCGAGGACGGCTGGCACCGTGTGACCCGCCCCGTGACCCTGCTGGCCTGGGCCTTCCTGACCGCGGGCATCATCCTGGGCATGTGGTGGGCCTACATGGAACTGGGCTGGGGCGGCTACTGGGCCTGGGACCCGGTGGAGAACGCCTCCCTCATCCCCTGGCTCATTAGCACGGCGGCCCTGCACACCCTCATCGTGCAGGAGCGCCGCAACAAGCTGCATCGCGTGAACGTGGCCCTGATGTGCCTGACCACCATCTCCGCCTTTTTCGCCACCTATCTGGTGCGCAGCGGCGTGGTGCAGTCCGTGCACGCCTTCGGTGACGGCAGCGTGGGCACGCCCCTGACGGTCTTCGTGCTGGGGGGCCTGCTGATCTCCTTCTGGGCGGCCTTCTCCGTGCCCGCGCGCGGGCGCGAGCTGGCGGGCATCGTCAGCCGCGAAGGTTTTTTGGTGATGGTCTGCTGGCTGCTGCTGGCCCTTTCGGTCATCATCCTCGTGGGCACCATGTGGCCGGTCATCAGTCTGCTCTGGACGCCGGAGCCCCACGGCCTGGACGCCAATTTCTACAACCGTGTCTGCGTGCCCCTGGGCATGCTCATCATGCTGCTGCTCATGGTCTGTCCCTGGCTGCGCTGGGACGGCGGCCTGCGTGACGCGCCGCGCTTCTGGCTCGCTCTGGGGGCCTTCGTGGCCTCGGGCGCCGCTTTCTTCTTCCTGGGCTACCGCCAGCCCGTGGCCCTGCTGGCCGCGGCGGGCTCCGTGGCCTGTCTGGCCGGGCTGCTGGCCAGTCTGCCTTCCCTGCCGGGCAAGGGCGGCTGGCGTGCCGTCGGCGCCGCGGGCCTGCATGTGGGCCTGGCGGTGCTGGTGCTGGGCATGGCCTTCTCCGGCCCCTACAAGCAGGAATACGACCTGCTCTTCCAGAACGGCAAGGGCGTGCAGCAGGCCGGCGCCTACCGCGTGGAGCTGCTGGAGGCCCAGCAGGGCCGCGCCGTGGACCATGACTATCTGGAAGCGCGCCTCAAGATCTATGAAGGCGACACGCTGCTGGGCGAGCTCAAGCCGCAGCGCCGCATGTACGACAAGTTCGGTACCATGCAGTTCTCCGAAGTGGACGTGGTCCCCGGTCTGGGCAACGAGCTGTATGCCTCCTTCCTGGGCCTGGACGAGAACGCCTCGGTGCTGATCCGCTTCAGCGTGGAGCCCCTGGTCAACTGGATGTGGATAGGCGGCACGCTCATGTGCCTGTTCCCCTTCCTCATGCTGGCCCGCGGCCGCAAAAAGCAGACGCCCGAAGCGGGGAGCGACGCTCCCGCCGACAACGGGCCGCAGGCCTGAGGCCGCCATCATGCTGCGTCTTGAGAACCTGGCCAAGCTCTACGGCCTCAAGGTGGTCTTCAAAGGGGTGAGCTGCCGCTTCACGGCGGGCAGCATCACCCTGCTGGCCGGGGGCAACGGCGCGGGCAAGAGCACGCTGCTGCGCATCATCGCCGGCCTGTCCCGCCCCTCGGCGGGCGAGGTCATCTTCGACGGCACGGGGGCGGGCGGCGTCGCCCGTGAAGACGGGCCGCGCCTGGCCTATCTGGGACACGCCACCTTCGTCTATCCGGGCCTGAGCGCGCTGGAGAACCTGCAGTTCTGGGCCCGGGCCCACGGCCTGCGCCCTTCGCGGGCGGAGCTCCTGGCCCTGCTGGAGCATGTGGGGCTGGCCGCCCATGCCGAAGAGCGGGCCGGGGTGTTCTCGCGCGGCATGGCCCAGCGCCTGAACCTGGCGCGGGTGCTGCTGCTGGACGCGGACCTTGTGCTGCTGGACGAGCCCGGCACCGGCCTGGACGTCAATTCCATGGCCCTGGTGCGGCGCGAGATGCTGGCCGCCCGGGAGCGAGGAGCCTGCGTCATCGTGGTCAGCCACGATCTGGCGGGCGACAGCCCCCTGGCCGACCGCCTGCTGCTGCTGGAGAACCGCCGCCTGGCCTATGACGGGCCGCCGCAGGGCCTTGCCGCCGTGGATTCCGTGCTCAACGCGGCCACGGGGAATGTGGCCGCGTCCACTGCCGGGGAGGTTCCCGCATGATATCCTTTGCCTTGACCGTGGCCCGCAAGGACCTGCTGCTGACCTTCACCCGCGGTAGCGGGCTGGTGCAGGGCCTGCTGCTGGGCCTGTTGCTGCTGTTCGTGTTCAGCCTGTCGCAGGGCGTGGGCGAACGCATGAGCCCCCAGGGCGCGGGCGCCGTGTTCTGGCTGGGCTCGGCCTTCTGTCAGGTGCTCATCTTCAATACGCTCTATGCGCTGGAAGAGGCCAACGGCGCGCGTCTGGGCCTGTTGCTGGCCCCGGCCCCCATACAGGCCGTGTGGCTGGGCAAGGCCCTGGCCGGGCTGCTGCTCTTGCTGGTGGCCCAGATGTTCTTTTTGCCCGCCGCCGTGGTCTTCCTGTCGCAGGAGATAGGCGCGCTCTGGCCCGTGGGCCTCGGCACGCTGCTGCTGGTGGACGTGGGCATGTGCGCCCTGGGTTCGCTGCTGGGCGCGCTCTCGCAGGGCGGCGCGGCGCGCGAGTCCCTGCTGAGCATCGTGCTCTTCCCCCTGCTGGTGCCCCTGCTGCTGGCGGGGATCGGCGTGGCGGCCCAGGTGTTCGGTGCGCCCGCGCCTGACGGCCCGGCCTCGTGGATAGGGCTGGCCGCCGCCTTCGACGGTGTCTTTCTGGCTGCCGGACTGCTGCTGTTCGGCTTCATGTATTCGGGAGACGAATGATGCAACGCGCCTTTTCCGTGTGGCCCCTGCTGCTGGTGTTGCTGGGCGGTGCGGCCCTGGCCGTGTGCCAGTGGCTGATCTTTTTCTATGCCCCTGTGGAAGCCCAGCTGGGCCTGATGCAGAAGGTCTTCTATACCCATCTGCCGCTGGCCTGGTGGGCGCTCATCAGCTTTCTGGTGGTCTTCGTGGCGTCCATCGTCTACCTGATCCGGCGTTCCCCGGCCGCTGACCGCGTCTGCGCGGCCGCTGCCGAAGTGGGCGTGCTGCTGGCCGGTCTGGCCCTGGTCACGGGCATGATCTGGGCCCGCCGCTCCTGGGGCGTCTGGTGGACGTGGGATCCCCGCCTGACCACCACGCTGGTCATGTGGTTCATCTATGCGGGCTATCTGGTGCTGCGCGGCCTGGACCTGCCGCCCCAGCGCAAGCGCATGATCTGCGCCGTAGTGGGCGTGGTGGCCTTTCTGGACGTGCCGCTGGTCTTCCTTTCGGCCCGGCTGTGGCGTTCCATCCATCCGGCGGTGTTCGCCTCCAAGGGCGGCGGGCTGGAACCTGAGATGAAGCTGACCGCCATCGCCTGTGTGGCGGCCATGGGCCTGTTCTGGGCGGGCCTGGTGTGGCTGCGCACCCGCCAGCTGGGCCTGCGCGACCGGCTGGACAGCCTGCGCCTGCAGGCGGAAGACTGATTTTCGGTCCCCGGTCTGTCCCGTCCGCCGCATGCGGCGGGATGACGGCCGTGGATGCGCCGCTCCCGGGGAGCGGACAGGCGGAGCCGTGCTCCGTCCGGGCTCGGTGAGCCCTGTTTTCAACGGATACAAGCGGGATCCCCGCTTTCAAGGAGTGCCCTATGGACAGCAATTTCCTGTGGCTGGTGGCGGCCGGTGCCGCCGTCTGGCTGGGTCTGGCCGCGTACCTGGTCTTCATGGGCTGTGCCCAGCGTCGTCTGGATGCCCGTCTGCGCCAGATGGAGATCCTGCATGACTGATAGCCGTCTTTCCTTCACCGCCCGCGCCATCATCCTGCTGCTGGGCCTGAGCCTGCTGGTCATGCTGGGCGTCACCATCAAGGAACGTGTCAGCAATCCGCACCTGGTGACCGAACGTCCCACGGCCCCGCAGGGCATGGGACAGGAACAGAACCTGCTGGCCAGCCTGATGCAGAAGGTGGCCGCCGAGCCCACCAACAAGGATGCCCTGATGCATCTGGCCGAACACCTGATGGCCACCCAGGAATGGGACGCCGCAGCCACCTTTGCCCAGCGCGCCGTGGCCCTGGACGTCAACGATCCCCAGCCCCTCTACATGCTGGGCGTCATCCTGCACAATCAGGGCAAGCCGCAGGAAGCGGCCGCGACCCTGGAAAAGGTGGTGGCCCTGCGGGACGACGCCACGGTGCGTTACAGCCTGGGCGTGCTCTACAGCTACTTCCTGCAGCAGAAGGACAAGGGGCGCGCCCATTGGGAGGCCGGCCTCAAGGATCCGAAGATCTCGCCCGAGATGCGGCAGGCCATCGAAGAAGAGCTGAAAAAATAACCCCTTCCCCATCAAAGACAAAAAGGGCGCCCTCGGGCGCCCTTTTTTCATGCCCTGTGGCCGACAGGAGATGGAGGCTACGTTGAGGCCCCCTCTTCGCCGTCTCCAGCCTTTGCCCGGCATCCTCTCCTTCCGGCCCGTTCCGGGGCAGGCAACCTGCCTTCTTTATTAAAAATTCCTTTGTGACTTGAGACCTCTCCCCTCAGGGAGACAGTCCGCACGCCCCCTGTCCGTCGGCTGCGGAGGCGGTAGCCGTTGCCCGCACCAGCTGGCTTACGGATAGCGACAGCGCTTTCATGGGCTGTCTTGCCGCGTAACACATTGCTGTCTTTATCCGTAGCTTCCTGCGTCGCAGCGGCTAAAGCTCAGCCGGCGGATGGGGCGACTGTGGATTGAAACATCAGGTCTTGCCCTTTCCCGGTGTCCACCACGAAAAAAGCCGCTCACCATGGAGCGGCCTTCCAGCTTTTCCTCTCTTGTTCCCTTTCGTGCCCATGCCGGGAACACAGCGCCATCCCTGCCCTCCGGACAGCGACGGGGACAGGCAACATCACCAGAGCAAAAGTTTTTTCGGGGATGGGGGCGTGGGGGAAGGGGCAGTTTTTACCAAAAAACGCCCCTTCCC